>DIYC01000104.1:11888-12645 GCA_002428895.1 Burkholderiales bacterium UBA6064 | reverse complement strand
ATGAAGTCAGTGACATTCCGTTTAAATGGTTTCACGACAAAGTTATTTTGATTGGGCTGGATACGGCAGATAGCCCACAAATCTTGTTGCCTTGGTTGAGTTGGAGTCAGGCGGATTTGAGTCGTGTGCCTTGGGTTGATTATCATGCACTGTCTTTGTATGCGATTGAATCGGGTCAGGCGATTGTGCCAGTGTCTGATTTTTTCGTCTGGGTGTTACTGTTTTTGTTCGCTTTTGTTTGCTTGTTTGTAGGGCGTCATATTGCGCTGAAACGTTGGCGTGTCTGCAGTGTGTTGGGTTTAGTGTTGTTCTGGTATTTTTGGGTCGATTGGTTTGCTGCCAGCCACTTGTTGTTGCCCTGGTTTAATTTTTGGGTAGTGGTGGTGCTTGGGGTTGGCTTGGGTTGGTTATTACGAAAAAAACAGTATTTTCATGAATTGCAATTTATTGATTCCATTCAGTCTGCGTATTTATCGTTCGAGTTAAAAGCACGTTTGTTTGCAAATCCAAAAGTGTTAAAGCGTAGCGACGAAGTTAAAGAGATGGTGATTTTGTCTTTACGTTGGCCGGTACCGTTAGGTGTTCAGTCACAGCGTGCCGTACGTCTTGAGTTGCGTCGAATTTGTTTAATGATTTCTGATTTCAGCGGTTTTGTGATTTCGATGCAAAGCGATCACATTACGGCAGTATTTAACTCGCCTGTTGAATTACCGCAGTTTAAATTTCGGGCGGTGGCGTGTGCGTTGCAAATTTTAAT
>DIYC01000104.1:9105-11692 GCA_002428895.1 Burkholderiales bacterium UBA6064 | reverse complement strand
TTAATGAGTTTAAAAATTCCACGAGTGCAAAAGGTGAATGTGCATCCATTGCAACAAATTAAAGTGTTGGTGGTTGGTGGTAAAGGCTGCAGCAGCCCAAGACAAATCATACAGCCTGGTGGTTTTTGGGTGGCAGGGCCTATTTGGTCAGATTTTAAAAGGCTTGAAGCGTTGCATGCACAGATAAATGTTCAATTACTCGTTAACCAAATGATGGTTGAGTCGCTTAGAGACCCTAATTGGAAGGCGCAACCGCTAGACTTAGACGATAGCTTGCGTGTGCCACTGCATAGCGAAGTGGGTGAATTGTTTAGCGTTATAGAAAAAACCAGTGCGATTCATTCTTAATGGTGCCGAAGTGATCCGTTTAGAGTTTTTTTCACTTGTGTTTTGTGCGCAGTGTCAGACACTATTTTTTTACGGGCTGTACTTTTTTTCGAAGTTGCCGCGTTGCTGATTAACTCACAAATTTTATCCACATCTGATAATTTTAAATCGGGGTAAATGGGTAAACAAATGACTGTATTGGCAGCGCGGTGAGCATGGGGTAAGTTGTCTGCTTTTGCTGAGCTAAGTTGCCGGTACATGGGCATTTCGCTAATTAACGGGTAAAAGTAGCGGCGACCATTGATTTGATGATCTTTCATTGTGAAATAAAGTTGGTCACGTGTTAGCGGGTAATCTTCATTGACAAAAATTGGGAAATAAGAATAGTTGCTTTGAGTGCCTTTGGGTGGAGTTAACACCGTGATGCCTTGAATGTGTTTAAAATGCTCACGATAGCGTTTATCGATCGCTTTGCGTTTAGCTAGGTTGGCATCGATATATTGAAGTTGCAAAAGCCCCAGTGCAGCGTTAAATTCACTCATCTTGCCGTTAATGCCAGCGGCAGTGACAGTAACTTCGTCGGCAAAACCAAAATTTTTTAAGTAACCAATTCGTTCTTTCATTTTTTCATCGTGGCATACAATTGCGCCACCTTCAAATGTATTAAACACTTTGGTAGCATGCATGCTTAAAATTGACAAATCACCATAATTTAAGACGCTTTTTCCTTGATATTTCACACCGAATGCATGGGCTGCATCGTAAATTGTTTTAAGGCCATAAATGTCGGCCACGCGTTGAATCTGTTCGACATCACACGGCGTGCCATAACAATGAACCGGAAGTATTGCCGTGGTTCGTGGTGAAATGGCAGATTCAATTTGTTTTGGGTCTAAATTCAGTGTGTTGGGGTCAATATCGACAAATACTGGGGTTAAATTATTCCAAATCAGTGAGTGTGCAGTACACACAAAGGTAAAGGGTGTAGTGATGACTTCACCCGAAATGCGCAGTGCTTGTAATGCGGTGAGTAACGCAATTGAGCCATTGGTACACAATGCCAGTTGATTAACCCCGAGGTAATGACAAAGTTTTTGTTCGAGATGCGCATGAAAAGGGCCACCGTTGGTGAGAACTTTACTGTCCCAAATTTGTTCTAAATAAGGTATGAATTCGTCTAGGGGTGGTAATGCGGGTTTTGTGACGAAAATCGGTTCCTTCTTCATACCTTCTCCATACTCAACATTTAAATCTGATTCAGGATTAGTATAAATAAATAAAAAGCCCTTCAAATCAATAATTTGAAGGGCTTGTGGTGTTGAGCTTTTGCTTTTAACTCGTCCGCTTAGGCTGAGTTTAAGTGTTTCACTTTGAGTCGCCAACTGTGCAATAAAGGTTCGGTGTAGCCAGAAGGCTGGTCTTTCCCTTTAAACACCAAGTCGCAAGCCGCTTGAAATGCGTAAGACTGTTCAAAATGTGGCGCCATCGCTTGATAAGCTGGGTCATGTTGATTTTGTTGGTCAACAATCGCGGCCATTTTTTTCAGAGTGTGTAACACTTGCTCTTGAGAAACAATACCATGAGTAAGCCAGTTGGCAATGTGTTGACTAGAAATTCGCAGAGTAGCACGGTCTTCCATCAGGCCAATGTTATTGATGTCGGGTACTTTAGAGCAACCGATGCCTTGGTCTACCCAGCGTACCACATAGCCTAAAATGCCTTGGGTGTTGTTATCAAGTTCGCTTTGAATGTCAGCAGGTGACCAATTGGTTTCTGTGGCCACGGGTATTTTAAGTAAATCGTTTAACAGCGATTGTCTTAAAGCAGGAATATTTTGTTGTAGCAGCTCGTCTTGTACCTGCGCGACATTGACTTGGTGATAATGTAAGGCGTGCAAGGTAGCAGCAGTGGGGCTAGGCGTCCAAGCGGTGTTTGCGCCGGCTTTGGGATGTCCTATTTTTTGTTCCAGCATGTCTTTCATTCGATCGGGCATAGCCCACATGCCTTTACCAATTTGTGCACGGCCTTTTAGACCACACTGCAAACCCACTAACACGTTGTTTTTTTCATAGGCGGTAATCCAGGGTGTGGCTTTCATTTCGGCTTTGCGAATCATGGGCCCAGCCAGCATGGCAGTATGAATTTCATCGCCCGTGCGATCTAAAAAACCAGTATTAATAAACGCAACTCGATCTTGGGCTTGGGCAATACAGGCTTGTAGGTTTACAGAGGTGCGCCGCTCTTCGTCCATAATGCCAAG
>DIYC01000104.1:5886-8883 GCA_002428895.1 Burkholderiales bacterium UBA6064 | reverse complement strand
TCCATAATGCCAAGTTTCACGGTGTTGGTGGGTAGACCGAGTAGTTGTTCAACTCGAGTAAACAGTTCGTTGGCAAATGCTACTTCATCAGGCCCGTGCATTTTGGGTTTGACGATGTAAATTGATCCTTTACGGCTGTTACGAATACCGTTTTTGCCATGCCCTTTTAAATCATGAAGAGCAATCGTAGTGGTGATTACTGCATCTAGAATGCCCTCGGGTATTTCTTGGTCGGTGTGGATTAAAATGGCTGGGTTAGTCATTAAATGACCAACATTCCTGAGAAACAGTAGTGACCGACCTGCTAAGGTTAGGGTGCTGCCTTCTGGCGTGGTGTATACCCGATCTGGGTTTAGGCTGCGAGTGATTGTGCGACCGTTTTTTTGTACTTGTTCAGTCAAAGTGCCTTGAAGTAAGCCAAGCCAGTTAGAATACGCGGTGACTTTGTCTTCAGCATCGACTACGGCTACCGAGTCTTCTAGGTCTAAAATGGTTGACAAGGCCGATTCGAGTACTATGTCTTTAACCCCTGCTGTATCAGCGCGTCCAATTGGCGTGTCGCGGTTAATTTGTAGTTCAATGTGAATGCCGTTGTTTTGTAACAGAATGGCAGAGGGTGATTCAGGTTTGCCGACATAGCCTTTAAATTGATTCGGATTTTTTAGCAATATTTTTTGATCTGCAAGGCTGATCACCAGTTGCTTGTCTTGAACTGTGTATGCGCTGGCCTGTACGTGTGAACCTGTTTGTAAAGCAACGTGTTGATCTAAAAACTGTTTAGCAAAAGCAACCACTTTTGCTCCACGTTTTGGGTTGTAGTTGTCCGTTCGTGTTGCACCATCTGCTTCGCCAATTGCATCGGTACCATAGAGTGCATCGTATAATGAACCCCAGCGTGCATTGGCTGCATTGAGTGCATAGCGTGCATTTAAAATAGGTACTACCAATTGTGGGCCAGCTTGTTTGGCGAGTTCATCGTCAACGTTTTGGGTGCGAGCGTGTACGTGTTGAGGTGGCTCAACAAGATAACCGATTTGTTTTAAAAAGGATTGAAAGGCAGGCATGTTTTGAATGGGCCCTGGGTTGGCTTGGTGCCATTGATCCAATTCATTTTGAAGCCGATCACGTTGTTGCAACAGTTGCCTGTTTTTTGGGGTTAGATCGTACACAATTTGGCTAAAGCCTTGCCAAAATTGTGTACTGCTGATGCCGGTTTGCGGTAAGACTTGTTGTTCAATAAATTGATATAGGCAAGTGGCTACGTTTAAATTATGTATTAAAGTGCGTGCTGTCATTTTAAGCCCTGTTTAAATTTTTTTGATTGTGACTTAGGGTTGATTCGGTTCAAGTTGATGGTAACATTAAACGATTTAGAAGAGGGTTTACAATCATGCCAAAGCGAAGAAGTTTTCTAGCCGTGTTGGCTGCAGCATGTTCTGCGCCTTTAGGGCTTTGGGGTCAACAGGTACATGCAGGTGATAATAAATTGAAGATGACTCAGCAAGATTGGCTTAAACGAATCAGCAAGGATCAGTATCACATTCTGTTTGAAGAGGGCACCGAGCGTGCACGTACTAGCCCGTTGAATGATGAAAAACGAGCAGGGCATTTTATCTGTGCAGCCTGTAATCAGGTGTTGTTTTCGTCTGATAAAAAGTACGACAGTGGTACTGGTTGGCCCAGTTTTTTTGATGTAATCGCTGGGGCGGTGGCGTTTAAAGTCGATTACAAACTTATTTATCCGCGTACTGAATATCATTGCAGCAATTGTGGTGGGCATCAAGGGCATGTATTTGATGATGGCCCACCCCCTACGGGTAAACGTTATTGTAACAATGGGTTGGCACTTCGTTTTATTGCTCAAGGCGAAGAAAAGCCAGCCATATTTCGCGGTGGCAATTCTTCTTAATTAGCCCAATTGCCAGCCGCTTCATAGGCTTGCTGGCGTTGGTTAATGAGTTGTTCTTGGTTGGCCCATGCCCAGTTTATGGCGCTTAAATATTCATTTGATAAGGCCTCTTCTTCAAGCACATCAAAATGTTGTTGTCCCACTTGTTTCGAGGCGATTAAGTCTCGAAGTTGAGTCAACATGTCAGGATTATTAATCCAGTGAATTGCCCCTTGAATGTAGCTCTCGGGGCTGTCGGCTACACAATAATCTTGCAGATCAAATGCTTCAAGAGTAATAAAGTCAGTTCTAGAGTGCGGTTCTGGGCCTATCATGGCCAATACAGGTAAGCCCACCATTAAGCAGTCGATGGTTGAGGTGGCATTCCCAAACGGAAACGGGCTAATCGCGAAATGATATTCACTGAGCTGGTTTAAGTAGTTTTGATATGATTTGCTGTACACAATGGTTGCTTTTGGAAAAAAAGACTGAATGCGTCGCAACGTGGAAAGGTAAGCTAAACCAGCCACGTTTGGGAAAAATGTAAAGTGAATTGGCGTTTGTGCTTGTTGTTCAATTTCCTTCAGAGCAACAAGAAATTGTAAATTAATTTTCATCGCATTACAGGGAATTGCGATGTTGATGATGTCATTGGACAATGTGGTTGCTGTGGGTATTTCAATATCAGGTAATTTGGTGAGTGTCGAGCCAATTTTAGAAGATAAAATGAGTTGATTTTCAGAGCAAACCTCGGTACCACCAAACATTGCGCTGCCAGTAAACAACACATCGATGCAATCAGAAAACGAAGAGGCTGGGTGCCCTAGGCTCATCAGTTGAAGTTTACCCCAGCGAATATTCGCCAACGAGATGGCCCAAGTACGCATGCCAATGCTGGGGTAGTACACTAAGTCGGGCGCACATTGGTCAACAATTTCTTGCGGGTTTAAGTTGTCTTGATTAATTAAAATGCAGCGATCAAACAGGGAGCGACTGTGGTCGTCTGAATCTCCTTCCATGCAAACCAATACCAAAAAAAAATCTTTTTTAAATTTTTGAACAATTTTTGCATACCATCTAAATACGGCATGGTGGCTTGTAAACCGTTC
>DIYC01000104.1:2004-5726 GCA_002428895.1 Burkholderiales bacterium UBA6064 | reverse complement strand
ACTTGTAAACCGTTCAGCGGCGATGACCAATACAGGTTTATTAAAGGTGTTTTTGGGTTCTTTAATCGACCCTGGTGTGGGTATTTTTAAATGAAGTGCGGCATGATAGTTGCGATACCATTGGTTTAACCGTTGTTTAATTAAGTGCTTTTTAGGCGAGGTGCTGTAACTACATAACATCCACACATTAGCCACCGCGTTGGCATAGGCGGGTATATGTGAGAGGGCATCAAATGATTCAAAATTCTCAAGTAAAAAACGTCGATTTGACTCGCCAGTAAAGGTGATAGGTAGTACATCAAGTAATAATCCAATTGTTAAGATACTTGCAATCTCAGACGTTTTAACGGTGAGTTCAACCAATACTTCTGGGCTTAAGTTGGCCATGCTCCCCAGTGCAATTAAGCGAATGGCTGCTTGGTTGTTGGGCAGGTCTTTGCCCGATTGGCGCACTGCATCGGCGCGTTGCTTGAGATGATCGATTAAAAATTGGTTAGACCAAAACCCAGATAATTCAAAACAATAGCCGATAAAACGTTTTTGTAGCATGAGTCTGATGAGGTCTTGTCGATCGGGTGACCAACTCATGTCAAAAAACAAGCGGCAATACAGTTGTGCGACACGCGTGCAAAACATTTGTGTATTGCCCGAGTGGCTACTTAAAATGCGGTCGTTGGGTTTGCGGTGAGTGAAGTTGGATAATTTGAGTAAAGCCTCGATCGCTTTTGAGGGTTTAAAGCGATCGGTTAAAACCAGAGTTTCAATGTCGACGAGTTCGTCAAGTAATGTATTAAATGCTTCTTGAGTGTGATTTTTTTCGCTTGTTACTTCAACTTCCTGGTTTTCAGCAAGAATGGTGGTCATGTTTTTGAACCTTGTGGAGTATTGTTGAGGCTAACTTATTGTTAACGAATCAGAGTGGTTCGGTCAAGCACATGGCTTGCGCTTTACTGGTTGGTTTTAATTATGTCATTTACTTTAAGGCATGAACTGCTGCAGTAATTCCTTTTAGGGTTGAGTGTTTGGTGTATTCGCACACCCTCAGATGTAATTCGGGCAGTTTGTTGTAAGGTACCGAGGGGTACCAGTGGTGTTCAATTTGATAATTCATGTTCCAACTTAAAAAGGCGAGCCAACGGGGTAATAAAATTGTTCTCCCAATCACTATCGGTGCAGGGGTATAGCCTTTTGTGGACTCTTGATGTAAATGTGCCAAAATCCGATTGGGTAAGGTAAAGCCAAAAGCACCTAAATTAATTAAAAAAATTAACCAATACAGTTGGTTTGACAGGGCGTAAATGAATACGATGACATGAAAACCTAAGATGGCCCGAGTAAATACAATCGCTTGTTGTTTTTCTTCGTGGTTTAACGCAATGCCAGGTGGTGGAGATTGTTTGCCTGGAAGGTCTAAGGCCGTTAATAGGGTTGTGCGGACTGCTTGGTAAAAATGTTGATAATCAAACAGTACCAATTTCCACCAATTGGTTTTAAGACTGTCTTTTTTCTTGGTGAGGTTAATTTGGGGGTCTTCTTCGATGGATTTATGGTGATGAATTTGATGCCCTGCACGAAAATAAAACGCATTGTTCCAGGTTAACACCGAAACGACCCAGTACAGTTGGTCGTTGGTGTCATTCGCAGTAAACACGCTGCGATGACTTAATGCATGCGCTAGCCCATAATGTCCTAAAAAACAAAATGCACCACTGTAAACCAACCAGGCGGCAAATTTGTGGATGATCATGCCTTCGTGCCAAGCTGTTTGAAACAGCCAGCCTGTAAACACCAAAAGAGCGACATGCACTAGTACATCAGAAAATGCATTTAAATTTGATTTCAGTGTTAATTGACTTAACTCCTCTTTGGTCAGTTTAGGGCGCATCATGAGGGTTGCCCTTTTTCGCAGACTAAAAAAATACTGGCACATAAGTCGGGGTATTGTTGGCCTAGCATGTAGCAACCATCTAAATAGTCTTTGCTAATAATCTGAGTGCCCAACAATTGATCCCATTGAAAATTGGCCAACGCTTTAAAAAATATGCCGGAACGGTGCACCACACGAAGTCCTGCTTTTTTCGCATCGCGTTCTAAGGTGTCAAGGGAGTAAGTGATGTGGTGACCGTGCTGTGCTTCGGCTTCAGTGACTGCACTGTTGTGTTCAATTAAACCCATTTTCACGGCAATTTGTCGCGAAGGTGCGTTGGCATTGGGGCACACTAAAAACAAGCGCCCAGTGTCACTTAGCCATTCGGTGTTAATGCGTTTTAATACTTCAATGGGGCGGTCTAAATGTTCTAGCACATGGGTGAGAACAATGTTGTCGTAGGTGTTAGGCAATTGGACTTGTTCAAATACAGCATGAATCAGTTGAACGTGTGAGCCTACTTTTTTTTGTGCATGTTCAATCGCATCGCTCGATGCTTCAACACAGGTGATGTCATTAAACAGGGGTTCAAATCGCTGAGTAAAGTCGCCTTGGTAGCTGCCCAGTTCGAGTAAATTACCAGGCCGAAAAAAAGGTCGAAATGAGTCGATCATATACGGATGCATGACATCAAAATCAAAACTGTAAGCGTATTTTCGGCCTTCGTTGTCACGTGTTTCTTGGTTGTAATTTCTTGGCGAATTCATGTTAATTAACTGCCTTTTGAATATTTTTTTTCATCACCATTAAACCTTGTTGCGTTGTTGTGGCGTAAAAGCCAAAGTGTTGGTACAAATGAATTGCAAGTTGGTTGTTGGCCTGCACTTGTAACTCGAGGGTTGCAAACTGCTGTTGTTCACCATAGGTAACACAGTGTTGTAATAGTGTAGTCGCTATGCCTTGTTTCGAATAGGGGCTTAGCACACTCACGTGGGTGATAAAACCCAGTGCCTTGTTTGGGTCGTTGTAATAACAAGCCACTAAGCCTGCTAGCGCATCGTTGTGCCAAGCTTCAAAGGTGGCAGCATATTGACGTATTTTATGGGCAAATTCGTTTAAATTGACCCGCGTACTGAGTCGTGGTGAAAATTGCGTGTTGCAGGCCTGTAAGTGTTGCAGAATAACTGGTTCGGTGGCATGGTTCAGGGCGTATGTAAGCACTTTAGTCCACTTGTATTAGCTGGGCTACACCAAAACCATGACGGCCAAATTCATTGCCGTTGTACAGCACAAATATGCTTTCATTTAAGCGGCACAAGTGCGGGTAACACATCATGTCAGAATCCCACTGGCCTGGCGTAGGCATTAAGCCTGCTTTGGAATCGTCTCGATGCCAAGTGATTAAATCGTCTGAATAGGCATAACCAATTCGATACCCGTTGTGTGCATTGCTTCTAAAATTGTAGGCTTTGCGGTAACAAAACAGCATGTGGTAGCGTCCCTGAATTTCAATCACTGTGGGCAGGGCTTGGCATTCATCGGGGTCAGTTTGTTCAATTAATGCGCGGTTCGATTTTTTCCAATCGATGCCGTTGTGCGACACGGCGTGACCAATCACATAGGTGCGTTCGGGTTGTTCACCTGTTTGGTATACCTTCCAACGTGTGCCATAAATGTAAAACATGTGAAACTGCTTGTTAAAGTGACGCACAAAGGCATCGCACACCAAAAACGGTTCATGTAACGATGCGGTGAGCACTGGGCCATCGTCCAGGCGTTCAAAGGTGTGACCTTGATCTTTACTTTCAACCACCCCAATGCCGGTATCCACTGAGACTGAACTGCGTCGAGTCCA
>DIYC01000104.1:0-1784 GCA_002428895.1 Burkholderiales bacterium UBA6064 | reverse complement strand
CACCTGTGGTGTACCCTAAAATGCGTTGATCGTGAGCGCAAATATTAATTGGGAAAATGCCATGTTCGTCAAACGTGCCCAATTTTGCGGGAGGCAGCACGGTGTGCGTCGAGGTGCGTAATACTTGCGAAAAACGTTTATCAAAATCAGCATATTGAATCACACTGATAAATTGCTTGTTCGCTTCTTGTTTGCGGGTTGAAAAATACACACGCACACAATCGGGAAACTCAAGGGTTTGAGGTGACTGCGCGTAGCCAAAAAAGTCTTCAGCCAAAGGGTGGGCTTTGGGGTTAAATACCAGGCCAAGTTTGTTCCACTTCACGGGGTGAGTTCTCCTTCTAGTTCAGCCAAACCAAAACCATAACGCCCCACTTGGTTGCCCAAGTAAAATAGGTAGGTTTTACCGTTGAGTTTGAAAACATGGGGGTAGGCCAACATGTCACTGTCAAAGCCCGATTCTGAAATATCAAGGCCACAGCGAGCATCATTGCGCTGCCAGTGCATTAAATCGCTGGATGACGCATAACCAATTCGATAACTGCGTGCTTTGTTGTGACGAAAATCGGTGGGTTGGCGATAACAAAAAAACATGTGGTATAGGCCGTTTTCAACAATCACATCGGGGCTGGCTTGTGCCTCGTTGTCACCTAACAAATCGGTGATTAAGTTGCTGTTGTGTTTGTCCCAGTCTAGGCCGTTGTGCGAAGTGGCTAAACGAATTTTATACACCGGTTCTGGTTTATTGTTCACCAGCAGCCATTCTTTGCCTGCAATATAAAACAAATACAATTGATTGTTAAATTGACGAATTTTGGGGCCACTGATTACAAAGGGTTCGTGTAACGAATACGATAACACGGGGCCATCGCCTAGTTTTTTGAAGGTGAGCCCTCCGTCGGTGCTGCGTGCCACACCAATCGCAACATCAAAGGGTACAGAGGCGCAGCGTGTCCAGCCCCCATAGTAGCCTAACAATTCGTTGTGGTGTGCAACCACAGAAAAGGGGTAAGTGCCAAATTCATCAAAGGTGCCCAATTGTCCTAGCGGTAAAACGGGCTGTTCAGAGATGCGTAACACCTTGAATAAGTTGTCTTTGTCTAAGTCAACAAACCCACAATAACTCACGTATTGCCCATGTTCGTTGGGCTTAGGCCGACAGTTAAAATAGACGCGTAAGCAGTCATTCAGTTCAAGTGCATGGGGTGCCTGGGCAAATTCATGCATCCAATTTGGGCGGTTGGGGTAATCAGCGGGGTTAAACACACAACCGAGTTTTTTCCATTTAAACATGGTGGCCTTGATCAACAATTCGATAATGTTTTAAGCTTTGCTGAACTTGCTCAAAGCCAGCACACAACAGCGCGTCTGCAATCGACAAATACGGTACAAATTCATTGGATAATTGGGGGTAACTGGGCAGCCCCGATTCTAAAAACCGCAGTTCAATGCCATGTTGCGCAAAATCGTTGGAGTTATACAATGCAACACCACCAATCGGGTTAATGTATTGGCTGGCGTGTAATGCGCGGCAAATGGCAATGACTTTATCTTGGCCTTTTAACGTGTGGTTAATGGGCAGGGTGCTTGAAATAAGTATCGGTGTGTTGATGTGCAGTTTTTCAACCACGGTGCGGATTGAATGCTGAATGTACGCAAATAAGTTTTTTTCTGGGTACAAAAAACACCTGCGAAGTGTGGGCATGGCTTGAGCAAAAAATTCGGCTTTTTTATAACTGTTTTCAATTTGCCGAATTATTTTTTCAAGTTGAGCTGTCGCATTG
>DIYC01000042.1 GCA_002428895.1 Burkholderiales bacterium UBA6064 | reverse complement strand
GTGGAATATTCCTGTTTCAGTCGATACCATGAAAACAGAAGTGATGCAGCGTGCTGTTCAGTTGGGAGTCGATATTTTAAACGATGTGAATGGGTTTCGAGATTCAGGAGCAGATGCCTTGTTGTCTCAGTCTTCAGTGGGTGGGGTGGTAATGCACATGCAGGGTCAACCAATTACGATGCAGCAACAGCCTTATTACAGTAACCTTGTTGATGAAGTCTACAATTTTTTAAGTCAACGAGTGCAGGCACTTGTTGATGCAGGAGTTGAATCTACCCGTATTTTAGTAGATCCTGGGTTCGGTTTTGGCAAAACATTTCAACACAACACGCTTTTGTTTCAATCGTTGTTGCGCTTTAAATCGTTGGGAGCTGGTGTGTTGGTGGGTGTTTCACGAAAAAGCATGATTGGCGAGATTATTCAACAGGGCGAACCTCAAGAAAGAATGGTTGGGTCGGTAGCTGCCGCATTGTTGGCTGCGCAACAGGGTGCAGCAGTGGTGCGGGTGCACGATGTGTTGCCAACGGTGCAAGCGTTTAAGGTGTTGCAATGGGCAACTTTACCAAACCCCGAATGGCCCATTGTAACATCGGTACAATAACTAACTGATGTATGTTCTCAGAAAAATTAAAGTGTGGCGCTGAATTCATTTGAATGAATACGTAGTTGCCCTTGATTGTGGGAATTAAATCCACTTCGAGAAGTGCAAATTCATTGGATTGCATCAGGCTGCAAATGGGTAATAAAACGGGTGATAAATACACCACTAGATTATTTAAAGCGGTGGTGTATTCGTCGGCTAAACTGAGTTGATGGGTACTTAACAGTTTTCCTGAATTGTTTGCATTCTCTTCATGGTGCTGCCGAACAGGCATTTGAACCTCCTGTTCGGCCGATAAAGGATCATATTTCTTGCTATGCACCATGGCTACGCCAGTGGGATAAGCAGCCATGCCTGAAGCGGCTAATAATACGTAACCTCGAATTGTTACTTTTTTGTTTTCGAACGTTAGAATATTGCTGATGATGCCTTGAATCACCTCGTTATCATTTAAAGTGAGTTGCTGTAATTCGTTTCTTGATATGCAGCGAGTTTTATTCTCGCTCGTATTTAATCGGTTTTTCACGAAAAACACTGAATGTTGAGACGCTAGTGCGTGATTTTTCGAAAAAAATGTTTCTGGGTACAGGTGAAGCAGGCCATAATGAGCCAACAATTTAGGCAATTGAATTTGATCGGATAAAACCTGAAGTGGAGCAGGGTTAATGAGCTTAAAAATTCGTTTGGGTTGATTGGTAAAAGGCGGTGGGCTTTCTTCCGATGTGTTGTGCCAGTACAAAATGCCTTGATTGGCTAAAGTGTGTTTAAACAACTCGTTGTTTAAACTCTGGGTGGCAAGTTGAAATAATTCCTTCTTGTGATTGCTAATCGTTTGGATGCGTTGACTGGCTTTAGTCTGTTGTAAGGGTGTGATGCCCGCTTGAATCAGCTTAAAGTATTCTTCAAAATTAAACTGATAGTTCACGGGCGATTGATGAAACCACATGTTGCAAGCCCATTTTTCACCTTCAAACACTTCGAGGCCGCCATGTAGTGATTCTTTGTGAGGCTGGCTGTAGTTGTCGTGTTCAACGTTGTGAAAAATAACCATAGAACCTTGTTCGGCTTTGACTTCTAAATTGAGCTTTGGAAAGCCGGTGGCCCCGCCTTTGGGTACATTGTTGAGATAAATTAAGCAGGTGAGTAAACGTTGTCCGCCTTTTTCGCAGCAGCGTTTGCCTTTGGTTGAAGACAAGTCATAGCTGTCAAAATGTGCATCGTATTTTTGGCCTGGGCCGTAATGAACAATTTGTAGACTTTCAGCGTGGGACAATGGCAAATTAACCAATTGGCTAATTGTTTCGCCGATCTGGAGAAGTTCGTCTGATTCTGAGTATTTAAGCCAAGCATTGCTGCCTGTTCTACCTTTAGAAAAATCATCACCCTCGTCTTTAGAAACTTTTGCGGGTTGCAATTTGGCCTGAGCAAGATTTATAATTCTGTGGCATTGCTCTGCGGTTAAAAAGTTTTTAAATAGGACAATAAGGGGATTTTCGTTTAAAACCAGCCCACCTTTATAGCTCGTTTTTAAAGTTGGAAACATAAGTTAACCAATCCAAATTGTTAATCAGGTCTAGTTTCTATGTTATCACTGGTTGAATGGCATCACTGTAGTCTTAACCACAGTGAACTTAATAATTATCTAAATGAGTCTTTTTTTAGGCTATGATTAATTTCAATGAACCAGTGAACAATAACGATGACTAGAACATATTTTGGTACAGATGGTATTCGCGGTACCGTTGGTCAGGCTCCTATGACCCCTGATTTTATTCTTCGCTTAGGCCAAGCAGCTGGCCAGGTCTTAAAACGGCACCACCGCAATCAAAAAGTTTCGGTGTTGATTGGTAAAGACACTCGGGTAAGTGGTTACTTGCTTGAATCATGCCTTGAAGCGGGTTTTATTTCGGTTGGTGTTGACGTGGTGTTGGTTGGCCCAATGCCCACAGCAGGGGTTGCCTATTTGGCGCGAACGCTCAGCATGTCGGCTGGGGTTGTGATTAGTGCTTCGCACAACCCATTTTCTGACAATGGGATTAAGTTTTTTTCTCATCTAGGTACCAAATTACCCGATACTTGGGAATTGGAAATTGAAGCTGAACTCACTTTGCTTTCTAATCTGGGCAGTTACTGTAACCAATCTAACCAATTGGGTAAAGCCAAGCGGTTAAACGATGCATCAGGCCGTTATATTGAATTTTGTAAGAGTACTTTTCCTCAAGGTCAAGATTTGCGTGGCTTTCGCGTTGTCGTGGACTGTGCTCATGGTGCAGCTTATCAAATTGCACCGTCTGTTTTTCGAGAGTTGGGTGCCAATGTGATCGAATTGGCTACCCAACCCGATGGTTTAAATATTAATGCTGGCGTTGGTGCTACGTATCCAGAATGTATTGCCAATGCAGTCATTGAGCATCAGGCCGATTATGGTTTTGCTCTAGATGGTGATGCAGATCGCCTAATTTGTGTAGACAGTTCAGGTCGAATTTTTAATGGTGATGAGCTACTGTATGTGTTGGCAGTCGATCGTCAAACCAGTGGTTTGCCCATTCCTGGAGTGGTGGGTACACAAATGAGTAATTTAGGCTTGGAATTGGCCTGTGAAAAGCTCAATATTGAGTTTGTTCGTGCTAAAGTAGGCGACCGCTATGTGTTTGAGCAGTTGTGTCAACGTGGCTGGCATCTTGGTGGCGAAAGCTCAGGCCATTTGTTGTTGTTAGACCAACATACTACAGGCGATGGTATTATTAGTGCGCTGCAAGTGATGCGTGCCGTGTGTCATTTAAATCAATCGTTAGCAGACATTTTAGTGCCGTTGCAAATGATGCCGCAGGTTTTGCAAAATGCCCGTGTGCCGAAAGAGTACAACTGGCAAGATGACAGCGTGTTGCAACATGCGTGTCAAAAAGTACGTCAAAGTCTAGGCGATACAGGGCGTTTATTGATTCGACCGTCGGGCACTGAGCCAGTATTGCGCATTATGATTGAAGCCCCCGATATTCAACAAGCTGAAGCCAAAGTCGATGAATTGGTTTCTTTGGTTGAGTTTAAAAAAACAGCCTAAGCCAGTAAATCGGGCAGTTGTTCTAAAATTTGATCAACGCGCTTGCGCTGCGATTTGAGCTGTCGCTCAATGTGGGCGAGTTGGTTTTTATAGTTTTTGAGCAAGTCATAGTTGTGAAAGGCATGCTTAGTGGCTTTAATTTGCTCTTCTTTTACTTTAGCCCATTGTTGTAAGGCTGCAGTAAATACATCGTATTCATGGGCAAGGCGATTTTTTAGAGCAGTAACAGTCTCAAGTTTTGAGAGTTTGCTGCAAGCCAATTTATTTTGTGCGACTTTAAATTGCATGTCTAATCTGGCTTTCTCAATTTTAAACTCTGGAATTCTTTTTAAATCATGCGTTAAACCCAAAAAAGATAGTCCGCAAATTAACCATTTTGTTGGGTCAAATTGATACCACCGAATACCATTGCGGTAATCGTATTGAAATAAATGATGGTAGTTGTGATAACACTCGCCATACGTAAAAAACGCTAAGATGGGGTTGTCGCGAGCGGTATTGGTGTCAGTATAGGGTCGTTTTCCCCAAATATGTGCCAATGAATTGATAAAAAATGTGGTGTGATGGCACCATACTAAGCGGAATAATCCCCCTAAAATAACTACACCCCATAAGTCGTTTGTTAAAAAGCCGATTAAAAAAGGTAAGCCAAAATTAATACTCAAAGCCAGAAGTGCGTAGTATTGATGTTGAAACTGTAGCATTCGGTCTAAAAGTAAGTCGGGAATATTAGAAAATTCATCTTTACCCGAAGGGTAGCAACGCACCATCCACCCCATGTGAGAAAACCAAAACCCGCGAGTGGCTGCATAGGGATCTTCGTCATGACTATCTACATGCCGGTGATGGCGACGATGGCCACTGGCCCAAACAAAAACGCTATTTTGTACCGCCATGGTGCCAAACACTAACAAGACAAACCGAACGACCACGTTCGCTTGATAAGCACGGTGTGCCCATAAACGGTGGTAGCCTGCTGTGATTGCGATGCCGTTTAACAGTGCCAAACTGATGAAAGTGATCCAGGCTGAGGTGCTGTAATCATTCCAGATGGCATAGGCTGGCACAAGTACAATAGATGCAGCGAGTGTGGCCCACAATGTGATGGCTGCAGGCCAATTAATAGGGATTGTTTCTGGGTTAGAAGGAATGCTGGGTGATTCGGTATTGTTTCTCATGATTTAAAAGTACAATTGTTTCCTAAGATAGAAAATCTTACTATACACGTGTTGTGATTTTGTTCAAGTCAAGCATTTTGAAACGTTTATTGCGAAACGTTTCAGGGTTAAAAAGTGGAGTAGGAAAATTATTTTTTTAGGTGAACAGTTGTAATTTTTTTGCTTCGATTTGGAGCAATCAATCGGCCAATTTAAGTTGAGTTAAGAGTTTAATTGATGTTGTTTGGATAAGTCTTTCTGTTTTCATTAAAGATAATTGGAAGGACTAATAGTCTATTACAAAACTTATTATTGACTTGGGCTTTCCTGATTAGCACCTTACC
>DIYC01000126.1 GCA_002428895.1 Burkholderiales bacterium UBA6064 | reverse complement strand
CGAGGCGCTTACGACGCTGAATTGTCTGTTTCAATCCACGCGCCCACGGGGGGCGCGACCAACGAACATTCTATCATTGGAAATACAAAGCAATTGACTTATATTTCCGCTAATAAAGCTCGCAAACTTTACTTCAAAGTAAATTAAAATTTAACTAAGAAAAAAGTTGTTTTTATTCAAATTGTTAAAGAGCGCTAACCTCCTTAGGTTTAAATGAGAACAATAGGTTAGCGGGCACTATAAAATGAGGGTATCTCGTAAAGCATCTGGCGCAGGTTTAGCACCAAAATGTTCAACTTTTCTTCGCCCTTTACTGCCCAACATGTAAAACCGTAAAGAGTCTTCTTCTGGATGATAAGTTTCTAACAAAGCTTGCTTTAAGGTCACCCACTGGTCTGGAGCAACTTCGCACTCAAAAACAGAGTTTTGAACCCTCATCCCATAATCTAAACAAGTTTTAGCAATATGGCGCAAACGCCGCTGCCCTTGCTTAGTTAATACACTGACATCATAAGTAATTAAAACCAGCATAAATTATTTCACCAAGAAAGGAGGGTAAAACGCCATATCGCCTCTTAAATGACGTGCAAGCAACATAGCTTGACAATGAGGCAACAAACCATAAGGTACTTTTTCTTCCAAATAAGGATGCATCACCTCCTCTTGCTTGCGCTCTTGAAAAGCAGTCAATACTTTTTTTCTTGCGTCATCGGATAACCTAATAGCCCCACTTGCTTCAATTTTAAAATCATTACTTTGCAATTGCTTTCTGTTAAACAAAGTCAACACAAATCGATCTGCCCAGGGTGCTCTAAATTCCTCAAGCAAATCTAAAGCTAAACTTGGCCTGCCTGGACGATCTTGATGTAAAAAACCTACGTAGGGGTCTAACCCGACACCCATTAAAGCAGAGACACATTCTTGAGTAATCAGAGAATAAATAAATGAAAGCAAAGCATTGACAGGGTCTGTTGGTGGTCGACGAATGCGACCGTCAAAAGTACACTCACTGCCACGTAACAATTCATTAAACACAGAAAAATAGCTTGAAGCCGCCTCACCTTCTATACCCATAGTTTGTTCAACACGTTCGCTTTTTTCGCAACGTTTTAAAGCATCTGCCAGTCGACGCACAATCTCAGTAATGGCTTGATTTTCACCATGGTTACGAAGCTCTCTTTGTAATACAGAACGGGCATTTGCAATTTTTGCACCTACCATCACTTGTGCAATTTGATTTGACTTTTGTTCATCGTCTGCAATGCGATACTGCGTTCGGCGAAGCAACACATTGCCACTTTGCCTACCCTGTATTCGAGCTAAAAAGCGACCATAATCAGTATAAAAACTAAGACCAATACCCTGCTCGCCACAATACCCCATCAACGGAGGGGAAACTGTCACCAAACCAAAACACAAAATATTTCCGATTGTTAACGCGGGGAATTGCCCTAATTTTTCACCTCCTTGCTTAATCACAATCGTTTCTCGTTCTTTGTGAATGTAAGTTTCTTGACGTGTAATGTACAAGGTATTTAATAGTTTTTTCATGTGTCTGGCGCTGAAAAAAGTTGTTGAATATAGTCCGCAGAGCGGTCTTTACGCGCAACATCTGGCATACAAACATCAATCAACGAACAAGCCTTGCAACGACTTTTTTTGGTGGTTGGCGCGGGGGTTTTGCCTGACGACAAAATGTCTTTGGCTTGAGCAATAGCCTGAAGTGTCAAATTGCGCAAATTTTGATCAATCGTGACCCGTTCCCTTTTCCGTTCTGACCAGTACCATAATGCGCCCTCTTCGATCACAATTTGTCGCATTTCTTCCAAACAAAGCGCCTGCGCACACAACTGAATGCGATCCCAATCTTCGGCTTTGGACTTACCGCGCTTGTACTCTACCGGAAAATATTTTTTGTCGGTTTTGCCCTCTATTTCTAACAAATCTAATTGGCCATGTATACCCAAACTCTGCGAGTACACGGCAACGCTGCGCTCTGTTCGCACATTGCCTCGTTTCTCGGGTGCACCCCCATCAACACGTTCATGCAACACTTTACCTTGCGCCGTGAAATAATTTTCTGCCCAGGCCCGCTCAATGTGAATTAACGCAAACTGACGTGGGCAATACGCTATGTGTTGAAGGGCGGAGATAGCAACTTGAATATCAATATCCAAAAACTCAGAACCCTGAAATAATTTCTGGTTTAAGCCCATCCAAACTCATTATCAATTTTTCATCGTAACTACCATCCGCATTGGCTTTGAGCGATGAATGTACTCTAGCTGATGAATATTGGCCAGCCTTTGAGTTATGCTCCCACCAAAAAAGCTTACTCACCGACATAGAACCTTCAGGACGTGCTGAAGAAGCATCTCCTTCAAATAATTTTGGAAGCAAATTTTTAATAATTGCAGCATCCTCATTTGTAAAACCCGTACGCTCAGCTAATTGTGGCGTGATCGCGCCATAAACCACATACACCCCTTTATCAACCCGATGCTTCATACCCATTGTATCGGCACCCTTTTTGCTACCATCACCTTCACTGTTTACGCTTTTCGTGATTTGCGTGCTGGTTACGCTAACAGGTTCAATACTAAAAGCGGATTGAATAGTTACGGGGCCACGAATTGCAATCGATACGCCTGCCGCATCGTCACTTTTTCCAAATGCAAAAACCTGCCCAAAAGCCCTTACATCAAACCATTTTTGACAAAGCTTTTTTACTGCCTCATCCTTACTTGTTTTCTTGGGGTTAAAAACATCTTTTCCAACACCAAACTGTTCACTTTCTGCTCGATTCTTTAAACTCGTCATGCCATCAATTTTCTTTTCGTCAGATTGCACAAATATAAATTGCCCTGCCTCTTGCAAACGATCCCTTAACTTACGTTTTAAACAAACATCAGTAATTTCTCCTTTACCATCATAATCAGTGCGCGGCCTGTTACCGTTTAATGGATCACCATTAGGGTTAGCATTTTTTATATTAATAATCATTCCAAAATCAATTTTTTTACTTAGACTCATTTATCTATCTCCAAATTAAATTTTTCAAAATTGAATACTGTGTTTGAGTATGAATTATTCAGTTGCTTCTGCTGATTTTTTTTCTTTTTTATAACTCATTTTTTGCGCATGGTAACCAAGCAAAAACTCACCCGTCAATTTCGAATCATCACAATAATCTTGCCTACCAAATAAATTAGTTATCTCTGTGATTTCAGTTTCTCGATTTGTCAAAAATCCACCCCACTTACCATTGTTTTGCAAACGACGCTTATACGGCGCTAATGCAAGTTCAATATTTCGCCAGGTTGAAAAAGGTCGCTCAGAAAATTGCTGCATAAAACGTTCAGCCGTTGTTGCTCTTTTTTCGTCTGAGAGCCAAAGTGCCTTTTGCTCTAAACACTCCGCCACCGCCAACAACCGTCCATACAAATAATTGCGATTATCATTAGTTTCATCTAAAGCCATCTCAAATTTTCTCCTTTTATTTTGATCGGGATGTCGGCTAAAATAGCCACGATACAATGCGCATGCAACGCCTACATTGCGTTCCCACTCCCAATGCTCACCGCTATTTGGGTTAGTGGCTCTGGCAACACATGAATCAACAATATCTTTTGGAAATGCTTTTCCTTCTGCGATACATGGCAATATTCTTAAATAAAGCTGTTTCTTTAATGTATCTTGGCTTTTAAGAACATCACCATAAGCTGCCTGCGCAATACTAAATGGTGAAGGGGGCACGATTGGCCAAATCAATTTTGTATCTTTCTTTTTACCATCAACTTGTTGTTCTTTGTTATACCGCTGATACCACGAAAAATTTTCGTACCAGTCATAAAGATGCTCAAAATAATTTTTTGCTAACTGCTCTTGATAATAAGTGACCGCCATTCTGCCTGGTGTAGCGGAGTCGATTGCCATGATAGAGAGCTGCTCTGTGGCACCCAAGCTCTGATAATAACCTTTAAGCTTGCATCTTATTTTACAAGCAACACGCTGCCCAAAATCACTACTTAAGTCTAACGTGCCTTCCTGATTAGTAGGCGATTCAACGACTTCATTACCATCATCACTTAAATCCTCATCCAAACTTAAAGGGTCAAAAGCTACTTCAGGAGGTACCGACTTTCCAGAGATTGCCCAGATCACAATCACTTGGTCACCGTTTCGAACCGATTGTCTTTTAATTAGCCAACGCAAAGCATTATGGGCTTTTTGAGTAACGTCAAAACTAACTGTACACGCCTGCTCACTTTCAAAAAATTTGCCCCTAAAAGTAAAACCAGAATTATCGTTCGCAGAAATTAATTTAGCTTTATCGCCTGAATGTCTAATTTTTGAAGGGTGATTGCTAGCAACTGCTGTTTGAATGCCCAACAGAAAACAAAAACCTTTAGAATCAATTTTAGATGCTTCGTAATCAATCCATTTTTGCTGTACGCTTGCATCTTTCCAGGTATCAGCATTTAAATAGCCATCGCTTCGCTCTACCGACCAACACACAAGGGCAGAACCTTGGTCTAGCTGCCCACCCTCCTTAGGCAAAACAGTAAACAATACCGGTGCAGTTTTACTGTCGTCAGGCCAATTGCTTAGCAATTTCCCATTATTATTCAAATGAATAATATTGGCTTCAACCAAATCACGAATTACATCCCCTTTATTGACATAAGTAAGAATTGACACAATCTGCGGATGAGTAAACTCTGAGGCACACCACTGGGCAAGCTGTTTTTGATAACTTGAAAAATAAGCATTTTTCTTACCACCAAATTCAGCATAATCTTTTGCAACATATTGCAATTTATCAGCCAAAGCATGTGGTGCCTCATTACTGCTTCGGCCAGCAGAACTTTCTGTGGCAGGCAACACAATTTGTGTTTTTTTAAGGACTTGTGCCCGTTTAAAGTTTCCATCTTGGTCAAGCACAATATTAATATGTGCGTTTTGAACAGTGTGACTAATTGACATAAGCTGCTGGTCTTCAGGCAAATCTGGCAACTTGAGTGCTTTTTCGTAAGTTTGATATAACCGATATAACCAACTCATAAATTAGCCTCCTCCATCACAACGCCAAGCAAATTATCATCAAGGCCAAATGGCTTAACCGACATTTTTCGAACAAAAGTCTTGTTATCACAATCTTGCGGACGAGGAAATGTGATGACCCCATTTGTCATTTTCGCCCTCCAGAAACGGCTATGCAACTCAGGTACACCCGTTTCATCTGGGTAATCAAAACCATGAAACATGAAGTCAAAACTTAATTCCTGCAATTTGTCGTATGGTGACTCACCCACGCCAAACTCACATGGTTCCACATAAGCCTGACAATCTCGTGTACCTAAAAAAATATCTTGACGACCACCCTTTTCTAGCATTCGCTTGATGATGTTGTAATGCTTACCCTCAACGCGATCTTTTTCTAATTCAGGTCGATGAAAGTTCCAATCAAAATGCGCTTCAACTTGATATTCAACATCATGTAAAAAAGTATAAATTGCTAAACTGTTGCCACCATTCCACAATAAAGGCTTAACACCTTTTGTCTGTGTACGAATTGACTTCATAACCCGAACCCTGTCCACATACCAGATCAACGTAGGCTTCCAATAAATTGACTTAAGCACCCCTTTAATAGACTCATAAGTTGGGATATGATAAGAACACTTTTCGCCGCCGACTTTTGTCACGGGGTCACTGAATAAGGCATATTTACCCCACAATTTAAAACTAATTTGATTTTTCATCGCCAACCTTTATTTAAAGAAAGGACCTAAAATGAAACAAATAACAATAGGCAGAGCAAAAGTACGTAAAATCTATCTGTCTGTAACAATCGAATTTGCTTAACTAAATCTGCTGCTAATTTCAACATGCCAACCCCTGATAAATTGCCAACAACTAAATAGTAAGCACAAACGAAAATTAAGTCAATTTCAGAGAGAGGGTATTATATTTCGTAACGCCTAAAATGTTACGTGGATTGAAATAGAGAAAGGGTTTTATTTAGAAGCCTTAAAAATACGGCATCGGCCAAAAGCCGATGCCAAACTCAACAACCATTAAATTTCATTTTTTCTATAGGCTTTACACTCAAACCAAATTCGTTGTTATAGTATTGTTCTTTCAAATAAAAAATACCTTCGCCTTGAATTTCAATAACAGCACCGTCCTCAACTAACTGTTTCCATACATGCGGAAAAACATTGACGCTATATTTTTGTGCCTTTTTAAGCAGGGTATAAAAAGATTTTGCATTAAAGTCATTATTAACAGCACAAAGATCGTTAATAATCTGTTTCCCCTCTTCACCATAAGAAACAATGACTGAATGAATGGGTGCGTCAATTGCTTTAAATGCCTCACCTGCTGCCATGAATGATTGCATCAACAATGGGTATTTTTTAGCTGCGACTCGTTTTTCATTTTTCTCTGAATAATTGTTTTTCCTGATTAGCACCTTACC
>DIYC01000045.1:34412-35962 GCA_002428895.1 Burkholderiales bacterium UBA6064 | reverse complement strand
ATGCCAAGAGTCAAACGTGGTGTAACAGCCCATGCACGTCATAAAAAAGTACTAGACCTTGCCAAAGGTTATCGTGGTCGTCGTAAAAATGTTTATCGTATCGCTAAACAAGCGGTTATGCGGGCAGGCCAATACGCTTACCGTGATCGTCGCAACAAAAAACGCGTATTTCGTTCACTTTGGATTGCCCGTATCAATGCAGCTGTTCGTGAATATGGTTTAAATTACAGTTTATTCATTAATGGCCTTAAAAAGGCAGCCATCGATTTAGACCGTAAAGTCTTAGCCGATCTCGCTGTTAACGATAAAGCAGCTTTCAAAGCAATTATCGATCAAGTTCAGGCAGCACGGGCTTAGTCATTTAAGCTGTTTTAATAAGGGGCCTTGCTAGGCCCTTTTTTGTTTTGGTATTGTTAATTTTTCTTTAAATATCCACTTGGTTTTTTAAATGAATACATCGTCATTAGAAGCGTTGTTTGAACGTGCCTGCATCGACTTACGTCAATCTCAAGACTCAGCCTCGCTTGAAGATGCAAAAGCAAAATATTTGGGTAAAGCAGGTGAAATTACAGGGTTACTTAAACTGCTCGGTAGCATGCCCCCAGAAGAAAAAAAAACCAAAGGGAAAGAGATTAACGAATTAAAAATTAGGGTTGAACAAGTTCTCAATGAGTGTCGGCAAGCCCTAGACAATCAAGCGCTTATTCAGCAACTTCAGCAGCAAGCCATCGACGTTTCAAAACCAGGTCGTATGCGTGGGGTAGGTGGACTTCACCCCGCCATAATTTCTCTAGAACGCATTGAGCATTTGTTTTCCTCTTTGGGTTTTGATGTCGCCGATGGCCCTGAAATTGAAACAGATTTTCATAATTTCACCGCATTAAATACCCCCCAAAACCACCCAGCACGTTCTATGCACGACACCTTTTATGTGGCAGGGGGTAATTTATTACGAACGCATACTTCGCCCATGCAAGTGCGTTATCTGCAAACGCATGAACCCCCAATACGAGTTATTGCCCCAGGCCGAGTGTATCGCGTTGACAGCGATGCAACCCATTCACCCATGTTTCATCAAGTTGAAGGGTTGTGGATCGATCAGCAAGTCAGTTTTGCAGACCTTAAAGCCATTATTATCGACTTCCTTAAGCAGTTTTTTGAAACCGATGACCTAACCATTCAATTCAGGCCAAGCTTTTTTCCGTTTACCGAGCCTTCCGCAGAAATCGATATGGCCTTCACAAAAGGCCCCAATAAAGGTAAGTGGCTTGAAATTGCCGGTGCTGGCCAAGTGCATCCGAATGTGTTGCGGCATGTGGGCATCGACCCTGAAAAATACACAGGCTTTGCGTTTGGTGTCGGCCCTGATCGTTTAACAATGCTGCGTTATGGAATTGATGATTTGCGCCTGTTTTATGAAAATGACATTCGCTTTTTACAGCAGTTTAATGTTTAAACTATTAAAGGTTATTTGATATGCAATTTCCCGAATCATGGCTTCGTTCTCTTGTTAAATGCGCTTTAAATTCCCAAGAGCTTGCAACCCAATT
>DIYC01000045.1:33013-34223 GCA_002428895.1 Burkholderiales bacterium UBA6064 | reverse complement strand
AGAAGTTGAAGACGTGCAAACAGTAGCTCCGCCATTTAACCAGGTTGTGGTTGGCGAAGTGATTCACAAAGAAAAACATCCCCAAGCGGACAGGCTTAGTGTGTGTCAAGTCAAGGTGGGTGCAGACGATGTTCGACAAATTGTATGTGGTGCACCCAATGTGGCTGTTGGCCTTAAAGTGGCTTGTGCTTTGCCAGGGGCTGTGCTGCCAAATAACTTGGTCATTAACCCAACGCAAATGCGGGGCGTTGAAAGTGGTGGTATGTTGTGTTCAGCCAAAGAGTTGGGGCTTCACTCCGATCAACCAGGTTTGTTGCTGTTAAATGTCAATGCCAAAGTTGGGCAAGACTTGCGTCATTATCTAAATCTAGATGACAACGTGTTTACCCTAAAAATGACACCCAATCGGGCCGATTGTTTGTCGATTTATGGGGTTGCTAAAGAAGTTGCAGCGCTGACTCAAGGGGCGTTAAATCCTTATGATTTTTCTGCAGCCAAAGTTGATATTGCTGATTTTGTTACTGTTCATCATGAGGCGCAAAACCTTTGTGGGCGTTTTGCAGGGCGGGTTATTCGCGGTGTTCACAATTCAGTAAAAACGCCTGAGTGGATTATTGAACGTTTAGAACGTTCGGGGCAGCGCACTGTGAATGCGTTGGTTGATATTTCTAATTATGTCATGTTGGAATTGGGGCGCCCAACCCATGTGTTTGATTTAAATAAACTCAATGGCCCATTAACAGTACGTTGGGGGAAACCCAACGAAACCCTAACCTTGCTCAACGATCAACAAGTTACTTTGTCTGCTCAGTTTGGGGTGATTGCCGATGACAATGGGCCACAAGCGTTAGCAGGTATTATGGGTGGCCTACACACTTCGGTCACGCCACACACACAAGATATTTTTATCGAAGCGGCGTTTTGGTATCCAAGCGCCATTTCGGGTCGTGCACGCCAGTTGAATGTGTCCTCTGAAGCAGCACATCGTTTTGAACGCGGTGTTGACCCGTCAACCGTGGCGGAAACATTAGAATGGATGACGCGATTAATTGTTCAAGTCTGCGGTGGCCAGGTGGGGCCACTGCACGATCATGATTATGATTGGCCAAGGCCCCAAGCAGTCACCATGCGTCACAGTCGCTGCGAAAAAATGATTGGCATGTCCTTGACTTCAGATCAAATTAAGCAGGTTTTTCAACGTTTACGGTTT
>DIYC01000045.1:32597-32761 GCA_002428895.1 Burkholderiales bacterium UBA6064 | reverse complement strand
GGTGTATCAAGTGACTGCCCCTGCAAGCCGTTTCGACATTCGAATCGAAGAAGACTTAGTTGAAGAAGTTATCCGTTTAATTGGTTATGAAAACTTGCCTTCTCGGCCCTCGGTGGGCAAGCTCACCATGCTGCCCAGCCACGAAGCAAACTTAACCAAAAAAT
>DIYC01000045.1:27649-32362 GCA_002428895.1 Burkholderiales bacterium UBA6064 | reverse complement strand
GTTACGCTTCTTAATCCAATTGCAAGTCATTTAGATACTTTGCGCACTACTTTAGTGGGCAGTTTGTTGGCTGTGTTGCGTCAAAACTTAGGTCATCGTGTCGATCGCTTACGTATTTTTGAAGTGGCGCGCGTGTTTGCTTTCGATTCTACCATTCAAGATTCAGCCAGTACGGTGGCGGGCTACTCACAAACTTGGAAGGTTGCTGGGTTGGCGTTTGGTTTAGCCGACTGCTTGCAGTGGTTTGGTGGGCAGCGTCAAGTTGATTTTTTTGATGTCAAAGGTGATCTTGAACAGTTATTCAATGGCAAAACGCTCGAATTCAAACCTTTTGAGCTGGGTGCGCATCCTGCTTTTCATCCAGGGCGTTCTGCGCAAGTGTTTCATCAGAATGAACGAATTGGTGTAATCGGTGAGTTGCATCCAAAATTTTTAAAATCGTACGACTTGCCTTTTGCACCCATCGTATTCGAATTTAATTTAGATGCCTGTTTAAGCAAATCGGTTCCAAGCTTTTGTCCTGTATCAAAGCAGCCTGTTGTGATTCGAGACTTGGCGTTTGTAGTGCAGCAAACCGTGACCGTGAATGAAATTAAAAAAGCAATTCATGCTGGCGCACACACCAAAAAAAATTGGTTGAAATCGGTTATTCTGTTTGATGAATTTGCTCCAAAGCAAGATGATAAAGCGCTGAAGTTAAATGAGAAAAGTTTAGCGTTTAGATTGCGCTTTCAAGCAGAAGACCAAAGCCTTAACGATGAACTTTTAACGCCTGTGCTCGATTGCATCGTTAAGCAAGTAGAAAACGAGTGTCAAGCTAGAATTAGGTAATTTAGTCTGTGTTATTTTAAAACCCAATACCTTATTAGGATTTCGCTGTGAATCATGTTATGTTAAAACAATCAGATCAAGAAGCAGAACAAGATCAAAATTCTCATCTTGAGTCTTTAGATCAAGAGTTTGCTTCAAATTCTTTAACTAAAGCCGAGTTGGCTGAAATGCTTTTTAATTCATTGGGTTTAAATAAGCGTGAAGCCAAAGATTTTGTAGATGCGTTTTTTGATGAAATTCGCACTACACTTGAAGCTGGCGAATCTGTCAAATTATCGGGCTTTGGTAATTTTCAGTTACGTGATAAACCACAAAGGCCAGGGCGAAACCCCAAAACCGGTGAAGAAATTCCGATTGCAGCTCGGCGTGTCGTAACGTTTCACCCAAGCCAAAAGCTTAAATCGGTTGTTCAGGAAAATTAATCATTCTTCTTAAAGAAACCAAATACTATGCAAAGGCTTGCCGCAGCTCAACCCATTAAACCTGAAACACCCGCCGTTTTGCCCTCAATTCCGGCAAAACGTTACTTCACTATTGGCGAAGTCAGCGACTTGTGTGGCGTTAAGCCGCACGTGTTGCGTTACTGGGAACAAGAGTTTACGCAACTCAAGTCAATTACTCGTCGTGGCAATCGGCGTTATTACCAGCATCATGAAGTGTTGTTCATTCGCCGTATTCGCGAGCTTCTTTATGAACATGGTTTTACCATCAGTGGTGCACGCAACCGACTTGATCAAGAAAAAAATGGCCCAGTGGGAAGCGAGCCTTTGCCTGTTCTCATCGACCGCGAAAAACTTAAAGAACAATTATTGAATTTGCGAGATTTTCTAACCTATTCATAAAAGTTCTGTATAATCCATCTTTCTCGGAATGTAGCGCAGCCTGGTAGCGCACCTGCATGGGGTGCAGGGGGTCGGAGGTTCGAATCCTCTCATTCCGACCAATAAATCAATAGGTTATCTTCTAATCAGTTTAATGAATACCTTTGTCCCCAGTTAATGATGAAGAGCCGTTGTTAATTCGATGAAGAAAGTCTCGAAAGCGCAAAATCATACACCTCATTGCGGTTTCGCTTTCCAACGGCAAGCACGGTGACTGTGATTGTTGAATCAGACACCGAATAAACCAATCGGTACCCAAGCTGGCGCAGTTTAATTTTGTACAAATTGTTGCCGCCACGAATGACCGCAGAGGGCACATGCGGGCATTCCAACCGCTCGGCTAATTTTTTCTTGAACACTTCGCGCACCGAAGGCCCCAATTTTTTCCATTCTTTCAGTGCGCTTTTGGTGAATGCCAGTTCACGGGTCATCGAGTTTGACCTTTACCGTTTCTTCTTTTTGGCGGCTTTTGGCAATTTCAAGTAATTCTTTGTCTTCGATTAAATCCATCATGGCTTCGTAGGCTTTGGCTGGTACGCAATAGAAGGCCGGTTCATTGCGATTTAAAACGGCAATGGGCATGCCCTCGCCACTGGCTACTACTTTCATGGGGTTGGCCTTCAGTTCGGATATACTGGCGGCCAGTTCAGTCAAAATCTGATGCGTCATCGTTGTACCAACCCAAAATATAAAGACCTAATTATAGGTCTTTTAAAAGGGCTTGTAAAATCGGGTTAACCGACCAGGTTATTCTTATTTATATCCGCTAATATAAGTGCACTAACCAGGGTAGTATACGGCTTTAAAGGTGGCTTAAAGTGTAAAACATGTTGGCGGAACTAGGGTTAAAAATGTTTTTATTTCAATAGTTTAAGGGGGTTTTCAGCGCTGCATGGGGTCGGAGGTTCGAATCTTCTCATTCCGACCAATTCTTTTGGTGGTGAGTTAAGTTCTGGTACTCATTGCGGTGAATGGGGTCTAAGAAATTTCTTAACTTGCTTCGCTGGGTGTTGCTGGTTGCGCAACAAGTTTTACTCCTAACGCGTTACATACTTTCTGTATGGTTTCAAACCTCGGTTTCGATGACGGTCGAAGAGCCTTGTACAAGGCTTCACGAGCTAATCCACTTTGCTCGGCAATGTTGCCCATTCCCTTGGCCTTTGCAATTATGCCAAGAGCATGCGCAAGTTCCGAAGGGTCATTTTCTTCAAGCACTAGGTTTAGATAAGTAGCAATGTCTTCGCTTGAACGTAATGCTTCGCTCATGTCGAATGTGGGTAGGTCGCTGACTTTGATTTTTTTGCTCATGATGTGTAATACAGGCGCCAACCAGGTCCAAAAAACTCACGCATTTCCCAAACATTTTCGCCAACAGGCTCAACGTCCCCTAAGAGACCTCTTGAGACTTTATCTAAACGTCTGTTGAGACGAATTCGAGTCGTGTTATCTTTAAGGCTGTCGAGCCATTTAGCAAACTGAATCGTGAATTTAATCGTGTACACGTGCAAATTGTAATCGAACGATTACATCTTGTCAAGTGGTCGATTTTGAGGATAAATGAATACTTTGGGCAAACCACCATCGGGATGGGATAAAAACATAATAACGCAGAATTTTGATGCGGCTCGAAGTAATCAATTCGCCACTTTTCACAATTTAAAAGATTGGGTTGATCGACTTTCTGATATTGATAGGGCTTATCGAAAGGCAATTGAGGGGCTTAACAATACTAATGACTGGTTTCCTGGGTTTTTCCTACCGCGCTCGCACTCAAGTTTTTTGGCTGCTTGTAGTCTTTGCTGGGCGGGTCAGACCCCAGAGACTTACCCTGTTTTGCGATTGTGCCTTGAAAACGCCCTTTACAGTTTTTATTTTTATAAAAACCCACAGACTTGCGAAGTATGGCTCAAACGGTCTGACAACGATAAAACCAAAAAAGCAGTCAGGGATGAATTTAAGGCAGCTAAGATGATTCAGTTACTTCAACAAGTCGATGCGAAAGAGGGTAAGGTAGCGAATCAATTGAACGAGCGTTTAATTGACTTTGGTGCGCACCCAAATGAGTTGGGAATGATGCAGGCCATGGTGCATAGGCCAGATTTAAATGGTTTTGATTATCTTTACTTGACGAGCAATCAATTGGTCATAGAGAGTTGCCTTAAAACACTGGCACAAGTTGGCGTGTGCTCGTTATCTATCTACCGAAATATTTACAAGACACGTTTTGATGTGCTTGGGTTGACTAAGATGTTGGACGATATAAGAAAATGCTTTTGATTAATAATCTAAGCGGTTTTGGTTTTGTTCAACTGCTTCAAAAATAGCCAACTTCAATTCTTCTGAGTAATCATCGTCATACAAAATTGAAGTAATAATTTGCAGCAAAAGTTCTTTGCTAATCAGATTGTCAGCGGCCCAAACCGCAATGTTTTCCATTTGCTGGTTTCAACGTAACTCTCCAACGCATCAGTAAACTGTTTGCGGTAGTTTTCTTCTTGAAATGTGGCCAGTAGGTAATTTTTATCGCGTTGGTTGATGAACTTGGTGTGGCCGCTAGCACGTTGAGCGACGACATCCAACAACACCAAAATCAAGGTGACGTTCGGCTTGTTCAAATTAGGATAAACCAATCTGCACAAATTAACCTCCCTTTATTGCACTCAGAGTAATAAATTCAGTGTGCTCTGGGTTGTTGTGCACGTGTTGCTGAATGCGGCGCAACAAATTTTTTAATTCAGGAGTATTCACGCGGTGGGCTTTTTCGGGGAGTTGTTGTTTAGAAATAAGTTCACTGGTGGCAATCATTTTTTCTGCGGGGTTAGGTCGTTTTAAGCGCTGAATATTTTCAAAGCCAGCTTGTTTAACAAGTTGAATTAAGCTGGATTCGTTAAAAATAACAAGATGGCGAGGTGCCTCTAGCCCCCGCCAATGGCGACCATAGTGCTTCAGCACTGCACTTTGGGTATTGGGTGTTTCGCACCATAACAGACCCCCAGGTTTT
>DIYC01000045.1:23150-27491 GCA_002428895.1 Burkholderiales bacterium UBA6064 | reverse complement strand
GATAACAGACCCCCAGGTTTTAAAAACTGATACGCTTGTTGCAGCAATTTGAGGGGTTCGTAAACATGTTCAATCACATGGCTTAGGGTGATGACATCGAATCGGGGGGTGTATTCATTTAAAAGTTCAAAGCCACCCAAGAACACATTGAGTCCTTTGTTTTGGCAGCCCTTGATTGCTTGTTCATCAAAGTCACAGCCCCAAGTTTGCCAGCCTAATTGGGAGGCACGTTGTAAAAATAAACCGTCACCACAGCCAAAATCGAGTAAACGAGGGGTAGTGGTGCTGAGGGTGCTGTTGAAGGCGGGTAGGTGGCGATAGTGTTGATCAATTTCAAGTTGTTTATTCGGTCTCAGCGTGAAATACAGGTGTGTTAACAGCGGTAAGGGTGTGCCACTCACATATCGGTGTTGAATGTAAGAATGCGCTAAGCGTTCGTGCATTTTTCTTCTGAATGGTTGTTGCGTGAAATTTTGAGTTTCATGAGTAGAGAGCGCATGCGTGTAGTAACGCTGATAGGCGCGATGAATAAAAGCTTGTTTGGGTCTGGAAGCGAGGATTAGACTTTGGCAATGATTACATTCGCTAAACGACCAGTTGCCAATTGTGGTGCCAAATGACCAGTCTTGTACATCGGTGTGTGTGGTTTGAAATTTTGTGTTGTTGCACGCTGGGCAATTGAATACATGTTCTATTTCATGGGTATCCCAGGTGGGTTGTTGCTGCTCGTTGGCAAGAATGGTTAGGGTGTTCATGAGTGAATGGGTTAAATGGTTGTGTTGAAGTTTGTTACGATACAAGTCTGAATTGTTGGGCCACCAGGTGTTCCCAGTGGTCTAATATTTTATTTAAACTGAATTGTTGCTGCGCAAACTGATTGGCTGCGTTGAGTTGGCTTGTTGGGTTTAAATGGATTGCGCGGCGAATCGTATCTTCTGTGATGCCAGCAGAAAAAAAAGAGTCGAATACCAGGTAGCTGGGAATGGGGTCATAAATAGGAACCAAGCGGTGTTGAATGGCAGTGAGTAAACGGTTGTTGGTTTTGCAGCGTGTAAATTGATTCAGGTTAGCAGGAATTAAACAAATTTGATGCTGTTGCAATACCCAAGAAAAGGTATTTAAAGACCAAGGAATGTAGGTGGTTGGAATGCGCCAATTTAAAAAAAGCGATTGGTAAAGAGGGTAGTCGTTGCTGACAATCGTTAAATGAAGCGGCTTGTCGTGGTGAATTTGCTCTAAGGTGTGTTGATGCGGCGCTAAATCGATGAGACCACCACTTGCATGCGGACTAGACGCATTACCAAACCAAATAAGCCGACTGGTTTGGGTATTCAGCTTGGTTTTAAATCGCCAAGTGTAGTACAACAACTTGCTTAAATGAATGGGGTTAATGCGTTGTTGGCGTGTTGAAAAGGGTGATTGAATGGGCTCAATCGCATCTTCGATAACGCAAATTTTTTCTGCGGGTACTTGGCAATAGCTTGTCGTGATTTGTTTTAATGTTTCAGACGAGGTGCTGACGCAGTGTGCACGTTGAACGGCTTCAATTAAATCGAGGCGTTTGTTATTCCAAAACGTATCGTTGTGTTCAATGTCAAAATAATTGTCACAAAAATCGAAAACCCAGCGTGTTTTTGTATTGTGTGTGAGTTGTTGAAGCGTTTGAATCGATTCACGATCAAACCGTTTTGACACAATCAGTACATCCGGTAAGGGTTGCCCTGGTTGCCAAAAACTGGTGTGATAACCGCGTTGTTCTAAGCCCTGTTTAATTTGTAAGCAACGAAGCCGAAAGCTAGCAACTTGAGTGCTTTGGGTGTGTGGCCACCATGCCAAACGGAATGTTTTTTTGTGAAGGGTATTGAGCAAAATGATGCGAAAAATTAAAACGAATGAATTACAAAAAGGTTATCACGAAGATTTATAGAATGTGCAGAGTAAACGCAAAACAGCTTTTAGTTTTAAGAAAAGCTTTGATCATTACTTGGAATAAATATTCTGGTGATAAAGAGTGTTTATTTTTAAATCGATTTATGTTTTTTTAATCTTTTAGTAGTCTAAATAAATTTTAAACATAGATTAAAATACAAAAACTTGTCATTAATTTTTTTAACCGAATTGGTGCAAGCAGGCTCTCAATTTCTTTCCGCTACAGCCAATATTGAGCAATTAAAATATCAGTCAATTCTTTTAATCATTTGTGGTTAATCATAGGGGATTAATGAAACAATTATATTGACTGATTTAAAACGTATTTGACCCATAAATTGATTAAAAATTAATCATCTTGAATGAATTATATTTTTATCAGTTAAATTTTAAAAAATTGAGTTTTGCATTTAAAAAAATAATTAAAATATGTTTAATATTATTTTTTGATAGAAATGTAACAAAGGGTAGAGGTAGAAAATGAAAAAGCTTGATGTATCTACGTTATCTTCTAAGGCGCTTAATCAGCTTCACAATCAAATTTTAGGTGAGCTTGAAAAACGATCCGAAAAACTGAAAGCAATTCAAGAGGTTAAGCAGCTTGCGTCTTCTAAAGGAATTGATTTACAAGATTTGGTCGAGGAAATAAGTGCAAAAACCAAAGTAAAAGTAAAAACAGGAAAAATTCGCCCTTCAGTACCTGTTAAATATCGCCATCCTAAAAATGATTCTCTCACTTGGACAGGTCGTGGTAAACGCCCCAATTGGTTTCGCGAAGCGTTAAACGAAGGGTTAAGTGAAACAGATTTAGCGGCATAACTCAAAGCATGGCTAATTATTTAGCACCTGATCAGATGCACACTGCGTCTTATCAGGTCAACCATATTGATACACAAACAACTCAATTAAATCATAGTACGATTGCAAACCAAGGCATCCGGTCTTTATTTAATCATCCGCAAAACGTAGGCCAAATATTTCATATCGCGCAAAATAATTCGCCATTAACCAAGCAAATTGCCGATCGTATTGTCGATTGTTTAAACCCTGATCCTTTAGAAGTGAACCGGGTCATGGTGTCGTTTCATTCGCCAAGAGGGTATGACAAATGTAAACATGTGTTTAACCCAAATTCGCCTGCACCCGCTTTAGAACCGCAATCCCCCAGTCTATTACAGTATTGTTTACAAGCACAACAAGCGGGAAAACCGATTGAAATTACGCTTCAACAAGAAACTTACCGTATTCAACTAAACGATTTAGAGTTTCATGATGGGCTGGGTGAGAATGACGACGGGGTGCGTCATTTTAAAGGTAAGCTGCAATTAATCTCGGCTAAAGCAGAATTGTCTGCACTTACAATTGATTTTCTGGAAATGGCTCCGCCTTTTAATGGCTATGCTTTATCAGCTAAAAATTTAATTCAGTGTTTACGCCAAATTAAACGGTTACGCCCTCAAGATCAAGAAATGAGTCAATTTTCTTCAGCCAAAGGTGTTTGTCGTTCTGCCAGTCTACTTGTGCTGGACCAGTTCTCAGAATTACTCGCAAATAATACTCTGAATTTGAAGGCGTCTATCGATCAACAGGTTGATGGGTTAATTCAAACATTTCGAAATAATCAAGGTAATCAGAGGTTAATTCCGTCGCAGCAAGTGGTGACACTTAAGCAAGCATGTCAACAACTGTATGAAGAACATCAACAGCAACATGAGATTGAGTCGCAAGAACAAAACACAAGTGAATGGGTTGAAATAGATCTCAAGGAGTTGGATGAATCCAGTCAAAAAACTGAAGTCGATTTAGAAGAGTCAGATTCAGAAAGTATAGCAAGCCAATTGCCTGTTCATACGCTTGATTTTGTAGAACGGCTTGCCAACCCTGGCCAAGCAACTGATATTCAAATTTTTAATGCGACATTAATGTATGGGGCTGGTTTTCGTCCCAATTCAAAAGATGCAAAAGCTGTCTCTTTGTATAATCAGGCTGCCACTAAAATGAATACTTATTTTACTTCGATACTTTCGCCTCTTTTAGTGCAAACACATTTCTTACAAAAGGTCTCTGGTTTTGCGAATGAGTGTTGGGCTCGCGTGTGTATGCTTTCGATGCTTTTTCAAGCGAAAGGGAGCAATCAGTTAATTCAGCGTGCACGTGACATTAAAGCCGTTAAAAGTTTAAGTGATGCGTGTGACGAAGTGAGTGCACTTCGCACTGTGTATGAAACATTGTATGAAGATCCCGTACAATTTTTGTTTGGTGAGAGTCCTAAGAAACCTGACTCATCAACACCGGCCACGCTGATGGAAAGCATTCCTGTAGGCAGTAAATCCCAAGTTGGTTACAATTCAGTTCTAACTGACTTAATTTATCGTTTTGCAGCGGGTGGTCAAGATGAAAATCATTCTGGAT
>DIYC01000045.1:22464-23050 GCA_002428895.1 Burkholderiales bacterium UBA6064 | reverse complement strand
AAGATGAAAATCATTCTGGATTAATTTCACTTTTATTGCAGATTCCCCGTTCAAATCAACCTTTAATCGAAGAAGAGGTGTTAATCCAAGCGCACCGTGCCATGCGCTTGCCTTGCTTAATTATTAGCAAAAGTAACGCGGGTGGTCTTACTGTGTTGGCCAATACAGCTAAGCCAGAAGATCAAGAAATGTTGTCGAATTGGTTTAACGCAATCAATCAACAACGGAACCAACCTAAAAACTCAGATAAACCGGTTGAGAAAAAGGATTTAGAAAAGCTTTTAAGTTTATTTAAAGACCTACCCATTTTATTTATTCAAAATTCTCACTATGATATTTATTTGCCAAGAAGTCATTCATTGGGAAAAATTTTGCTAAAGGCTTATCAACCTAAGTCATTAGTGCCTCTTTTTAAAGAAAAGCAGACATCAGCGGAGATTGAGATTTGAATTGGCATGACATTACCTCGACCGCAGTCACGTTGTTTTTAATTATGGACCCGTTGGGTAATGTGCCAGTTTTTAATTCGGTATTGTCTCGTTTAGACGTTCAGCAGCGCAAAAAAGTAGTGGCTCCCCCCCCCCCC
>DIYC01000045.1:10990-22265 GCA_002428895.1 Burkholderiales bacterium UBA6064 | reverse complement strand
TCGCGAACTCCTCATTGCCCTGTTTATTTTGATGTGTTTTTTATTTGCGGGCAATTCGATTCTTTCTTTTTTGGGTTTAAGCCAATCGTCATTAAATATCTCGGGTGGTGTGTTGTTGTTTATCATTTCGTTGCGAATGATCTTCCCACCCAAAGTCAGCACCAAACACAGTGATGAGTTTAACGACCCACTCATTGTGCCCCTGGCAGTGCCCCTCACCGCTGGCCCTTCAACCATCGCTGTGTTGTTGCTGTTAGGTTCTACTTACCCCACTCAAATGGTCGATTGGGCCACCGCCTTATTAATTGCCTGGTTGGGTGCAACGGTGATCTTGGTGTATTCTGGCAAAGTGATGGCAGTGATTGGGTTAAAAGGTTCGCGTGCGCTTGAACGTTTAATGGGCATGATTTTAGTCATTTTAGCCACGCAAATGTTGTTAAACGGCATTAAAGATTTTGTGTTAAGCCTTCGGTAGTCTCTTTCAGTTTAGTGGGCACTTTGCCACAGCCCTCTGATCGCTGATCAAATTTTTTAAAATATTTGCCAAATATGAAGAGGATTGACTGATGTTACTGAATACCCCTGTAGTTCATTTTGGACAACACGCACCTGCGTTTGAATTGTCTGATCCAGACGGCACACGTTACACGTTGAACGCACTCATGGGCAAAAAAGGACTGTTGGTGGCTTTTATTTGTAATCATTGTCCGTATGTGAAAGCGATTATTGGTCGTTTTGTTCAAGATGCCAAGGTTTTGCAAAATGAGGGTGTTGGTGTGGTTGCTATCATGCCCAACGATTACATCTATGTTCCAGACGATAGCCCAGAAAATATGAAAAAATTTTCCGTTCAGCATGGGCTAACATTTCCGTATCTGGTTGATTTAACCCAAAACATTGCCAAGGCTTATGGCGCCGTGTGTACCCCTGATTTTTTTGGTTACAACGCGCAAGGCGAACTTCAATATCGGGGTCGTCTTGATAACATTACAATGAATGCAGAAGTAAAAGGCCGAGTGCCTGAATTGGTGAACGCCATGCGCCAAGTTGCGACCACAGGGCAGGGGCCTGAAAGTCAAATGCCTTCGATGGGGTGTTCGATTAAGTGGCGGGAGTAAGGCATCTGGTTAAAGGGATGTTCAGTGTTTGGTTTATAGCTTGTTTCACACAAAAAGGTTGACACGTTACAACCCGATTTATTTAAAACAACTGGCTTAGGCACCCTATGAAAAAAACAACGAAAACGCAAGCAAGCTCAGCCAGTGAAACTTTAATTCTTACGCCTGTTTTTGTGGTCTATGGCCGGTTTTTTTTAATCGGTGTGTTGCTTGCCGCAGTGGGGCATTTTTCTTTTTTGTTGGGGCAAAGCCTAAGCACTAAATTCACCAACTACCCCGTTAACGTGTTGATTATTTTAATCGCTTTGCCGGTTTGTGGGGCTTATGGCGTTCGTCGTGGGGGTGCTGACCAATTTCAAATGATGATGGTCAGTAAGCGGATCGATTTATTGCTACTGCTGCTGGTGGGTTTTGGTTTTTACTTTGTGCTCGGTGACGAGTTGGTTCATCAATTTGATTCAATACGCCTTACTTTAATTCGCCTTACTCACATAGACCCGCGAATACCTGTTTATGTCTTTGTTGCTTTGTTTGGCCTGTGTGTCTGGTCAGTTGTTATTTACAATTTTGAACGACATAAAGAACGATCGAATCGAAACAATAAATCAGATGCCGACTGTATTCTGCTGCCTGATCAAGAGGCGAAGAGCAAAGAGCACGATTTACTGGGTCAGTATGACAAAGCGCAAAACTTTGCTCAATGGGTGTTTAAAGAAGGGTGTCAGCAAGGCCTTATTTTTGGTGTTGATGGGCCTTGGGGTGCGGGTAAGTCGAGTTTTGTGAATTTTGCGAAAGAATATTGGAAGGAACAAAACCACCTGGTGGTGTGTCGTTTTGATCCGTTAAAGTATTCATCCGATTCTAACTTGAGCATTCACTTACTGCATGAATTGACTGAGGCCATACAACAGAAAATTTTTGCGCCCGAATTACCCGTGATGACCCGTCGGCTTTCAAGATTGTTGCAGCCCACCGAATTAAGTTATTTGGGCGTAAAACTCACCATTAACCCGATGCACAACACCATTTCTGAGTTGTTAGTTGACATTGGTGCCGTGCTTAAAAGAAATGATTTGTTTTTGGTTGTGGTAATCGACGACCTAGACCGATTGCCAATTGAAACGGTTAAAAAGGTGTTGTTTGCTGCGCACCAAAGCTTGCGCCTTCAACGCGCGGCGTATGTGTTTTGTTATGACAGTGAAATACTCTTAAATCGACAATCGCGACCAGAACATGCCAATTTGAATGAAGTCAGCACACAACAAGCTGCCCCCGAAATTGCAGAATGGCAATTTTTAGAAAAATTTGTGCAAGTTAAAGTGAATGTATTAATTGAACCGAAACAATTGATCAAACTGTTGACGGTGAATGTGGATGAGTTGATTAGGCAGGGTCGGGATGGCGCGCAACCAAATGCTATTTCAAGAGCCGGAAGTGAACAACTATTTAACACCATTGCAGAATTTCTTGAACAGGAACATGGGTTTTATTATTTACAGCTACTAGGTGACATTCGAAAATTAAAACGTTTCAACAATTTATTGGTAATTCTTGATATTCATTCAAACTTACCAAAAGATCTTGAGTTTAAACATAAGGATTTATTGCATTTAATTGTCTTATATCAAAATTACCCTAGTGTGTTTCGGCGAATTTCTTTTGAAGAAGCTAATAATAGACAATGGACTCGTTCTGTTAAGCAATTGATTTTAAATGAATATAATAATAACGAATATCAAGTCGAATTCAAAAAATTCTTTGCGTCACAGCCTGAATTGGCGCAGTTTTTGTTGAAACAACTGAGCCTTAACGAACCTAGTTCGAAAAATTTTAAATATTATTTAAGTCGGATAGTTGGTGAAAATTCAATCGAACCAATTCCAATTGAGCAGTTTAAATTTGATGAGGATCTGTCTTTAAATTTTATTGATGGCAAACAAACCTTAGAAGGAATTTTTAATTCAGATGACTTTAATTTAGCTAAACATGCTGAGCGTTTTCATGATCTTTTTTGGAAGCGTTTGTCAAGAAAATTTCGTCTTCTAAATTTAGAACAAGCTAATCAGGTGATTGATACCATTATTCGTATTTTGCCACGGCATTCACTGATTCATCTTGAATTCAAGGGTGTATGCAAATTAAGGGAGTTGCTCATTACTGATTTAATTAAGTGTCTCGATCAATTGGTCGATGGGGATGCAATACGTACTCAAGATAAAGACGCCAAGGTACAATTGTTACAACCAATTATCGATAAAATCTTTGGGCCAAAAGAGGGTGGTCAACTCGGAATTTTGGCTTTGTTGGTACACCCTGATCGTGGCGTGTTGGGTTGGTTTGATGCAATGACTTTTTGGCGATGTGTCGCTAATTTACAGAGTAATTCAAAAGATTTGAATGTGCATCAGGCGCTTTGTATTCATGCTAAAAATCAATGTCCCGCTGAAAGCGAAAATTCTAATGGTCAAATCGGTTATTTGCGCGACTTAGCACAAAAATTATTTGGACTGTTTAAGCAGGGTTTTATCGATAAAGAAATAAATTTTTTTGCGCAATTCGATCAAATTCAAAACGTTGATTTAATTGGCGATCTAGGTGGCGCCACGGAAGAAGAACGGACAACATTTTTAAATCAATTGTCTGAGAGTGATCGTACAATTATTTCACGAAAACGAGTCGAAATTAAAATTTTCCTGGTGTATCAACTATTTAGTCGGTGTGGTACGAATTCACTATGTTGTGGCTACTTTGATGCAACAGGGTGTGACGACAACCAGGGCATTTCAACCGCGCTGAATGCCTATGCATTTAAGGAGTGTTTTAACCCAGACACTGATGCAAACAATGCTTTATTGTTCGTGGATTATTTTTTGTATTATTTTTTTGAAAAAGCCAATCGGCTACGCTTTAATTTAGATTTAGACAATAATAAAAAGGAATTATTAGTTGAAGTGAAAAAAGAATTCAAAAAAAACGATGAATTTGGCCCTTTTAATCTGAATGCTTTGGGCAATTTTTGGAGAAAGCACAATAAAGCCATACAAACCAAGGCGAATCAGCACCCAGAGCGTCAATTAGTTCTCTCGAATTCAGTCACAACTTATGCGCAAGGTAAAGATGAATTGTTTAAGTTGCTTGATGAGTTAATTCCGTCCACTGACGTTGAGGGTTCGGTATAAAGTCGTGTAAAAAACCTAATGCAACCCAGCTCATTTATTTGAAGTACAAGCACTTGCAATTGCTTGCACTTCAGTTTGCAGATAGTGCCAATAATCAGCTTGGTTTAGTGTTTTTTGTTGTAGGCTTTGTGGAATAAAACGGCGCATTTCTGCATTAAAATCATTTTTAACTTCATCCTCGTGAAGCAATTTGTCGATTTGGCTCTGTATGGCGTGTTGAAACTCGGGTTTGGGTTTGTTTCTTGCTTCTAGTTTTTGATTCAGTAAGGTATTGGACAGTTCAATGCCACGTTGTTTTAACCAGGTTATGTCCCATAAATCGCGCGGTTTAATTCGCCGAGCGCGAAAGGCTAAAGCAATCAGTTTGTCGACTAAAATTTCTTCGGGTGATTGTACCGGCACCAGTAAGCCTTCGGTGGGTACAACAAGCTTGTAGTGGTTGATCAGTGGTCGTTTTTTGATGTCAAACGAAGGGACGGCGCAGACATCAATATGCATTTTTTGCCTGGGCAAATCGGGGCGGTTGGGTTGTTTAACAATGCTGATTTTCCAAGAAACAGTGTCGCCTTGTTTTTCTTCGTTGGGTGCATTCACCCACACTTCGGTTTCATATTTTTTTTGAATGTAGTGTTGAATTTCGGTGTCTAGGCCAACCAACTGCGACGGTTTAAAGCCGTGACCCCCATTAAAATCTAGGTCCTCAGACAAGCGGCTGCTGTTGTAGCACATTCTTAATGCGGTGCCGCCAATAAATGTGAGGGTTTGAAGTGCACCGTGTTGAATTAAAACCGTCATGATGTCGTGATGCAAAATTTCTTTTTCAATCACTTCAGACAAGCTGGCATATTCTGGATTTTCTCGAATTAACTGCTGGGTGACACGATTAAGCATTTAAATTCTCAAGTAAGTGCAAGTTTCTTTTGCAGGCTTTTAAGTCGGCAATTGCTTGTTGAGTGGTGGCACGATACATTTTTATGTCTGCATCAAAATATAGATTCGGCATGAGCACACGGATTGGCTTTTTGGTGTGGGTCATTTCAATTACGCCATACGGTGTGTTAAAGGTGCCTGCTCGGCCTTTGGTCATGAGGGTTACGCGATCAAAAACAACTTGTGAAATATCGCCACTGTAACTGAGCTGGCTTTCAAGGCTAATGTAAGTTAAAAAACCAGGGCGCATTTTTTTGATGATTTGGTATAGGGCAGTGTGGGAATCGGGAGGCGTTAGCGTGCATTCATAAATGCCCTGGGCAACTCGTCGCAAAATCTGTGCGTGAACACAATCGGTTAAATATTTTTTAAAGGCTGCATTATAAGGTTTGGCTAATAGGTAGGCGATCTCATGACCGGAGTGCACACCACCGCCAATGTGGCCTGACTGTGAAAAGGCAGCAATAAGTTGTTCTCGATGATTCAATGGGTATACAATTAGTTACTGTTTAAGTAACTAATTGTATACCGATTCGTCTTTTTTAAGCAACCCCGCAGCTTCAGGTCTACAAAAAGTTACTTTTTAAGTAACTTTTTGTAGACTAACTCTGTGGCCTTATGAACACGCATCAATGCAAAGTTCTGGTTTTTTTGCCAACTGCGTCAAAGTCTTCAAGGTCGTGTTGTTCAAACAACTTGAGGCACTGCGCTTCGGTAAAGTGGTAGGCCGCGTTACAAAACTCACAATGAATATCAAGGTGGTTTTGTTCGCGAAGCGCTTCTTTAATTTCAGGTTCTCCCAAACGAAGCAGCATGTTACTGACTTTACTGCGTGAACAGGTGCATTCAAATTTTGGGGTGCGTTCAGCCAATACTTCGGGTTCTAATTCATGGTAAAGGCGATACGCAACTTCTTGCGGCGCAAGTTGTAACAGTTCATCGGTTTGAATGGTTTCAGTCAACGCAATGACGGTATTCCAGCCGTCAGGGTCAACAGTATTTTTTTTGTGGGTTTTGCCACCGTGTTCAGGCATTTGCTGAATTAACAGCCCAGCCACGGTGTGTGCGGAGCTGACTAAATGAATTTTGGTGTTGAGTTGTTCTGAATGGCTCATGTAGGCTTCAAGCGCTTGGGCCATGTTATTGCCTTCTAGCGATACAACGCCTTGGTACGGTTGCTGCCCAGGTTGTCGATTGTGCGGGTCTAGCACCAGTACACATAAACCTTTGTTGTGTTGATTCACCAATTGCTTAAAGGTGTGCGCGTCAGAAATTTTATGTTTAGGCGATAGTTTAACGGTGGCACGAATGCCCAAATGGTTGTTGCATTCGGCCACCATCAGTTTTACGGGGCCGTCGCCTTGTAATTGAATGATTAAAGACCCGTTAAATTTGAGCGATGCCGATAACAGCACACTGGCTGCAACCAATTCGCCAAGAAGTTGCTGCACAGGTTTGGGCAGGTCATGGTGCGCGACTATTTTTTCCCAGGCGTGTTCAAGGCGCACAATTTGAGCTCGACAACCGGCGTTGCTAAACAGTAAGGTGGAGAGTGTGTCATGTTTCATCATCAACTCGCTTTTTAATCTAATTGAACCAAGCTTTGCTTAAAACGCTGGGCTTTTAGGACGTATTGTTCAACCCCTTTGCTGAGTTTTTCAAGATCGCTGGGTTGTACACTGCGTACGACTTTGCCAGGGCTGCCCATGACCAATGAATAGTCCGGGATTATTTTCCCTTCGGGAATTAATGCACCGGCTGCGATAATACAGTGTTTGCCGATGTTTGCGTGGTTCAGCACAATCGCTTGAATGCCAATTAAACTGCCATCGCCAATGGTGCAGCCATGCAAGCATGCTTGGTGACCTACTGTGACATTTTGCCCTACCACAAGCGGGGCGCCCATGTCGGTGTGTAATACCGCACCTTCTTGAATGTTAGACCGAGCGTGTATGACAATCGGTTCATTGTCGCCACGAATCGACGCAAAGTCCCACACGGTACAGTAATCTGCAAGGCTGACTTGGCCTATAATGCTGCAAAGTTCTGCGACATAGGCCGTTTGGGCAATTTGGGGTTGTTTGTTTTCAAATTGGTAAATGGCCACAGTATTTTCTTGTTGTTGGGTCGCGGGTTTGCTAAGTGGTGGTGTCGCTTTAATTTATCGCGATTTGAGTGGGTGTGCAATCAACTCCCCCACCTGCGCATTCAATTGACTGAAATGGTGGGTATTTTATGGTCTTTCATGAGACTTGCATCCGAGTTTTAGCGCAACAGGCTTTAGAATGTGCTTGTTCTGCTAAAAAAGTGAAACTGACGTTGGCTTTACCTGCGCATGATGGGGTTAAGCAGCCTGCGTTGGCTTTACAGCCTCAAGTAGGGCAGCCCGCTAAGCCTATGTTGGTTGCACCCAAGCATTTGCCTACTCGTTCGGTGCAGTCTGCGCAAGGGCGTGGAATGTTGTTGCATGCGTTGGCGCACATTGAGTTTAATGCAATTAATTTAGCGCTCGATTTAATCGTGCGGTTTGCCAACATGCCCGCTCAATTTTATCTGGATTGGCTAAAAGTTGCTCAAGAAGAAGCCCACCATCATCAACTGTTGTGCCAACGGTTACAAACGTATGGTGTGGTCTACGGTGATTACCCAGCGCACAATGGTTTGTGGGAAGTGGCCACAAAAACTCAAACCAGTCTGTTGGCTCGGTTGGCTTTGGTGCCACGTTTACATGAGGCGAGGGGCTTAGATGCTTGCCCAGCGATTCGTGAAAAATTGGCGCAGGCGGGCGCCTTAGAAAGCGCGCACATTTTAGATATTATTTTACGTGACGAAATTGGTCATGTTGAAATAGGTAATTATTGGTACAACGCCTTGTGTCAAGCGGAACACAAAGACCCTATTGCTGAGTTTGAGCGTTGTTTACGCGATTATGACGTGCCTTTACCTCGGTCTCCTTTTAATTATGAAGCACGTAAACAGGCAGGGTTTTCTGAGCAAGAACTGGTTTGGTTGCAGCAGCTTGAAGCGAAACAAAACGCATAGTTTGTCAGGCTTAACCAAGACCTGAAATTTCCTGTTTCTCTTTGTCTAAGGTGAGCCATTCAAGTTGGCTTTATCTGGGATAATTAAATTCAATTTTTTGTGAGGAACACTTTTGGCGCAGTTTTTTCAATTACATCCCGACAATCCGCAAACTCGTTTGTTGCGCCAAGCGGCGCAAATTATTCGCCTTGGTGGTTTGGCGGCGCTGCCTACAGACAGTTGTTATTCGCTGGTGTGTGCGCTTGATCATAAAAATGCGGTTGAACGTTTGCGTCGCTTAAAAGGTATTTCTGAAAAACAGCACCTGGCTTTGCTTTGCCGCGACTTAAGTGCATTAGGTAATTATGCAATTGTGAGTAATATCCAATATCGTTTGTTAAAAGCAGTCACCCCAGGGCCATATACATTTATTTTAAATGCCACCAAAGAGGTGCCCAAACGAATTTCTCATCCATCCAAAAAATCGATTGGTTTGCGGGTGCCCAATCATCTAGTTGTTCAGGGTTTATTAAGCGAACTTGACGAACCTCTAATTGCCAGCACTTTACAACTGAGTCACATGGATTTTCCGTTTCAAGAGGCTGAAGTCATTCGTGACACGCTCGAACATGAGCTTGACTTGGTATTGTCCGATGGCCGTCCGTGTGGTCTTCAGTCCACAACGGTGATCGATTGGACTACCGATGAGCCCAAGGTGCTTCGTCTTGGGGCGGGTCCTTTGGTGGGCCCACTTGAACCCGTTGTGGTTGAATCTAAGGATTTATTCAGTGAATGAATTAATTCAAACTTTATCTATTTATGCGTTACCCGTGTTGTTAGCAATTACGCTGCACGAGGCTGCGCACGGCTATGTGGCACTTCGCTTTGGGGACAACACGGCACAGCAAGCAGGGCGCATTACTTTAAATCCTTTTAAGCACATTGACCCTGTGGGCACTGTGATTGTACCTTTGCTAATTGTGATGTCTTCGGCGGCATTGGGCGGGTCTATGTTTTTGTTTGGTTGGGCTAAACCTGTGCCAGTCGATTTTGGTCGATTGTCTAGCCCAAAACGAGACATGCGTTATGTGGCAGTAGCAGGGCCTGCAGCTAATTTTTTAATGGCAATTGGGTGGGCAGGGCTGTTAAAAACATTTGCATTAACAGGGTTTAGCGAACCATTTTTTTTAGAAATGGCACAAGCGGGCATTGTGGTTAATTTGGCTTTGGGTGCGTTGAATTTGTTACCCATTTTACCCCTAGATGGTGGGCGTATCCTATTTAGTTATTTGCTCCCACCGGCAGCGTACACTTATGGTAAAACAGAGCCTTACGGTTTTTTTATTTTGCTGCTGTTGCTGTTTCTAAATGTACTTCCAATTTTATTAAGACCCATTTTAGTGGTGGGTTATGGTGCAATTTCAACTCTTTTTAATTTTTAAATGAAAATGTTCTCAGAGCGAGTGTTATCAGGCATGCGTCCAACGGGTTTGCTTCATTTGGGGCATTACCATGGGGTGTTAAAAAACTGGGTTCGTTTACAAAACGAATTACCCTGCCTGTTTTTTGTGGCCGATTGGCATGCTTTAACAACGCATTACGATACCCCAGAATGCATTGAAAACAACGTGTGGGACATGGTGATTGACTGGCTCGCTGCTGGGGTAGATCCTGCTCAAGCCACTTTATTTATTCAATCAAAAGTGCCTGAACATGCCGAGCTTCATCTGTTGCTATCGATGTCAACGCCCTTGGGTTGGCTAGAACGTGTACCAACTTACAAAGACCAACAAGAAACGCTGCGAGAACGCGATTTAGACACGTATGGGTTTTTAGGGTACCCACTTTTACAATCGGCCGATATTTTGATTTATCGTGCAACGCATGTGCCGGTGGGTGAAGACCAAGTGCCTCACATTGAGTTAACGCGTGAAGTGGCGCGTCGCTTTAATCATTTTTATGGCAAAGAAGTTAATTTTGAATCAAAGGCACTGGATGCCGTTAAAAAATTAGGATCAAAACGCGCTAAATTGTATCTTGATCTGCGTAATCGGCATCAAGAGCATGGTGAAGAGGCTGCGCTTGAACAAGCTCGCGCCATGCTGAGCGAGGCACAGAATTTAAGCATGGCCGATCGTGAACGTTTGTTTGGTTACTTAGAAGGTGGGCGTAAATTAATTTTGGCTGAACCTAAAGCCTTGCTCACTGAGGCTGCAAAAATGCCTGGCCTAGATGGGCAAAAAATGTCTAAAAGCTATCACAACACCATTTCATTGCGTGAAGAACCTGACATGGTTCGCCAAAAAATAAAAAAAATGCCCACCGACCCACAACGCGTTCGGCGAACAGACCCAGGCGATCCTGAAAAATGCCCAGTTTGGCAGCTTCACCAAATTTATTCCGACGAAAAGCAAAGGCAATGGGTTCAAGAAGGGTGTAAAACCGCAGGCATTGGTTGTATTCAGTGTAAAGAGCCAATCATGGATGCAATGATTCGCGAGCTGTCGCCCATGCGTGAGCGCGCAGCCGCTTATGTCGATGATCCTTCGTTGATTAAAAACCTGATTGCCGATGGTTGCGAACGCGCACGTGTGTTGGCACAAGAAACCATGCGCGATGTTCGTAGCAGTATGGGCTTAGATTACTCTTGATTTCACTCTGTGCCGCATAAAATGCTTTCGTTGCGTTACAATCTTCAACCATACTGAAATACAAAGGATTTGCATGATCACTGGCAGCTTAGTCGCGTTGGTTTCACCCATGTTCGAAGATGGGTCGCTCGATTACAAAACTTTTCGTCAATTAATCGATTGGCATATTCAAGAAGGGACGCATGGCATTGTTGCGGTTGGCACCACGGGTGAATCACCTACTGTGAACGTTGAAGAACACGGTGAATTAATTCGTGTCTGTGTTGAGCAAGTGGCCGGCCGGGTGCCGGTGATTGCTGGCACAGGGGGCAACTCCACCACCGAAGCGATTGAACTGACTCAATACGCTAAAAAAGTGGGGGCATCGGCTTCGTTG
>DIYC01000045.1:5995-10793 GCA_002428895.1 Burkholderiales bacterium UBA6064 | reverse complement strand
GGCATCGGCTTCGTTACAAGTGGTGCCTTATTACAATAAACCCACGCAAGAGGGCTTGTTTCAACATTTTAGCAAAGTGGCGAATACGGTCGATTTACCGATGATTTTGTACAATGTGCCTGGCAGAACAGTGGCCGATTTAGCGCATGCCACAGTGCTGCGTTTAAGTCGTCATGAAAATATTGTCGGCATTAAAAACGCTACCGGTGACTTAGCACGCGGTGCGTTGTTAATACGTGATTTACCCAATCATTTTGCGGTTTATAGTGGTGATGATCTTACCGCAGTCCATCTTATGTTAATGGGTGGCCAAGGCAATATCTCGGTAACAGCCAACGTGGCACCTAAGGCGATGAGTCAGTTGTGTCGTTTGGCTCTCGATGGTCAAAGTCAAAAAGCGTATGCGCTTCATTTAAGTTTATTAGACTTGCATCAGGCTATGTTTGTGCAGGCCAATCCAATTCCGGTGAAGTACGCGTTGGCAAGAATGAATCAAATACCTTCTGGCTTACGTTTGCCCTTAACCCAACTTGATACCAGTTTTCATGAACAAGTTGATTTATCGTTAAAGCGTCACCAGTTGCTGACGCACTAAAGAGTGAGTAAAAATGAGTAAACAAGTTTTACAATGGAAAAGCATGATACGTTTTTCTGTCTTAGTTGCAGTTTCAGTAGGCCTGATTGGCTGTGCTGCTTATGAATCAGCCATGGAAAATGAAAAAGCATCGTATAAGCGAGCTGAAAAAAGGTCTACAAGTTTGGAAGTGCCTCCTGATTTAACCGTGCAAAACTCAGATGATTACTTTGATCTTTCTAGTGAATCTGAAGCCGCAACAAGCAGTTCTGCACCGGTGACTGCATCAGGTTATTTTACTGGGCAATCGGAAGGTAAAGTTTCCCCTTCAGACATTCAGTCGGCTCAGCCAGTGCTCACCAAATCGGCAGAAGTTCAAATTAGAAATGCAGGCCCAGTGCGTTCATTAGTGATTCAAAAGCCAGCAGCCGTTGTGTTTGTTGAATTACGAAAATATTGGCAAGAGTTGGGTTTTGATTTAGTGATTGATAATCCAAGAATTGGCCTCTTAGAAACGAATTGGCTAGAAAATAGAGCGGCCATTCCACTTGATGGTTTGCGTAAATACATCGGTCGCGTGTTTGATGGTGTGTATTCTTCGAATATGCGTGACAAATACCGTATACGAATTGAGCCAATTGACAGCAATTCTACCGAAGTGTTTATTACGCATCGTGGCATGGAAGAAGTGTATGCCGATAACAGTCAAAGTCACTTAGTTTGGCGATCAAGGCCTTCAGACCCTGAATTAGAGGCTGAAATGACCAATCGTTTTGTTGCCCACTTGGTTGGTGATGATGCTGCGCAACAAGTTGCTGGTCAAGCGGAAAGTAAAAGTCAAGTTGCAGAAATTGATTCTTCGGGTGACGTCTCTAGAATATTAATGCCGCAAAGTTTTCCTGAGGCTTGGCGTGTTGTTGGTTTTGCTCTAGATCGTGCTGGGTTTATTGTTGAAGATCGAGATCGTACCAATGGCTTGTATTATGTTCGTTATTCACCGGATTCATCGATGACTGAGAAAAAGAGTTCTGGTTTCATAGGAAAAATCTTTGATTTTCGTTCAGACAAAAAACTTCAACCCGATCAGAAGCTACAAGTTTCAGTGATTGAATTGTCGAGTAATCAATCTGAAGTCCAGTTTCTCGATGAAAGGGGTGAAGCGTTGAGTCAGGAGTTTTCTAAAAACGCGTCTAATTTGCTGATTGCAAAATTTCCTCGTTAAATTGTGCGATTCGCAAGCTTAGGCAGTGGGAGTGACGGTAATGCTTGGTTAGTTCAGGCAACCCAGGATGCGCGGGCAACAGGTCGTTGCCTGATGATAGACTGCGGTTTTTCTGTGAAGGCTGCTGTGAATCGTCTTGAAAGGCTTTGCCTAGCACCTAGCGATATTGCTGGTATTGTTGTGACACATGAGCATGATGATCACATCGGCGGTGTGTTCAAATTTAGCCGTCGTTATCAGACTCCAGTCTATCTGACTCACGGCACCTGGAGGGCTGCCTTAGAATCGGGCAAATCAACAGTCGATTATTACGAGACGGGTCGGGTTGTTTTGGTGGATAGTCATCAGCCTTTTGAGTGTGCGGGGTTTTGGGTTGATCCATTTCCCGTTCCTCATGATGCCAAAGAACCGATTCAATTGTTAATTCAAAACCAGTTAGGTACCCTGGGAATTTTGACTGATTGTGGTTCATCGACACCCTTGCTGGTGTCAAAATTAAAGCAAGCGGATTGGTTAATTTTAGAGTTGAATCATTGCCCAGATAAATTGAAAAACTCGAATTACCCAGAAAGTTTAAAACGTCGAGTGGGTGGCTCCTATGGTCATTTAAGTAACCAAGTGGCTTGCGAAATTTTGTTGCAAGTGGCTTCAAGTCGATTAAAGTATGTAGTGGCTGCGCATTTGAGTAAAAATACCAATTGCCCTCATTTAGTTTATTCGATGCTTGAAAAAACCTTACGCCCTTTGAAGATTCATTTTGATATTGCTTGCCAAGAACAAGGACTGTCTTGGTGGCATACAATAAATCAAGCTGAAGAAATGATTGACATGTAGCATATAAAAAGCCCACCTAAGTGGGCTTTTTAAGAGACCAGGATTTAATTAAATTCAATTAAATCGAGACTTATTGTTGTGCTGGGGCAGCGGCTTCTGGGGCTGTTGTTCCGGCTTCAGGTGTGGCTGCTGCTGGGTCGGCTGTACCAGAAACTAAACCGCTGACAGATTCTGCAGCTTGTTGTGCAGAATCTTGAACTTGATCCGCTGTTTGTTGCACTTCGGTAGTCACTGTTTCTACGGCGCTACCAAAGGCGCTGCCTGTAGATTGACCAGATGCTGAGCTGCTTGAAGCAGATTCATTAATAGATTGCTCAACAGCGCCTGTTTCTGCAGCAGGAGCTTCGGCTGGAGCTTCATCTTTACCACAAGCGGCCAATGCGAGTGCTAAGATGCTGGTTGCGATTAAAGACTTTTTCATGGTTATTTCCTTAATTAGATTAGTTTGATTGTAGGCTTAAGAGGTTTCTGTTTCTTTTAATAAAATTGAAACAATTAAGGTTTAATTCTACTCTAATAAGGGTTATTCCTAGTGATTTTTGTGAGGTAATTTATTAAAAATGTTGCTTTTGTGTTTGTTTTAACTCGTAAAGTTATGTTAATCCAATTTTTGGTCATTAGTCGATACAATTTAACCAGCCAGATTTGGCAAAACCAATTATTAGAAAACGAAATTCAGGGTTTTTAAACGCATTTTTAGCGTGATTAGCGGTTAATTCATGGGTTTTAGCAAGTTTTTTTAAAATGCTTAAACATTCCATGGATTCAATCTGAATGGCTTCTCCATTCATGAAAAGTTGATTACCTAAAAACAGCATTCTACAGCCCAATGCAAGTGACAAGCCTTGCTTTTCAAAAGTGAGTTGTATGTCTTCTGGAGACATGTTCTCACATTGACTACTGTCAAAAAAAACATTGCTTTTAGGCTCAGACAGTAGGGTGCCAACACATTTTTGGATTGTCAAATGATCGGGTTTGAATTGTATCAGACAATTTTGGGAAAATTCAATGAGGTCATTTGGTATTTCAGTGCAATCATCGGATATGCCTCGTTGTGGGTCGCTAAATAATTGTTTGCTGAGTTGTTCATCGTTGGCAACTTGATCGGCCAAATCATGTAATAAATGGCTGAGCAATTCCGATTTGCTAAAGGCTCTGAAACCAACGCTAATGGTTGAACAGATTCCGATTGCTTCGCCGTGATGGCCGTAGTTGGGTGGTAAATAGAGCATATCGCCTGGCTCTAAAATGAAACTCTGATTGGGTTCAAAGTGTTGAAGAATTTTGACTGGTGAATTGGGGACTAGGCTTGTATCTGATAGGGGGCCAATTTGCCAGCGGCGTTTGCCGTGCATTTGGATTAAAAAAACGTCGTAGCTGTCATAATGTGGGCCAACACCCCCTTGATCACTCGCCAAGCTGAGCATGATGTCGTCGAGTCGGGCATCGGGAATAAAGCGGAATTGCTGTAATAAGTCTTGTGCTTCAGGAATAACTGTTTCTAGGCCTTGTATGAGCACTGTCCAGTTAGGGGTATTTAGATTGGGTAAAGTATCAAAAGGACCATGTTGGAGCGTGTACCGTTGTTGGTGATGCTGAATGAATCTGCTTTCAATATTTTCATCGCTAGCCATTTCGAGGATGGTGTCGATGTCACACAAAGGTTCGAGGTGTTTAAAAGCTTGGCGAAATAGTTTGGGTCGAATGTGCCAATCGTTTTCCATAAACATTTTAATGTCATTGACTGATAGGTTATCGGGTTGGTGTTTCATCGGAAATGGTTCATTTTTTCAAAGTAAGTATCATAATGTATGTGTACATCTTGTGTTACATTGAGATCGGTAAAATGATTGTTAATTTAGGAATAAACATGGTTGTTAAAGAAGGTACGGTAGTTACCGTCGAATTTGAATTGCGCGATGCGCAAGGTGAACTCATTCAGCAACGTGGGGCAGACCATATTGTTTACTTACATGGTAGCGAGGATGAAATTTTCGAAAAATTACAAGATCATTTAGAAGGTAAGCAAGTCGGCGATGAAGTCTTTGTACAACTTGAGCCGGAAGAAGCTTTCGGAGATTATGATCCGCATTTATTGCGTGTTGAAGAGAAAGACAGCTTTCCTGAAGGGTTAGCTCTGGGTATGCAGCTTGAAGAAGTACCCAATG
>DIYC01000045.1:3095-5815 GCA_002428895.1 Burkholderiales bacterium UBA6064 | reverse complement strand
AAGTACCCAATGAAGATCCCGATTTACCCGATGAGCATTCAGACGAGTCTAATACAGGTTTTGGTCGGGTTTGGACTGTGACTGAGCTTTCAGACGATAAAGTGGTTCTCGATGGCAATCATCCATTAGCTGGTTTGGCCTTGCGCTATCATTTGATTGTTAAAAATATTCGAGAAGCCAGTGATGAAGAGAAACATCATGGGGCAGCGGCTCAGTCTTTGTTTTCTGTCATGCCAAGTGATAAAACCCAGTTGCATTAACCCCTTTACCTGTTACCTCCTTTTGTTAATGCATTAGAGGGATAGTTCGTTGATGTATTTCATTGTATAAATAGTTTTGTGAAATTTTTGTTGCGTTTTTAGATGGCTTTTGTCGCAATAAAAATCTTGTTACTTGTACTTACTGTGAATCTTAAATGGGCTATGAAGTTAATCGCACTAGTTTTCTGGGTCAGGGCTTAAATCCGAGTGCGGTAGGCGCTACGGATTCCTCAATAGCTGTTCAACAATCCACTCAAAGTTCAAAATCAGAGTTTCACCCTCATCCTGAAACCTTATCAAAATCGGCTCGTCATCAGCAAATTGATCATCACATGAATTTATTGCACGGAATTCGGAAAGGTAAGCAGGCGGTGAGCGCTTCTGGTATAGCACCTACGCATGTGTCTAATATGGCTGTTATGGCGAAAACCTATGATGTGTTTCTGTTAGTTCGACCTGTTAATTCGTTAAGCACTTCGCTCATTGAAGAGGGTTCAGCCATCGGCAAAGCGTTAGATGTTAAGGCTAAAACTTCAGATTGGGGTGCATGGGCTGGTTTTATTCCGAATTTACAACTTTTTAGCAAAAAGTATGCACAACATTCTGATAAGTCCAATTTACTTCCGTTTTTTACTAGTCCAAAAACAATCAACAATGTATCGTACTTGCCTAAACCGTTGTCGTTAACTCAAAATCGACTCATGTTTTTGTTGCAACAGGATTTGATTCAAATTGATAGCGATTCCCAAGACGATGGTATTAGCTTGTTTACCGTTAAATCACCCAAAGGGGCATCGGAAAATCCAAATGATTTGTTTTCGTTCCGATTAAGGCAAAATGATTTGAACGGCTATACCGTTGAATTTAAAATTCAAAACCAGGCACAGGCAAATTGGTTGCCTTTTGAAGTGATTGCCGAGGCAGAAGGTGACAACCCTTCGGTAGAACGGGCTACGTATTTAACGGCTGATTACGATGTCTACGGGGTGTTTCCTAATTTTCAACAGCTTGCTGCGCAAAAAGAAAATCAAACAGAGATAGAATCTTTTAAGGAGTCCGTTTCACTGTATCAAGAGAATAAGGGAACTGAGCATGGCCGAGCTGCTGCCAGGGGCCTTATTCGGAATACATTGAATGCGGCTAGACAAGTGTTTTTAGATCAAAAAAACCGTGCAATTGTGGATCCAATTTTAGGCCGAATTACGCAATTCGAAAAAACTTTTTTAAGCAATCTTGATGCTTCGTTTGGTCTTGAAAAGGGTAAGTTGATTCGACATGGAACAGAGCAAAATAATTGGAGTTATCCTGAGTATGACCCTGAAATTTTTGTGGTCACTCCATCGGGTAATACCTATATGACGAGTGACTTGTACCAAACAGGTGCGGTGTTTAATATCGCCAAAAATTCTAATTATGTGGCTTACAACAATCGAAGTTATGAAAATGAATCTGACGGGGAGCAGTTGCATCCGGTGTCTAGTCAACAGCAGCGAAATAGTTTTACACGGTCGAGTATTACGCAATCTTTGCTGGATAAAAATTAATCTTTTTCGGGTAAATTCAAATGCGGCTTACATCTCAAGCTGATTTAAAATCATCAGCGAATTCAAATCAAGATGTTTTTCATCTTGAGTCTAATCGGGCTGAGACGTATGTTCTTGATCAAGTTCAGGTTAATATTAATCGTTTTAATGCGGGTCAATCTGCATGGGTACAATTAAATTCTCAATCCAGCTTTAATGATCTTTCGGGTGGGCGATTGTCTTTATTACACAAGGCCGCTCAAGGTGGTAAGTTTCCTGCGCAATTAGAAATTGCGATAAAAAATCAAATGGTCTCTTTGGGTCGTGATTCCGCAAGCAAAACCTTAAGTCGATTGCAATCCTTAATGGTTTCGGTCAACTGTTGGCAATGTCACGAAACACGTAATACGATTTTTGAACAAGAAGAGGCTTCTCATATTCCAAATGACGTGCATAAAAATGCATTTATTGCTGAGCTAGACAAGTTAAATTTGGCCACTGAGGCATTAATTAAAAATCCGTTTCCATTAAAGTCCGCTGGAGTTAAGCCAAAGGTTTTTAAAGACGATGAGTTGTCTGAAAAAAAAGAAAATGTATCAAAACTGATCCGTTCGTACTTGCAACCAGGTGCTGGCGATCTTAAACCTGAAGTTCATCCCAAAGAAGTTGCAAGGGGTCTTAATAACTTAGGGACTTATTATTTGCAACACAATCAGCTTGATGTTGCCGTATCTATTTACGAAGAGTTTGCGCCGTTGCTGCCCTTTAGAGAATTAAGTTGGGTTAATTAAGACCGATTAAATTTTTGAGTTCAAATAATTTGTCGAGTGCTTGCCGAGGTGTTAAGTCGTTAAGTTGGACATTCTCAAGTGCTTGAGCCAATACCGTAAAGCGTTGATTGTTAACTGGTTGCGGGTTTAGGTCGTTTAAAAGATTC
>DIYC01000045.1:2348-2887 GCA_002428895.1 Burkholderiales bacterium UBA6064 | reverse complement strand
TAGGTCGTTTAAAAGATTCACGGTGTTTTCCGAATTAAACAAACTACGTTGTGCGTGGTCGTGATGTTTTTCTTGTTCAAGTTGTTTTAATCGAAGCTGTGCGTTTCTGATCACAGCGCTGGGAATGCCTGCCAATTTTGCCACTTCGATGCCATAACTTTGGCTAGCTGGGCCAGGGTGAACCTGATGTAAAAAAAATAACTTACCTTGTTTTTCAGTGGCTGATAAATGCAGGTTAAATGCATGGGAGCACTCTTGAGCCAGTTGTGTTATTTCAAAATAGTGGGTCGCAAACAGTGTTAATGCTTGGTTTTGATTCACTAAGCGTTTTGCAATTTCCCAAGCCAATGCCAAGCCATCAAAGGTAGAGGTTCCACGGCCAATCTCATCCATAATCACCAAGCTTTGATGAGTTGCTTGGCGAATAATGGTGGCAGCCTCAGTCATTTCGACCATAAACGTTGAGCGCCCCCCTGCAAGATCATCCGAGGCTCCAATGCGAGTAAAAATTCGATCACAAATACCAATTTGTGCACATT
>DIYC01000045.1:1038-2054 GCA_002428895.1 Burkholderiales bacterium UBA6064 | reverse complement strand
TTACCGCCCATGTTGGGGCCGGTAATCAACGCCATGTGTTTGCCAGAATACAGTTCGCAGTGGTTGGGCGTAAAGTGTTCGACTTCAACCTCGAGTACAGGGTGTCGTCCTGCTTTAATTTGAATCATCGGTTGATTAACCATTTTCGGTTGAGTCCAATTGGATTCAAGCGCAGTGATGGATAGAGCCGATAAGACATCGAGTGTGGCTAAAGTTCGTGCTGTTTGAAGTAGTGTGGTGCTGTATTGCTTTAGCCATTGGAGCAATTCGTCATACAGTTGTTTTTCAAGTGCGAGTGCTTTGTCTTTTGCTGAGAGTGATTTTTCTTCAAAGACTTTAAGTTCTTCAGTGATATAACGCTCGGCATTTTTCATGGTTTGCCGACGAATATAATGGTTGGGTACTTTGTCAAGGTGTGAGCTGGTGACTTCGATGTAAAAACCATGAACACGGTTAAATTCAACTTTTAAATTAGGTATGCCAGTGGTTTGTTTTTCTTGATCTTCTAATCGGATTAAAAACTCACCGCTACCGGATTGAATTTGTCTGAGTTCGTCCAATTCTGGATGATAGCCGTTCGCAATTACACCCCCGTCACGCAGTAGAACGGGTGGGTTCTCTGACAATGCTTTATTGAGCTGATTCAGAAGTGATTCAGGAACATGAAGTTGTTCGTAATCGGATAAAAAAATTGCCAGTTCAGGGTTGTTTTCGCTGTGTAGTTCAGTTTGTAGCTGCGGTAATTGTTTAAGTGAGTCTCGTAAGGCCAGTAAATCTCGGGGCTTTGCAATACCAATGGCAAGGCGGCTCGCAATTCGTTCAATGTCGGAAAAGTGTTTGAGTCTGTTTCGTATTGCGTAACCCAATGCGTGTTGTTCGCTCGCATGATTTTGCATGAAACAGGCAATTTTGTGTTGTCGTGCCTGAATTTTCTGGATACAACGAATAGGCTCTGTAATCCATTGCCGTAAAAGACGTGCACCCATGGCCGTGACTGTTTGATTTAAACGAGAGAG
>DIYC01000045.1:0-798 GCA_002428895.1 Burkholderiales bacterium UBA6064 | reverse complement strand
ACGAGAGAGTAAAGTGGGTGATGAATCGCCGCGAAGTGTTTCGGTAAGTTCTAAGTTGCGCCGAGCCACTGCATCAAGAATTAAGAAATCGTGATCTTTTTCTACCCGAATGTCGGAAATATGCGCTAACTGTTGCACATCAAGATGCGTTTCGCGAATGTATTGCAACGCAGCACCCAGTGCTTTAAGCCCTTGTGGGCATTGATTCAGTTCTAAGCTTTCAAGGTGTTTGGCCTGTAAAGTTTGAATTAAATGTGTTGTTGCAACAGTTTCATCAAAATGCCAATTGGGACGTTTAACGGTATTAAACTCTGTAAGACAAGGGTAGCTGTGCTGGTTGACGTCAAGCAATACTTCAGCCGCATTTAAACGGGTCAGTTGAGAGGCAACCTGCTGTGTTTGACAACTGACTAATCGAATAGTGCCTGCTGATAAGTTAACGCAAGCGACTCCCCAGTCTTCGTTGTTGCTTGACCAAATTGCAGTTAAAGTTTGATCGAGTGATTCGGGTAACAACGTTGATTCAGCCAATGTGCCAGGGGTTACAATTCGTGTAATGCGTCGCTCCATAGGGCCTTTTTGTTGCCCTGGGGTGCCGACTTGTTCACACAGTGCAACGCAGTGGCCTAATTGGACTAGTTTGGCAAGATATTGATCGACTGAATGAAAGGGAACTCCTGCCATGGGTATGGGCTGGTCATTCGATTTGCCTCGATGAGTCAGACTAATTTGTAACAATGAGGCAGCACGCTCAGCATCGTCAAAAAATAATTCGTAAAAATCGCCCATGCGATAAAA
>DIYC01000121.1 GCA_002428895.1 Burkholderiales bacterium UBA6064 | reverse complement strand
TTGATCAAATTCTATCCAAGTTGATTCCTACAACTCAGGCTTGCCATGAAGAATTTTCAGGGCAAGCAATCGGCAATGCTTTGTATGGTCTTCAACGATTAACCGATAGCCCCAAAGTTCGTCAAATTTTACAAGGCTTAGTACTTAAAATTCAGGCAAGCAACGCAAAACTCTCAGAGCAAGAAATCGGCAATGCCTTATATGGCCTTCAAAACTTACCCGACAGCCCCGAAGTTCGGCAAGTTTTACACGCCTTGGCATTTAAAATTCAGGCCAGCTCTGCAGAACTCTCAGGTCAAGCAATCGGCAATGCTTTGTATGGTCTTAAAAATTTATCTGACAGCCCCGAAGTTCGGCAAGTGTTACAGGCCCTAGCACTTAAAATTCAGGCCAGCTCTGCAGAACTCTCAGGGCAAGCAATTAGCACTGCCTTGTATGGTCTTAAAAATTTACCCGACAGCTCCGAAGTTCGGCAAGTCTTACGAGCCCTGGTACTTAAAATTCAGGCCAACTCTGAATGCTTATCTGCGCAACAAATTGGCAATGCCTTGTATGGTCTTCAAGGGCTAACTGGCAGCCCCGAAGTTCGGCAAGTCTTAAAAGCACTGACGCCTAAAATTCAAGCGTGCTCTGAAAGTCTGTTAGCACAACATATTGGCAATAGTTTATATGGTCTTAAAAATTTAACTGACAGCCCTGAAGTTCGGCAAATTTTACAAGCACTAGTACCTAAAATTCAAACATGCTCTGAAAGTCTGTTGGCACAACATGTTAGCAATAGTTTATATGGACTTAAAAATTTAACAGACAGCCCCGAAGTTCGGCAAATTTTACAAGCACTGGCGCCTAAAATTCAGGCTTGCATTGAACATTTATCCGCCCAACAAATTAGCAGTGCCTTGTATGGACTTAAAAACTTGACTGACAGCCCCGAAGTTCGGCAAGTTTTACAAGCACTCGTGCCTAAAATTCAGGCTTGCCCTGAACGCTTATTTGAGCAAGCTATTGGCAATGCCTTGTACGGCCTTCAAAGCTTGACCGACAGCCCCGAAGTTCGGCAAGTGTTACAGGCTTTGGCTCTTAAAATTCAGGCCAGCTCTGCAGAACTCTCAGAACAAGCAATCGGCAATGCCTTATACGGCCTTCAAAATTTGACCGACAGCCCCGAAATTCGGCAAGTCTTGACCGCCCTATGTTCTAAAATTAACACTTATGATAGGCAATGTCTTTATATGGCATTGGTCGGTGTTCGTCATCTTCAGGCCTTAGACGTGATTCAGCCTGTGTTCAATGCATTCTTAAACGCAAATCCACAAACAGAGATCGATTGTCACACACTGTTTCAGGCCGACATGATCGGTGTGTTGTCTTATCAGCCAATGCTTGCTGAAGCTAAATTACAGTTTTTACGCGCAGCCTGTCGGTTAAACGATGATCAGTTTTGCCAACTGTTTATTCAAGGGCTTCGACTCTCGGGTTACCGTCAACTGCTTCAGTGGCAAGCTCAACAATTCAGTGCTTCTGGTCAATCGTCTCAGCCATTAATTCAGCCATTAATTCAGCAATTGGTGCACTCTGTGCAAACCAGTCAAACCGATCGAGCCAAGCTCTTAAACACTTTGGCCAACCCCTTGTCAGAAGATCCAATGCCTTCACTGGCACCCATACCGGCTGCGGTCTTTCAAACTGAACGTGCATTGGCACAAGAAAAGCGTTTAAAGGATTTAACTGCTCAAACCCATGTGTCATCGTCTGCACAGGTCAATCAACTCAGAAACGAGTTACACGCAAGCTATGGCCCAAGGTTGGCTCTTTTAAACCCAACCTGCACGCAGCGTGTTGAGCCCACTTTGTTGACCTTTAATGCCCCTGCCAGTACTCAGAACAATAGAGCAAAACTGCTGATTTTATTGCCCACTCGCGGCAAGGCTCCCGATGTGTCCATTTCTAGTTTTTTGTTAGCCCTCAACAAAAGCTTAAACCAACTCAGTGATTGGAACCCAGCCGACATCGTACGCGTGATTGTGGGTGTGAATGGTCAAGATCAACCGGAGAATCAAAATCAGGATTTACACGCAACGATTCAGAGATTAGACGACGAATTAAAAAAACTAAGTGGTTTGATTCAGCATCACATTCAGGTACAACGATTGGGATTTTCTTGGTCGATTCATCAAACGGAGCGAGACATTGTGCCATTTGGTGAAATTCGAAATTTCTGTTTTGATCAGATTGATCGTAAACTGATCTCTAAAGAATGTCGATTCATCAGCATGGATGCAGACACGAAGATGACACCCCAGGCACTGAATCGAATTTTACAGCTTGAAGCAAATCAGTTCACTACCTTGGCGTATCAAATACCAGAATCAGTTGACTCTGCCCAATGGGGCGCAACGTACCAAGCGTTCGATTTGCATTGGGAAATTCAGTCTAAGGTACAGGTTCCAATTAAGGATGGCCTATACAATATCGCATATCCTGCAGAACCTTGTTTGGCCATGGGACCTCAAGCCTTAAAAAGTTTAATTCTGAAACGTTTAAAGGATCAAGAAGCCATTTATGGGGTCACGGATTGTGAAGGTCGCTTTTTAAGTAATCATCTTCGCCAGTCCAATCATCAGTTTGTTCCTGTTGCTAAAAACCAGGAGGTTTCATTTCATAACTATGAACGATTTAAAGTCATTCCCAGTACGCTGCAAGACACGCCGGAATCGTTTCGACACTGGCTATCGAGCTTGGCCGGTCAAAGCCAAAACATGCTTGGGCAAGATTTTTTTACACGACAACTTGCCTTTAGTTTACGGATCAACAGTGCCAACGTACTGCCTATTACCAAAGAATTGTATTTACCTAAGTTGATTGATCAGGGGTTTAGTTTACTCGATGCCTTGACGCTGATCGCACAGATTAAGGCGCAGCGCAAGCAGCACAGTCGCTCCGAGACTGTAGCAACATCAAGTCAGTCATTGATTGATCAAAAAGCAAATCGAGTGATTGCGCACTATCAACAATTGGTTCAAATGTACGGAAGAGAAATAGCAAAGGTTGTGTTGTTAGGGAGTCTAAAATGGTTGAAAACTACTGTTCAATGGTCACAAAAGCAGTACCCCGATCACTCAGTGGTTGTGACAAGCCGACTACAAGGTCAACCCAATCGGCAAGTCACTTTAGTCGAAAACAGCTCAGTTGACCTGCAACAGGCTAGCGGCTCACAAGGGTATTTACGTCAAAACACCAGCCTGCGGATGCCTTATCCGAAAGTTCAAGTGGCGACTCAAACCAGGCCCGCAATGTCAAGCGTGTTCAACAAAGTTGCGTTGCCAGAAGGAACGAGTTTAGTGCTTGACAAGATTCCGAGAAAAAGACGGCTTCAGTCGGTCTCTGAGTCGAGTCCTGTATTCGGAATTCCGGTGATGGCAGCAACTAAAAAAATTCGAATCACCTCAAATGAATTAGCACCTAGAGTAGAACAACAACCAACTCAAGTGCAGCCTGAATGGAATCCTCGTGTTTCAGGAAACGTCAGTGAATTTACTCGGGCCTTTGAGGAAGCGATGGACGGAATCTCGTCACGACACAAAGATTTGTTTAATCTGTTAGACGACACTCATTTTAATGGGGTACGTATTTTAAGGCTCTCAGAATTGAAAACTGTTTTTTGTCACTGGATGATGGATCGTTGCAAGGATCTGGGTATTCATCCCGAGCAGCTAACGGCAGAACATTTACAAACTGAAATTTCAGATTTGTTGCTGAGTAAGCAGGTTTAATGAGGAAATAGATTGATATTCTGATCAGCTACAATTTCACGAACTGATAATTAGCAAAGCTATCAGATAATGAATAGTCAGTATAAGTACTCTGAGCCGTTTATCTTAATTAATAAATAACTTTTTATTTCAAAATGAATCGTTGTGACACGGAGTCCACAGGGGGTTTAATATAATAGGTTCCACACAAAACTATACAATCCAGGTGGCGCATTTTGCATAAAACTCCATTTGACCAATCCGCGCAATGGCTTAACAAAATACAGGCCACTCAACCTGGTTTTTATCATGAACTGGTTCAAAATAATCAATTAAAGCCCTCGTGGCAATATTTATTTGAGCACATTGGTCGCGACAACCCTGAACGAATGAGTCACAAACTGTCTAATGAAAGCCTTCACCTCAAAAAACAACTACATGATAATGGCATTACCTACAATGTATACGCAGCCGACAAGAAAAAAGCAACGCGTCCTTGGACGCTTGACATTCTGCCTCAGATTATTGAATACGATGATTGGCTCACTTTAAGTCAAGCCACCATTCAGCGAGCACGCTTACTCAATGCATTAATGGCCGATGCATACACTCACAGAAAAGTTTTAGCGCAAGGTATTTTAGCTGCCGAATTGCTGTTTGGTCACAGCGATTATCTACCAGAGCTACAAAACCTAAATCCAGTCAATGGTATTTGGTTACACCGCCTTGCCTTTGACTTTGGTCGCACCCTAGACGGCCGCTGGTGGATGCTAAGCCACCGCGTGCAAAACCCATCAGGTATGGGCTATGCGCTTGAAAATCGAGCCAGTATTTCTAAAATTTTTAAGCGTGCTTACCGTGATCTCAATGTTGCGCCCTTGTTACCATTTTTTTCTACGTACTTGGACAACTTATCTAAATTAAGTCCCAAAGGTGAAAATGCCCGAATTGCCCTGCTCAGCCCTGGCCCAGAAAACGAAACTTATTTTGAACATGCTTACTTAGTACGTTATTTGGGTATTACCTTAGTCGAAGCCGGTGACTTAACCGTCCGAAAAAACAAAGTGTATTTAAAAACGGTACATGGACTAGAACAAATTGATGTCCTATTTCGCAGAACATTAGATCGAACACTCGACCCTCTAGAGTTTCATTCAGACATTATTGCAGGCGTACCTGGTTTAATTCAAGCAGCAAGAAACCACAACATTGTGCTCATTAACTTACCAGGCTCTGCCTGGCTAGAAAGCCCAGGCCTACATGGTTTTATGCCTAAATTATGCGACACTTTACTGGGTGAAACCTTAACCATTCCTTCCGTACCAAGCTGGTGGTGCGGCGAACCTGCAGCCTTAAACGAGGCCAGCATTAATCTAAGCCAATTGGTCATACGCTATACCTACCCAGATGCCAACGGTCGCCGACTCGATGCAATCATGGGTTCCCATTTAAATGACAAACAAAAAAGCCGGTGGCTTAAAACCATTCATGCTGATCCGGCTCAATTTACTTTACAAGAGCTCATTCCTTTATCACACACCACCACGTGGGGCGCTCATGGACCAGAAAATCAAAGCATGATGCTGCGCATGTTTGCAGTCACCGATGGCTTAGGTAATTACTCAGTGATGCCAGGTGGACTTACCCGAGTTTCTGGCACGAGAGCGGGCATCGTTGCCATGCGCCATGGCGGTAGTAGTAAAGACACCTGGGTGAGGCAACCCCATCAAATCCAAGAACCTTCGCATGCAGAAATCAATGACAAACTCACCATGGACGACTTACTTTCATTGTCGTTCTTGGTTTCAAGTCGAATTGCTGAACACTTGTTTTGGTTAGGTCGCTACACTGAGCGTGCTCATTTTTCACTTCGATTAATGACAAAAGTGCAAACACTGCTTACCGACGATGAAGACATAGACGATGAAAACGCGACTTTTTTACACGAGTTATGCGCAGAACAAGGCCTCACAAAACCAGTTGCAGGAGACCATTCAGACCAAGACACCCTTGAAAGTGAATTAATTAGTCGGTTCTTATTCGATTCTTCTCAGCCAGAACAATCGATTACAGGCATGGTGAATACATTTAAAAACTTAGCCAGTTGTGCGATGCCTTTACGCGACCGCCTTTCAAGCGGCCATTGGCGCTTGCTTACAGAAATTGGTCAACTACTCGATGCTAACAGCACAACCTACAAACAAGACCTCAATCAACTGGACAATTTTTTATATCGAATTCGCTTATACCTAGATGCTTTGCACGGTGAACAGTCTGAACACATGACTCAAGATACTGGTTGGTACTTTTTACAACTCGGCTGCCAACTTGAACGCTTTATTTGTGCACTCGATGTATTACAAACATTAATGAAAAACATTCATCGAATTAACCCAATAGGCCTTTCAATTTGCGTTGATCTGGCCGACAGCACCATCACCTATCGTTCACGTTATAGACACCGCTTTGAGTGGCTACCCACCATACATTTATTGGTATTTGATGAAGACATGCCTTACTCGCTGGCTTGTATGGTCAACAAAATTAAAACTCAACTGCAGCATCTCCCTTCGGGTGGTGCAAGTGCTACCATGCATTTTGAAAAATATTTTCCAAATGGTCAGCTACCCGCACACATCAGCTTACAAAAATTATCTACGATTAAACAGCCACAAACCCAACTGCTGTTCTCCGACTGGCTAACCAATGTGTACCACGCCGCTAGCACTTTATCCAACTTAATCGGTGCGCAATACTTCCGTTTAAGCGAAAAGCCTGAACAAATTATTCAGGAGCGCCAATGACGGGATTAAAACAAACTAGAACGGTAATTCATCGAACAACATATCGTTATGAAACAGCAACCGACTTTTCAAAACAAATCGGTGTATTAATTCCAACAATCAACGAAGTCATGCTCAATGGCCCTTTTAGAAAAGGTCAATGCACGCTAAGCCAACACATCACTGTAGAGCCCGAGCCTGCAATCTTGATGTCTTACCACGATTATTTAATGAATACTCTCACACATTTTGAAATCACTTACCCGCACGATCATTTAAGCGTAACCAGTCAATGTGAAGTCGATGTCTACTCAGCAATACTTAATGCCGATACCATCCAAATGGCCAATACACCGAGCTGGTCGCAAATCGCTCAAGAATTAAAATACACAGCCAATCAACCTATTTTGTTTGATACTGTATTTCGCTTCCCTTCTAAACATGTCAAACTTTTTAAACAGGCAAAAGATTTTGGATTAATCGAATTTCAGCCCGATCGACCTATCGTTGAAGCCACTTTTGGCTTAATGAATACCATTTTTAAAGAATTTAAATATACCCAAGGTGCAACACACATTAATACACCTGTCATTGAAGTGTTCAACACCCGAAAAGGTGTTTGCCAAGATTTTGCTCACTTCATGCTTTCAGTACTTAGATCGCTGGGTTTGTCGGCTCGCTATGTGAGTGGATACATGCTCACTGACCCACCACCCGGAAAAGAAAAATTAATTGGTGCCGATGCCAGCCATGCGTGGGTGTCACTTTGGTGTGGCAAACAAATAGGTTGGGTAGATTTTGACCCAACCAACAATAAACTGCCCGACCAACGCTACGTGACTACTGCATTAGGACGAGATTATGCAGATATTCCACCACTGCGAGGTATCGTATTTGGTGGGGGTAAGCACGAACTTAAAGTTGAAGTCACGGTGACTTAAATAATCCGATGCAATCGCCAAGGCGATAGTTGTCAATCAATGTGTACGTAAATCTTCAACAACAGGATAACCCCCACAGGCCGCTGCCCTTTTGTTTTGATATACATGTAACTCAATTGTCTTTTTTTGAGAATGAGCGGTCAATACATGTGAAAACAAACGCTCACTTTGTGATTTACTCATGTGCTCGCCTTCAGGATCTAAGCAGACCCAGCCACATTGACCAGAAACATGCATCATCGCACCATGACGTGGGCCTGTAAGTATTGTTGTAATTGTAACATTTCCACAAAACTGGGTATTTGCGTAAACAGGTAAAGCGATCAAAGAACCAATAAACATTAATATAAAATTTTTCATAATTTTCTCCATGTAATTTAAAAAGCTTATTTACAAATCCCATCAACAAACACTTGGTATATCCCCATAGACATAATTGATGGCAGAACACAATCATTCGAGCCTAATACAATAATCGTTTTTAAGCGTTTCGCTCTATCGACCACCTGGGCAGTTGAACTGCGTTGAATCAGATTACTCAAAAGTTCGCTTATGTCACCTGAAGTATTACCTGAATTGATTGCCTGCTCTGCCAAACTTAAAGCCAGATTTTCATGCTCAAGCGCAAATTTAAGCAAAATTGAATCTGGGTCAATACCTAAAGGCTGGTACAAATCTTGATTAAAAAGATAGTTCAAGAACTTAATCGTGATCGCCTTATCATAGAAAGGTGAATTGGGATCATCATTCAACCCAGCTATGAGTTTTGATTTCCCATCAGGAGTCCTCAATCGCTCCCTTAGAACCAGAGCCAAAAAACTCGAATTTTGCGTACTCTGTTCTAAAAATAATTTTTTATACATGTTTATGTGAATTGGAGTCAAAGTAGTGATCAAAGAATCAGCATTTGAAACCAAAACAGGTACTTTAGAGGCCTTAAAAAAGTCTAAAGTTGTCTTGATAATAGACAGACCAGTTCTGCTTAGAGCTAAAACATGTAAAATAAACCCGAATTTTGGATGAGATACCTGTTCATGAACAAATTCAATCAATCGATTGCGAGACGCACTGTTTGCAGCATAGTACTGTTCAGCACTGAATAAAACATTAAAAAACGAAACCAGTTTTAATTGGTCGTCCAAAGAACTCTCTTGGTTAAACAGCGACTCAACCAACCTTTGCTTTTCACCGTTATCAAGCAGAACCTTTTCCGTCTCATTTAAAAGCGTCCTTGGGCTACTTCCATATTGATCAAATAGTTTGACATACAAAGGCTTTTTATTATAACAAAGATAATTATCTTGCCAGATAGGCGGTTTCGATGGCTCTCTCAAGTTAACGCACCGCTTGTTTGACTCAATTACATTGGTACTTCCAATGTGCCAGCTAAAAAAAGAGTCAGAGTTATTTGGCAAACACAGGAAATTGTCATTCCAGCCATTCGCACTGCCTTCATACACCCGTGTACATTGCATGTTGTTAATCGGGCCGCTATAGCTCCAGCGCATACCAAGATCTTCCGTGCTGCACAAATAATTGTCTCTCCAAGTTTGTGAATCAGCAGGTTCATTGATATGAGCACAATGTAATCCGCCAATAGGACCATTGTCAGACCACTGTAACAGCGAATCGCTTGTGCTGAAATTAATATCAGTAAGATCTATAATTGAATTGGGTGGATACGAGCCACATTCATACACATAACGAATTTCAAGTTTTGGTGCTAATGGAACCCAAACCGTTTCCGTGAAGATACGCCATTCCGTAATCCAAAAAGTACGCCATTCTGTAACCCAACGCGTCACCGTTTGTGTAATCCAACTTCGTAACCATGGGATTGGAATCCAACTGGTAAACACACGGACTCTTTCCTGAACCTGAACTTGAACTTGTTGACGAACTTCCCTGCGAATTTGCTCACGAACCTCTCTGCTTGTCCAAAAACCTTGATCTATTTGTTTACTTTCTAGCTTGGCTTGTGTTAGAACTTGACCTGAAGGACAGCTTACATTGTGGCGATCAAGGAACATAGAGTCACCACGCCACGGAAGATGATTCCAGGGTGTGCTGTACTGTTTTTCATTCTGAACTGGGGTTGCGTCACAGGCATAACGATAACGCCATTGATTACCTGAACGATCCAGTTTGATTTTTTTAATGGCCCTGCCATCACATTCTATATTATGACGATCAAGATAACGGGCACTGGCAAAACCAATGTTAAGTGGCCCTGCATCGTTTAAATTGGTATAACGTTCGATTGCTTGATGCGAAGGGGTACGAGCACACTGATATTGATACTGAATGCTTAGGAGGTTTGGCCTATTTAACCTGAACTGATTAATACCATAAGAACTACAGTCAATTTCATGCCGGTCAAGGAAAAAGGCATTACCAACTCCCCAATCATTAGGCTCGGTGGAACGATTTGCAAAGTTATAGGCCTCAAAATGAAATCTATGACCAGCAAATGTTCCATCATTGGAAGGGACGCCTTGTGCAAGAACCATATTTGCACCTTTGTTACCACCAGATACTGCCAAGAATCGGCCTGGCTGGGCAACACTTTCTACGTCATATCCACCACCATATCTAAGGCTCAGTTTCCATCTGACGCTATCATCAACATAATTATTACAATTTTTTTGGACAACATTATTACCACTGGTGGCAAGGCAAAGGCCTGAGTTCCGTGATCTAAAAACATAATTTTGATTCACACCATCAAAGTCAACACGCCAGACTTGATTGGGGTTACCTGTACAATCCCATTGGTGCAAATTGCCTCCGTCGGATTGGCTGAAACCCGCAACGTCAACACACTTGCCTGTCGTTATTGAACGGATACGATAATCTATCGTACTGTTTGAACGCAAGAAAGGGGTTTTGAATGGACGATATTTACTGACAATATATTTTGATTGTTGCAATGCACGTGCAGAATCAGCCTGATTTTCAACTCCAGTAGGAAGCTCTTTAAAAAAAGTAGTAAGCCCCTTAAAAAGAACTGAAGGATTTGAAAAATGACCTATTTTTATAGCTTTAAATGATAACAACGAATAGCTCATGATGGTTCCAAATTTATACGGCACCCCATGACCAATTGCATACGGAACAAAAAGATTTGACCTGTCAGGGGTTTTAATAATGTCATGCTCTAAACCCAGGTTATGACCCACTTCATGCGCAAAGGTTAGTGAACCACACATGGGGCGGGTTACAGCATAGGCCAAAGCTTCATCGCCGAGCTTATTTTTGGTAAGAGTAAGGTAGGCTCTGCCACAATAATTATTCAAATTCAAATCATACCAATCAACATCAAACAGACCATGCACAAGGTCAGCACCAACTCTGTTTCTAAAATCAGTAATATAATCAGACAGGCGCATATAGTCCAAATCACCCTGACCGTTTAATTGAATTTCCTTGTTGCCATTACTATGCGTTCCAACTATCGCATCATGCTTTGCCTGGATGCTGCCAACAGATCGAACAGCCATACAGACTTTGGAGTTTCTTAAATAATTATTTGTGTCATTGATGAAGGAATTGATGCGGGCTTCAATACCGTTTTTTGTTCTGGAGTCATAAACAAAGCCAATGTCAATCACAGTCGGTTTTTCACAGGCGAAAACCGCACTGCTGAAAAGCAAACAGAAAAAGCATACAACTTGATGTGATAATTTTT
>DIYC01000162.1:13123-13698 GCA_002428895.1 Burkholderiales bacterium UBA6064 | reverse complement strand
GCAACTCGTTTGTTTTTGGCTTTAGAAATAGCAGCCAGTTGATCAATAAAAATGCCTTTACTGTCGAATAGCAGACGACCAATTAGGGTTGATTTGCCGTCGTCAACGCTGCCCGCAGTGATAAAGCGTAAAACGCCTCGGTCTTGAGTGTGTAATTTTGTGTGTAGTGCATTCATAGTGTGTGTTCCAATCAAGCAAGTGTTTAGGCAAATTTAGAAGTAGCCTTCTTTTTTGCGACGTTCCATCGAGGCTTCAGAAGTTTGGTCATCCATACGGGTGGCGCCACGTTCTGTGATTTCGGTCACTGCAGTTTCGGCAATAATGTCGCTTGCCGATTGGGCTTGGCTGGCAACTGGGCAGGTGCACGTAATGTCACCGACTGTGCGAAAGCGTACACTTTGTGTAATCGCCGTTTCGCCCGGTTGTGGTGGTGTTAATTCTGTGACTGGAACCAGTAGGCCATTGCGTGGAATGACTAAGCGATCGTGGGCGTAATAAATACTGGGTAATTCAAGTTGTTCGCGTTCAATGTATTGCCAAACATCCAGTTCTGTCCAGTTCGAGATGGGGAACAC
>DIYC01000162.1:11739-12852 GCA_002428895.1 Burkholderiales bacterium UBA6064 | reverse complement strand
GTTGGGCTTTAGGATTCCATTGACCAAAGGTGTCGCGAAAACTGAAGATGCGTTCTTTGGCGCGGGCTTTTTCTTCGTCACGCCGCGCACCCCCCATAAGTGCATCAAATTGAAATTCTTCGATGGTTTCTAAGAGAGTAATACTTTGATAAGGGTTGCGAGAAGCATTGGGGTGTGGCAGGCGAATGGTGCCCTTTTGAATGGAGCCTTCGAGAGAACGAACAATAAGCTGCTCGCCCAGTTGTTTGGCTTTGTAGTCGCGAAACTCGATGACTTCTGGAAAGTTGTGTTCGGTGTCAATGTGAACCAGTGGGAATGGAAAACGACCAGGCCGAAATGCTTTTTCAGCAATCCGCAACATGACAATCGAATCTTTGCCACCAGAAAACAGCAAAGCAGGTCGTTCGCATTCTGCGGCCACTTCACGCATGATGTAAATGGCTTCGGCTTCAAGCCAGTCTAAATGAGATTGTGTGGTGATAGGGTTACTCATGGTGTGTGCTCTCATGAACGTTTAAGGTTACTGGCGTGTAAGCCACATTCTTTCAGGCTTGGGTCTTCCCACCACCAACGACCAGCACGAATTTCTTCGCCAATCGCGATAGGGCGTGTGCACGGAGCACAACCAATCGAGGGGTAGCCTTGAAAGTGTAAAGGGTTGACTGGTACTTGGTACTGACGAATGTAAGTCCACACGTCGGCTTCAGACCAACTGGCCAATGGATTAAATTTGTGTAGTTGGTGCACCGTATCAAATTCACTTTCGGGTAAGTCACTTCGAGTACTTGCTTGGGCTTTTCGTTGACCAGTGATCCACGCGTCGGCATGGCTTAGGGCACGTTGAAGTGGCTCCACCTTACGAAGGTTGCAACAGGCTTTGCGTAACTCGACGGATTCATAAAATGCATCTTGACCGTGCAGTTCGATGTACGATTGAACGGCTTGGCTGTTGGGTTGAAACCAGACTAGTTCTTGGCTATATTTGGCTTTGAGTGCATTAGCCACAGCCAGTGTTTCGGCGTGCAAACGCCCAGTATTTAAACTGAAGGTTTGAATCGGCAATTGCAGCCGCGCAAGGGCATCAAAAATGACATTGTCTTCGGCGGCTAGGCT
>DIYC01000162.1:493-11540 GCA_002428895.1 Burkholderiales bacterium UBA6064 | reverse complement strand
GCGGCGGCTAGGCTACTGGCAAACCAAACGGATTGATGCGCACTGCTGATGCGTTGAAGCAAGGCTTCAAGTTGAACAACTTGATGTTGAATGTTGGTGTCCGCTTGATTAGGCCCGCGAAAAATAGCAATCGGAACTTCTTGCATGGGGTTCATGTGCCGTGTCTTAATTTAAAAATAGTGGGTAATTCGTCCGCACTGGTTTGGTACGGTGTGGTGAAATCGTTAAACCCTTCTAAAGCATCTTCAAGCGATTTACCGGGTTTGAGTTTAAACTGAGTAAACCCGCAGCGTGCAAGGTAAAACAGTTGGTCGCGCCAAATGTCGCCAAAGGCTCGAATTTCACCTGTAAAGCCAAAGCGCGTTCTTAGGAGCACCGCGCCTGAGTAACCCTGCCCGAATTTAAATACCGGAAAATAAAAGGCAATTAACTTAAGCGTGTGTAGGTCGCCTGCCAATTCTTCAGGGTTGCAATCGGGGCTAAGCCAGACTCCAAGCTCGCCCTGTTGCGCACGGGCGCTAAGTTGTGTTTTGTTAGCTTGCCAAATCGGCAATGCGACTAAAATGGAACCTGCTTCGGGAATTGGGTTTTCGGCTTGAACGACAGTGAAGTGATCTTCAACCAACTGGGCTTGGCCTTGTTTGGGTTTTTGAATGATAAAAGTCATTAGGCAGCCTCCTGACCATAGATACGAAGTTTGAAGGGGTCTAGGCCAATGCGTTCGAAGGTTTCGATAAATAATTCATCGTCGTGTCGCTGTTCAACATACACATCGAGCACCTTTTTGACCACACTGGGTACTTCGGCTTCGCCAAATGATGGGCCAATCACTTTACCAATCGCGGCTTGGTTGCCTTGTTGACCGCCTAAGGTAATTTGGTACCATTCTTCCCCTTTTTTATCGACACCTAAAATACCAATGTTGCCAATGTGGTGATGACCGCAAGAGTTGATGCAACCTGAAATATTGACACTGATGTCGCCTAAGTCGAATTGATAATCAATGTCGTCGACCAATTCGGTAATGGCTTGTGCGATGGGAATACTTTTGGCATTGGCCAATGAGCAAAAATCGCCCCCAGGGCAGGCAATAATATCAGATACCAACCCGATGTTGGGCATGGCCAAGTTGTGGGTTTTAAGTTGTTGCCATAAATTGAACAACTGGTTTTTGGGCACGTCAGAAAATACAAAATTTTGCTCGTGCGTGACGCGTAATTCGCCAAATGAATACTGGTCTGCCAAATTGGCAATGTGGCGCATTTCATCGGAATTGGCGTCACCAGGTGCCACGCCACTGCGCTTGAGCGAAATTGAAATGGCCGCGTAACCTGGTTGTTTGTGCTCTTTTAAATTACGAATTAAGAACTTGTCAAAACCTGGATTTTGGGCGCGTTGATCTTGAAGCTGCTGGTTAATTTGCGCCAACTCATTGGGCGAAAAGTGTTGATAGCTGGGCGCAGTAAAATACTTGGATACACGGTCAAGTTCAACTTGGGGAATTACCGACACACCACCCCGCAGATGTTGCCATTCTTCTTCTACTTGTTGGGCAAAAGCCTCGGCACCAATTGCACGCACTAAAATTTTAATGCGAGCTTTGTAGATGTTGTCACGCCGGCCATAACGGTTGTACACACGCATAATGGCTTCGATGTAAGTCAGCAATTCGTACCAGGGTAAATCACGTTTAATCGATGGGCCAATTACAGGGGTTCGACCAAGGCCACCACCGGCTAAAATCTCGGCCAGCACTTCGTTGTGGTTGTTGCGGTATAAGTTAATGCCGATGTCGTGAACTTGAACCGCAGCACGGTCAGTTTTGGCGCCATTGACAGCCACTTTAAATTTACGGGGTAGGTGGGCAAACTCAGGATGAAAGGTGCTCCACTGGCGTAAAATTTCGCAATAGGGCCGTGGATCAACATATTCATCGAGAGCAATTCCTGCAAACGGGTCGCTGGTAATATTGCGAATACAGTTGCCACTGGTTTGTATGGCGTGCATTTCAACCTGCTCAAGATCTGCCAAAATGTCGGGTACACGTTCGAGTGTAGGCCAATTGTATTGAATATTTTGCCGAGTGGTAAAGTGACCATAACCACGGTCGTATTGATCTGCAATTTGAGCCAAAGTGCGCAGTTGTTGGCTATTTAATAAACCATAAGGAATAGCCACTCGTAACATGGGTGCGTGTCGTTGAATATATAACCCATTTTGTAAGCGTAAAGGGCGAAATTCATCGTCGCTTAACTCACCATTAAGGTAGCGTTCAGTTTGATTTCTAAATTGTGCAACTCGTTGTTGAACGAGTTGGCGGTCATAATCATCGTATTTGTACATAGTTAACTCATTTAAATGACATGATTTATTTTGCAGCAATACCTGCCAGCACCGTGGTTAAAATATCTCGGAGATAGCGGTCGGGGACTGCTCGACTTAAGTAGCTGCCTAAAGTGATACTTAGATCACATAAGCGGAATTGATTTTAAATGGCACAACTTATCCTCGTGGAGTCACGATTGCTGTTGAAGTATAGTGGCTTTGCTTTATAATTTAAACGATACTTTTTCAATTTGTATATTCCGTACGTGAATAAAGAGCAAGGTGACTTAGTCATGAATTTGCATCAAATCCGATTTGTTCGCGAAACAGTCAAGCAGGATTTTAGCTTAACTCAAGTGGCAAAAGCATTGTTTACGTCACAATCAGGGGTGTCTAAAGCAATTATTGAGCTTGAACAGGAGCTTGGTTTTCAGATTTTTCAACGTTACGGTAAGCGAATTCGTGGTTTAACTTTGCCCGGTGAGCTAGTGCTACAATCTTGCGAACGTGTTTTGGCTGAATTAGAAAATATTAAACGTGTTGGCCAAGAATTTTCTGCGGGCGATTCAGGGCGTTTAACTGTTGCCGTGACGCATACTCAGGCGCGTTATGTACTGCCTGGGGCTGTAGCCGCATTTCGTCAACGTTTTCCAAAAGTTAAATTGGTGTTAAAGCAAGGTACTCCCGATCAGTTGGTCGATTGGGTAGGCAAAGACATTGCCGATTTAGCAGTTGCAACCGAAGCTTTAGCTAACGAGCCTAAGTTAATCACTTTGCCCTGTTTCCAATGGGGGCATGTGGTGATTGCGCCCAAAAAATCATCCATTTTGGCGCCATTTATTGGCGATTCATCGTCTCGCCTCGCTATCAATGATTTTGAATACATGCCGCTGATTACATATGAAGCTCATTTTGCCGGTCGTTCTAAAATTGACAATGCGTTTAAAAAGGCCAATATTCAACCTGATGTGATTTTAGAGGCGATTGACGCCGACGTGATTAAAACTTATGTACAGTTGGGTTTAGGTGTGGGAATTATTGCTGATTTGGCTTTTGATGCGCAAAAAGACAGCGATTTAGTGGCAGTTTCTGCCAGTCACTTGTTTGGTTTTAACACCACACGAATTGCCTTAAGGCGAGGTGCGTTTATGCGTTCGGTGATTTATGAATTTATTACGTTATTTAGTCCATCGCTAACCACCCATGTTGTGAACAAAGCGCTACAAGGTGGTCAGTCGTATGAAATTTGATGTCTTATTTTTTTAGAAAAACGTAGGTTGTTTCGGGTTGTCTGACAAATCACTTAACCGACAAAAAAAGACTTGATCATTTTTTAGTTTCACCAAAACGGGGTGGCTTACCCCTAACCATCTTCCAAAATCAGAAATGTTGTAACCCAACACGTTGCCCTCGCTGCCGTTAATATAAACAGTTTTGCCAATAGGGTATAAACTCGCTATACGGCTTAAAAAACGTGTGCGTGCTCGGTGCTGGCGAGTTACCGAGGGGTGTGAAAACTTTTCATTTGTGTTGCTTACTGCGATGCTCAAGCTCATTATTTTCTCCCATGAATATCTTGGTTAGTTCTATTTATAAAATATTCAGTGGGGAGTTAAAGCGGGGAATTTAGGGGTGTATACCCTTTATTTTTATTTTGCCTAGTGAGAAGGTAATAAAAGCTGGTTAAACGAACTTTTTTTGTCTATGTGTCACATAGAATTTTAAATCACTAATTTTGAGATTCTATGAATATATCACCGAAAAATCCCCTTCAGCAGGTTTCTCAATTTGATTCAGTTAGGTCATTGCCTTCTACATCGACTCAATCTTTCACCATAGATGAAAATCTATCGAGCAGCGAATGGAAGAATTTCAGTGCAAAAGAGCTTGTCGATGGATTAAAAGAGCATTTCAAGACTCATAACCCAGATGTCTTAAAAGGTTATGAAAGGTTAATCAACCAAATTTGTTTTGGTGAAATTGAAGTTAATTCTCAATACATGCTTGATAAAAAACAAAATGAGCTGAATAACTTGGCTCAAGATTTGGGTGTACGTAGCCATGCGTTAGGCCGTGCTTTTCATCTTGCAAAAACTCCAAAGACTTTAATTGAAAACATTCAATTAGAAATTGATTATTGCAAAGTGCATGAGTTTAAGAAAAAAGTCTATCTAGTAATAATTATGGTGAACAATGCCTCTACATCTCTTTCGGAGTATGTAAAAACGATCAAAAATGCACCTGAAGAATTGCAGGCGCTAGAACTCTTGAACACTGTCATGTTAAACAAAACGGAGGCGCAATTATTTAACATTTCTTCTGGTTTTCGCTTAAACCCAATCATAAATACGCAAGATGAAGAAAATGTGATTATCAATACTAAAAATTTGCTAGATGAGATTAAAAGTGATTTTAAAGAAATGCATGATCGAATTAAAACAAATCATTCTGATTTAACTATTGAGCAAATTGATAACTACAGCGATTTGACCCGAGCACTTGCTGCAGACAGAAAAAAAATTAACACCGACTTTAATGCAATTGAAGAAGCTGAAAGTATTCCTGGTGTTCAAGAATGGCAAGAACAAAAAGATTTTGTGTTTAAAAATTATGAGCGTCCGGGCATCTTGGCTTTAAAAGTCAAACCGACCAATTTTTTTTATTTATTAAATAGTGTGCTGACTCGCTTGAAGCAAAGTAGTAACTCTGTCCCTTTACCAGCATCTTTGGTAAAAGAGTTTGAAACGACGGTGAATGATATGAGGGATAAGATGATGCAAGACATCACGTCTTATTCAGTACCTTTAAAAGCTGCTTCTTTTCAAAATATTGGGCTTATTGAGTCTCAAGTCGGAAAGCAAGATAAAGAAATACTTGACAACGTGTCACGTTTAAATATGCAGCTGGATGATCATGGGCCGGTGTTAGGCAAACTAGGTAGGTGGATGTCTTCAAGGGTTGTGGATATTTTTGACGCTCATAAAAAGGCTTATTATACATTATGTGAGCAAGTCAATTCTTGTATTCGAAAGTCTGAAGGCGGTATGGCGAATGAAGATTTTATAAGCAAAAATCTTTTATCCACTTTCCGAGCATTTAAAGAAAAAGATCTTTTTTCATCATTTGATGATGCGTTTTCAGCGCCAGTAAAAATTAGTAAGAAAAAAAGTAAAAATAAGAAACAAAATCATGCTGCCTTGAACCGTGATGTTGGTATGACTGCCAGCTTTGATAAAAGCTCAATGAAGTCTAAAAACAATAAACTAACAAAAACAACTGAGACACAAATCCTTGAAAAAAAGTTTGAAGACGAAGTAAAAAAAATAAATGAAGAAACAAACCTGATTGTTGCAGAAAGTTTGGATATTAAGATACAAGACATTTGGCATAATCCTACAGCCACTGCATCGATCAAGAATTTCATCCGTGATCGGAAAAATTGCTCAGGCATTGTGCCTCCTTTGAAAAGCGATGGGATTAAGCCGCTACGAGACCCTAAAAACCCCATGTTACAAACAATCGATATTTACCCCAGCCGATCGCCTTTGTTTGGTGAATCAATTGAGGAGCATCTTCAAAGACGTCATTCTGATTTTTTAACACAAATTTGCCCGCAGGGTTTAAGTCGAGAAGAGTCGATACAACAGATTGGACAAGCAGCAATCACCGTGTTAAATAACATGACGAATGCTACCATTCAAACTGATGCGGTTTATCAGCCGAACAAGGATGTGGTGATTGCATTTCCTGTTTTATTAATTGATGGCCTTCTTAACGATCAACAGGTTCGCGTTGCCCTATCAAAACCATTTTATTCTAATGTTGATGCGAGCACGCCCAACGCAACAAGTTGCTTGGTTATTCGGTCTATTTATCCTTTGTCTAGCAACTGATTGTTGATCGATTAAGCTACAAGAGCATCGTGTTTATTCTGCCTAGTGAGAGGGTAATAAAAGCTGATTTTGTATGAGTTTAAATAGTTCACTGGCGGGGTCTGCAATCTGGTTGACAATACTTAAATGATTGGCTTGGGTTTGCAATGGTGAGTTTAAATTCCAATGACAAGCCAAGTAAGCGCTTTGTTCTTTAAATGCATCAGTTTCTTCGGTGCCAAATGCTAAATGAATTGGAATAATAGGCTTGGGCATTAGGGCTGGGCTAACCATGCGTGTTCGTTTTTGGTTTAATCGTAGGTCTTGTTGAATAAACGGAGTATGTACTAGCGGACTTAAGTCGTAAATTCCAGAAACAGCAACCACAGATTTAATTAAATCTTGTGGCAAATCTTCTGCCCACAATGGCCAAAAAGCCAGTGCACTCATGACCGCTAAATGCGCCCCAGAAGAGTGGCCACACGCAATCATTTGATTTTTGTCGTACCCAAAGCGTTCGGATTGGCGGTAAAGCCATTCGATGCCTCGTAGGGTTTGGCGAACGGTGTCTTCAATCGTGACACGGGGTAATAAACCATGATTGAGTAACGCAACCGAGTAGCCACGTTCAACGTAGGCACGCGCTAAAAAAGTAAAATCGTATTTGTCGAGAGAACGCCAGTATCCCCCATGAATAAAAATCAGCAATGGTTTACCCGCTTTTCCGGGAATAACGTCGACTGTTTCAGCTTCAGATTCGCCAAAAAACAAGTTCCAGTAACCATCTAGATCAAAACGTGCATAACGGGATGCATCTTGCCATTGCGCAAAAACCTTTGGGTATTCGGGCAAATAACTTCGAATGTTATATTGACTGTCGAGCCATTTTAAATCGGGTTGACGATCAATTGTATGTAGTTTGGTTTGGGCCATACTGCGGGTTCGGTGAAGTTCAAAAAGTCGTTTTGTACCTAAAATAAGTAGCATAAAATAACTGATTTGCTGAAAAAAGTCCAATTTTTTGTTAATCAATTGCTTATTTTTGTTTCCGAGCAAGACCTTACTGACTTTTTTTCTGATTTTAGGTGACGATTTGGGTTGCGTTGGAAGTTGGGGTAAGTTATTTTGTTGCAGGTTATGGTGTCATCAATTAGGGGGTATGCTTTATCTGAAAAATTGGAGATTATGTAAGATATTGTTTTTAAATAAGTAAATAGATCTATGTCTTCAATCAATCCAAATTCAAATCAAGATCATAGTAATCTCGTTAATGGGTTTGTTCGCGATGACGGTAAACCTGCTGCATCGCAATCATCACAAACAGCTGTTACGGAATCTTCTAAACCTACTAGTGGTGCTGCGCGGCGACTTGTGGCGGGCATGTTAGGAAATGTTGGGCGTGGCTTGGTTCCTTCAGCGCTTAATTTTAATAAAAAACCGCTCTCAGCTGCGGAGACCAAAAGATACGATTTTTTAAATTCAGTAGGTAAATCCCTTAAGAACCCCCCCTCAGGCGCTAGGCCAGGATTGGCGCAGACAAACAATACCGGTAAAACAGGCTCACAGCCCACTGCATCTCCCCCAGTTCCACCAGTTGCGTCACGTGCACCATCCCCGCCACGTACATCCTCTCCACCGCGTACGCCATCCCCGCCAGTTGGAACAGCGAGACCCTTGGCTGAAGTTAGAAAGCAAAAAGATATTGTACCCCGCAGCTTTGTAGTCAATGAGCTAAAAAAATTGGTTCAAAATGGGGATATAGATCAGCTGTTTAGTAACAAAGGTGAATTGGTGCAAACCGTTCTTGATAATCCCGTTTGGAGCCAAGTTTTAAGCATGGCCTTTCAAGAGGATCACAAACCAGGTGCGAATCGAGTCAACGCACGAGCACAAGATTATGATCCACGTTCTCGTGAGAGAGAGTACACCTTAGCAGTAGTTAATCGGCTTATTGATCAAGGTGTTTTTGTGGATGAAACTAAACTTGGGTTTTAGGGATGTTTGTTTAAAACAAACTATGCACCTTCGCGTTAAGGTTAGTGTGTGGTTTACCTTGGCTTGCAATAATCTAGCAATAAATTCAGGTTGATTCAGCGGTTTCGTTCAGAAGACTGTTAAAATCATCGTTTAAATTTTACGGTTAGCGTAAAAGCTAAGGGACTTATTACATGGAAGGCTTACAAACAATTTGGCTTTGGGTCGGTTTTAATTTATTTGTTCTTGTTTTGTTAGCGCTTGATCTTGGTTTGTTGCATCGCAATGATCGTGTCATCTCAGTGCGAGAGGCCTTGTGGTTAAGCTTGGGTTATGTGGTGTTAGCGCTTGTCTTTGCAGCGGGTGTTTTTGCCTTTATGGGCCAAGAATCTGGGTACGCATTTTTAACCGGCTATTTTATTGAAAAGAGTTTAAGTGTCGACAATATTTTTGTTTTCGTCCTCATTTTCATGCATTTCTCGGTTCCTCCTAAGTACCAATATCGTGTGCTTTTTTGGGGTATTTTAGGGGCTTTAGTCATGCGGGCAGCTTTAATATCGGTTGGTGCCGTGGTCATCGAGTCGTTTCACTGGGTCATTTACATATTTGGCGCTTTCTTGGTTTTTACTGGTTTTAAAATGCTGGTTACCGTGGGGCAAGAACCTGATATTAGTAAAAATCGCATCGTGACTTTTATGCGGCGTCACTTTCGGGTAACAGAAGGATTTGTCGGTAATCAATTTTTTGTTCGTCAAAACGGTTTGCTTTACCTTACGCCACTTTTTATTGTGTTGGTGTTGGTTGAGCTTACCGATTTAATTTTTGCATTAGACTCAATTCCTGCTATTTTTGCCATTACCACTGATCCATTTATCGTTTACACCTCAAATGTGTTTGCGATTCTTGGGCTTCGAGCTTTATATTTTGCACTAGTAGGCGTCATTCATCGTTTTCATTACCTCAAGTATGGCCTGTCTCTGGTGCTTGTTTTTGTTGGATGTAAAATGCTTTTAAATGCTTACTTTGATGCTAAAGTTATTCCGACACACTGGGCTTTATTGGTTACTGCAATTCTGATCGCAGGTTCAATGTTAATCTCTTTGGTTCGTACTCGTAACGCACCACATCAGTAGATCTTCAATTGAACGCCTTCGGTGAATAGCTTGGAAGTTTTCGCGAATTCAGTTGAATGCATTGGGGTTGGTTCTTATCCCTGATGCATTTTAGCTTTTAGCTGAGTGCACTATACTAGGTACTTTAAAAAAGGCCGGTAGGCGAATGAATAAAATCGCGCTTAAAATGTTGTTGGGTGATCGTGCCAAATACCTTGGTTTGGTGTTTGGGGTCACCTTTGCAACGTTGTTAATGGCGCAGCAAGTTTCTATTTTTATTAGCTTAATGGCGCGTACAGCCAGTGCCATTTATTCGGTCTCTGAGGCCGATATTTGGGTGATGGATACCCGCGTTCGTTACATCGAAGAAGTAGAACCTTTGCGTGACGTGGAGTTGTACAATGTGCGCGGGGTGCCTGGTGTGCAATGGGCGGTGCCTTTTTATAAAGGGCTTAGCACCATTCGCATGCCCAATGGGCTAACGCAGCAGGTGCAATTAATTGGCGTGGACGATGTGTCGCTGGTTGGTATTTGCCCTGAAATGATATTGGGGCAACACACCGCAATTCAGCGCCCACAAACCGCCATGATCGATCGCAATGGGTATTTTTTTACCTGGCCCAATCAGCCGCTGCAACTGGGTCGGCAGGTCGAGATGAACGACAACCGCATGGTGATTGATGCCATTTGCAATGTCATGCCGACGTTTTTTACGTTTCCAATTTTGTATGTGTCGTACAGCACAGCCTTGGAAGTAACGCCACAAACCCGCAACAAGCTTCCTTTTGTGTTGGTTAAGGTGAAACAGGGTGAAGACGTGCAAACGGTTAAGCAACGTATTGCGCAGCAAACCGGCTTACAAGCGTTAACGCAACACGAGTTTGCTTGGCGCAGCATCAACTACATTTTAGAGAGAACGGGTATTCCGATTAATTTTGGCATTACCATTGTGCTTGGTATACTGATTGGTGCAGCCATTACCGCGCAAACGTTTTATATTTTCGTGGTAGAAAACTTAAAACAATTTGGCGCAATGAAAGCCATTGGTGTGACCAACCTGCAATTGTTGCGCATGGTGTTGTTGCAGGCGGCAGTGGTGGGGTTGGTGGGTTATAGCATAGGTATTGGCTTAACCGCTTTGTTTTTTGAACTCACCAAAGATGTACCCGCACTTCAAGGCTTTATGTTGCGCTGGCAAGTGATTGCCGGTGTTTTTGTCGTTATTTTTGGGGTGATTTTGTTTGCCATTGTGTTTAGCTTGCGCAAAGTGTTTAAACTTGACCCAGCCATTGTGTTTAAAGGCTAAGCCATGCTGCAAGCGGTTAAACTTCAACACATTAGTAAAGATTTTCCGGTCGGCGAGCGTCAAGTTCGGGTGTTGCACGACATTTCGCTTAGCATTCGGCTGGGCCAAATGACCATGCTCGTAGGCCCCTCGGGTTGCGGTAAAACCACCTTGATCACAATTTTATCCGGAATACTGTCAAGCACTCACGGCGAAGTTGATCTCATGGGCACGGCTCTTCATCGTTTGTCCGATACGCAAAAAGTCGTGTTTCGCCGTCAACACATTGGTTTTATTTTTCAGCAATACAATTTGTTGCCGGCGTTAACAGCCGCAGAAAATGCTGCAATTCCTTTAACGGCGGCTGGTGTTGCCAATTCAATCGCACTGGCTAAAGGGCGCACCATTCTTGAGCAAATTGGTATGCAGGGGCAAACTGAAAAATTACCGCGTCAATTGTCGGGCGGGCAGCAGCAGCG
>DIYC01000162.1:0-291 GCA_002428895.1 Burkholderiales bacterium UBA6064 | reverse complement strand
CAGCAGCGTGTGGCCATTGCGCGTGCTTTGGTGCATAACCCCAAGCTGATTGTGTGTGACGAGCCCACCGCTGCGTTGGACGCACACACCGGGCAACAAGTGATTCAAATTTTACGCGATGTCGCCAACGACCCACAACGAGCGGTGTTGGTGGTGACGCACGACACGCGTATTTATCATTTTGCCGATCGAATTATCGAAATGAGTGATGGTCGCATTGTGGGCGACTACACAACGGCTGAGTTTTTAAACAAGGAGTCGGTTCAATGATGCAGCTTTGGCGAAAAACAC
>DIYC01000118.1 GCA_002428895.1 Burkholderiales bacterium UBA6064 | reverse complement strand
GCTGCAGTAGCACCACCAGGCATAAAGAATGATGCGGTTAACATCACCGCGGCTGGCACCATTAACCAAAAACTAAAATTGTTCATGCGGGCAAAGGCCATGTCAGAACAACCGATTTGCAGAGGAATCATCCAATTGGCAAAACCCACAAACGCGGGCACAACAGCACCAAACACCATAATAACGCCATGCATGGTGGTGAGTTGATTAAAAAACTCAGGTTGCACCAATTGTAGGCCTGGCGAAAAAAGCTCGGCTCTTAACCACAAGGCCAGTACTCCACCTATTAACAGCATGGCAAATGAAAAAATTAAATACAAAGTACCAATGTCTTTGTGATTGGTTGCAAACAACCAACGGCGCCAGCCAGTTGGATGATCATGCGCATGATCGTGGCTATGCGCGAAATGATCTGCAGTCGTGCTCATTTAAATCTCCTAAGCATTAATTAACGTGCGGCCGTAATTGCGCTTGGCTGTACTACCGGATTGACACCTTGACCAGCATTGGCCCAAGCTTGCCGAGTATAGGTAATCACAGATGCAATTTCGACATCACTGAGTTGTCGCCATGCAGGCATGCCCGCACCACGACCATTGAGTAAAATGTTGATTTGAGCAGCTTGTTCACCCAAAACTGAAGGAGCACCCACCAACGCAGGAAAAGCACCTGGAATGCCTTGACCACTAGCCTGGTGACAGGCTGCACAATTTGCACTAAACACTTGCTCGCCACGCGTCATTAAATCAGCAAGTTCCCAGGTTTTGGTGGGATCATCTGCAGCCGCTTTCATTTCTTCAAGTTTGTTTTGCACCCAGGCTGTATATTCTTGATCAGTGACTACTTTGACGACAATAGGCATATAAGCATGGTCTTTACCACAAAGCTCGGCACACTGGCCACGAAAAGTGCCCGTTTTCTCGGCTTTAAACCAAGTATCACGAACAAAACCCGGAATAGCGTCTTGCTTAACACCAAATTCGGGAATCATCCAAGCATGAATCACATCGTTGGCAGTGGTAACAATACGAACTTTACGATTCACAGGAACCACTAATTCATTGTCAACTTCGACTAAATAATTTTCTGTTTTAGGTTCGCCTGGGCCATGATATTCATTAATTTGAGAACGCGGTGTAGCAAGATTTTGCAGAAAAGCAATGCCTTCGCCTTCGCCATCAAGATATTCATAACCCCACTTCCATTGGTAGCCAGTTGCTTTGATGGTAAGCTCTGCATTGCTAGTATCTTTCATTGCGATCACAGTTTTGGTCGCCGGATAAGCCATACCGATCACGATTAAAAATGGCACGACAGTCCAAATCACTTCAACCGTGGTACTGTCATGAAATTTAGCTGACTTGGCACCTTTTGATTTTCGATGTGCGAAAATGGAATAGAACATTACCCCAAAAACAGCCACAAAAATAACTAAACAAATGATCAACATCAGAGTGTGCAGGTCGTAAATCTCTGATGCAATTTGTGTAACCGGTTCTTTTAAGTTATACGGATTTTCTTGCGCAGATGCTGCACTCAAACAACCTAACAAAGCAAACCATGCACACAGCAATCGTGCCTTGCAGCCTCCAAAGGACGACTTCGACATAGCGTTCCTCAATTCTAATTAATACAGTTGCCTAAATTGGTTAGCCAACAGGTAACTGAAGTTATTACGTTTAAACCATGTATGCGAAACACCACCCAGCTTACAACCAAATCGAAGCAAATGATACGCTTGAATTTAGTAATTGAATAGCCTTTTAAGCAGCACTCCCAACGACAGAGCGTAACATTATAAGTTCCTTTTTAAACGCATATCAATGCTATAACACTATCGGTGGTCGAATTGCGACACCACAACCTAAAACAATCCAATACATTTAAATACTTTTTCTACCGATACTTGCTATCGGTATAGCAAATTCTTTCGCATTTCCAAAAGACCTCACTTTCCAGGCATGACCATAAACCACTTCAAGTTCCAAAGAGATAAGCCCTTGTTTGCGATCGGATTGCCCACTGAGTTGATGCAATAAGTTTGCATAAAAGCCTCGCCCTTTTAAACCTGACTCACGATGCTGTAAACAATTACCCATAACATCCCGCCATTCTTGAATAAGAGTTTCTGCATTTCGATAGGTTAAGGTGATTTTTTCCATTTCCATGACTGGATTTGAAAAGCCTGCTAGCACCAATAAATCACCAAGATCATGCATGTCAAGATAGTCAGGAAATTGAACCCCTAAAGTTGCCGACACACGCTTTAGCACTTTGGCCGTATCGGGGCCAAAACTTGAAAAAAAAAGACAACCCTCGGGTTTTAGAACAGCATGCCAGTTTTTAATCATCTCTAAAGGTGAACTCACTGACTGCAGCCAGAGTGGCGACCAGATCACAGCGATTTCATCGCGGGTTATGCCTAAATTTTGTTCTGAACCAACCAAGCACTCGGGATTGATCCATTGTATTTCGACATCAGAACCACGGTTATGCAACAAACATGCCCACCGTTGAGTCAATTTGGCAAACATGGAGTGACTCATTGAAGGTTGAATGATATTGTGGAATTGAGAAGGTGCAACACATACCAATTGACGGCCTTCAAAAGTAACTTGCAAACTGGGCAAAAGCCCTGAGTGCAGCCAACCCTGGTACAATACAGAACCCTGAACAGGTTTAAGCACTTGTACACGTTGAGCCATGCGAGTAGCCACTTCTTGCAAAATAAAGGGCATTGATTTGAGTGCACGCCGAAGCCATTGACTGTGTAGTGCTTTATCATCACGCGGATATTTCCAACTCATTTTTATACCACTTAATTCAAATGAATCTGATTGTAGCTCAGCTCAGCCAAGCGATGCGCCTTTTTTTACAGACCACTCGCCGAGTTTTTCAGTATGCGCAAATGTCTGAATGCTATGCATGTAACCAGCTAATTCCATTTTTGAAGCAACACACGAAAAGGGCACAATCAGCTAGCAGAGGATTTACAGGCACGCTAACCTCGAATGTTAAACCCCCATCCAACTGGTTATGCCCAACCTGTTGTGAATTGCTGCTAACGCCTACTCGAGTCGGATGCCGCCAATGCGCATTAAAATTAGGCCCTCGTGTTTTGAACTTTGGCTGGTCATATTGTCGTCACTGCAAACCCACTCCTAACCCACAAATTAAAACTTCCGTATTGTGTGATTATATTCCGCCTTGGTCTAACTGGATTACAAGACTTAAATACGGCAACGAACCCGAGATTGCCATGATGCTTGCTGACCTACTGGCGCATCGATTATTACTCAACAAAAAGGACTTACCCGATGTTTTAATTCCAACACCAATCAGCCCAGAAAAATTAAAACACAGAGGCTACAATCAAGCACAACTTATTGCAGATCATCTCTCCAAAGCACTGAATAGGCCTGTCATGAACAACGTACTCATTAAAATTCACGAAACACCCAGTCAGGCCGATTTAAGCAAAGAACAGCGTCAATCCAATTTAGACCATGTGATGTTGTGTAGAGAAAAACTAAACCCCACCTTAATTATTGGGATTGTCGATGACGTCATCACCACAGGCAGCACCTTAAAAGCCTGCATGTCGGCTTGCATGAAAGCAGGCGCAACTCAGTTTCATCATTTAGCAATTAGCAGAACACCTGAACCCTTTGTATCGATTGAGTAATTTTTAACAAACCACCTCATGATTGAAGTCATCTTAGTCCATCCTGAAATACCGCCTAACACAGGCAATATTATTCGTCTTTGCGCCAATACGGGTGCATCACTTCACCTAGTTGAACCACTTGGATTTCCGTTAGACGACAAGAAGATGCGACGCGCTGGTCTTGATTATCATGAATTTGCTTCGCTTCAAGTTCACTCAAGCTGGGAACAATTTTTACAGCAACGCAAGCCGCTTAAAGAAGCCTGTTATGCATTAACCACCAAAGGTAATGCCGCACCCAGCCAACAACCCTTACACCCAGATTGTTTATTATTTTTTGGCAATGAAACCAAAGGGTTAGAACAACACATCAAAGACTGGTTTATTCCTGAACACTTATTGCGCTTACCCATGCTTGAAAATAGCAGGTCACTGAATTTATCAAATGCGGTTGCAGTGACTGTATATGAGGCTTGGCGACAACAACAATTTACGGGCGCAGCAAACAGATAAAAGGCGCACAATACACAGATAAGACCACACGGAAGAATAAAGATTACTCACCAAATTCATGCTTCACTTGCCTAGAAAGTAAACGAGTGACCCCATCAGTCGGCGACAAACCTTCAAACAACATCGCATTAACCACTTTCACAATCGGCATACTCACTTGGAGGGTGTTCGCCAAATCAAGCACTACTGGGGCACAACGAACACCTTCTGCCACTTGGCCTAATTCTTGTAAAATTTGATTCAGCGATTTACCTTGCGCCAACTTAAATCCAGCTTGGCGATTTCTAGATAAGTCGCCGGTACACGTTAAGGTTAGGTCACCTAAACCAGAAAGGCCATTGAGTGTTTCAGATTGCGCACCCAAAATATCAGCCAAGCGCGACATTTCCGCTAAACCCCGAGTAATTAAAGCAGCCCGAGCATTCAACCCCAGACCCAAACCATCAGAAATACCCGTCGCCAACGCCATGATATTTTTAACAGCACCGCCAACCTCAGCACCAATCTCGTCAGACAATTCAT
>DIYC01000170.1:3763-4490 GCA_002428895.1 Burkholderiales bacterium UBA6064 | reverse complement strand
TTTTATATGTGTGGTAAAACTCCACCAAAAAAAATAAAACACTACTCACCAAGTTTAAAACCGGACCACCCCCGAAATTAAGAAAGCCAGACAAATTTTATTTCTTGCAAAACAAGCAAACTGGGCTCCGATTGAATTTGAAGGTGAACTTCATGACAGAGCAAGCTACCGATACTATTTTGAAATTTTAAAATTAAGTAACGTGTACCACTAATAAGCCAAACACTGGCTTACGGTGACAGAACGGAAGAGCTTTTAAAGAAATTCGAACTTATGCAGATACTGAAACCACTCACTACTTGAGTATTTTTAATTAAAACGACTAAGCCTGCATTTAGAAAACAAATACTCGTTGCATCTTAAAGGCTAAACGAGCAGGAACCAAGCCCATCACTCTATGTGACTAAGTGGTACCACTTAGTTTATTGTGCTCGTCTAGTATTTATTTCTCCTATAAACCCAAGAATAACGGAGAAAACAAATGCCCGATTTAACGGCTACTTCCTCAATCCGAATGACCCCAAACTCTTCACTTGAGTCATTTGCCAACTCCTCATCCAGCGGTTCTACTCAGGCAACCAGGCCAATGACAACAGTGATGGCAAACAACATGCAGCGACTTTTGCAAAACAGCAAAGCGGTGTTGGCCGAACGCGTGGCCGCCCATTTATCACCGTTTGATGCGCTCACATTTCAACAGTTTGTGAATTATTTTGAAAGCTTACCC
>DIYC01000170.1:0-3588 GCA_002428895.1 Burkholderiales bacterium UBA6064 | reverse complement strand
AATTATTTTGAAAGCTTACCCACTGATGACCCCAATTCCCTGTTTCAGGCAGCCCAATATTTTATTGAAAACAATTTAAACAATGCTGATCTTTTAACGGCGACCATGGGTTACTTAAATGGCCAAGCGATGGTATTAAGAGGTGCGGAAAACCAATATAAGTCAAATCGCGAACAGTCTAAGGAAATATTGCATGATCGCGCCAATGCCTTTATTCGTCACAGTCAAAGTTCAGGCAGTTTAAGTGAGAATATTAAAAAACTAACAATCTCACCAGTGTTTACTGCTCACCCTACCAACTTAACTAGGCCTCAAGCTTACAACATTATTCAGCAAGCTGAACTAACCACCGATGAAACGTTAGATCAAGAAATGCTTCATTCCTTGCATCGTGAACAAGGCCCCATTAGCAAACCACCCAAAGTTCATGAAGAAGCTCTCAATTACCGACAAGCTATTGGAAACATGCATAAATCAGCACATCGTGTGCATAAATCAATTAATGAAGAGCTTTCCAAACTGGGGGAATCAACTCTTGATAAACCCTTGGTTTCGGTCGGCAACTGGGTTGCTGGGGATCGTGATGGCAATCCTTTTGTGACTGCCGATGTATTGCGTCAAGTCGTCGAACAGCATGCCGATACCGCATTAGAAAGTTATGCCTATAAACTTAGCCCTGCAAAAAATCGCTATTCGGGTGACGCACTGGGAGCACTGACTGGTCAACGAGAAGGTCGGATGAATCTTCGGTCTTTATTGGCCAAAGGCAATCAGAATCAAATTGCCCATATGATTTACTCAAAGATTATGACCACACGCACGAACATCGCCGAGGGCAACTTGCTGTCGGCAAATGGTGGTTACGACAACGCACAGGAGCTAATTACCGATTTAAAAGCAATCGACCTGAGTGAGCTCAGCGCCAATGAGCAACAAATCGCTCAAACTAAATTGGAGCATTTAATTCTTGACATCAAGACTGCGGGCTTTTACGGTGCTACCACGGATATTCGACAAAACAGCGCAATTAATGAAAAAACGATTGCCACGTTACTTCAACAAAATGGAATTGAAAGCAACTATACATCATTGAATGAACCAGCCAAGCAAACTTTACTGAAAAATTTAATTACAAATCCTGATTTAACATTAGAAGTGAATATGCTGGACAACAATGATCCTGCTTTTACGCAAGAAATGCAATTGATTAATTCTTATAAAATGTTGCAAGATCAATTTGGTAAAGAAGCTTTGGGTAACTGCATCACCGCCAATACCGAAACAGTGAGCGATTTACTGGAAGTCATGCTGTTACTTAAACATGTGGGATTAGCCAGTGATCAACATTTAGACATGAATATTGTCGGTCTTATCGAGACAGTCGCGGATCTTGAAAACGCTTCCGTGATTTTAGGTGGAATACTCTCATTTGATTGGTATCAAAACAATTTAATTCAAGCAGGTAAGCCACAAATGGTGATGGTGGGTTATTCAGACAGTAACCGTCTAGATGGTTCAGCTTCATCCAACTGGGCCGTGTACAAAGGCACTCAAGAAATGATGCAAACAGCAAAACAATTTAACGTAGAACTTCAATTTTTTCACGGCCGAGGCGGCACAGAAGGACGTGGTGCGGGCGAAAATTATCATGATGAAATTGCAGTACACGATGGCTTATCGCTTATTAATGGTTTTCGTCAAACAGAGCAAGGCGAAGAAGTGGCTGATAAGTTTGGCACGATTGACGTGGCCACAGCCAATTTGAGTGACATGGTGAGCGCCACCATGAGTGGCATCACCACGGGCGCAGACCAGCAGTTTGCAACCCATGAACTCATCATGGATAAACTAGCTAATTTTGCCCGTGCTAAGTATCGTGAGTTATATGAAAACCCCAATACCCCCACTTTTTATCAACAAAGCACACCCATCAACTTTGTTAAGCATTCGAATGCTGGAAGCCGACCAGCCGCTAGGAAAGCTGAAAAGACCTTGAATTTAGATTCGCTAAGGGCTATACCTTGGACAGCTTGCTGGAACCAATCACGTGCCAATGTACCCGCCTTTTTTGGCACAGGCACCGCACTGAAGCAATTGACTGAAGGAGGCAATTTAGCTGAAAACCAAAAAGCACTGACACAACTTCAAGACATGTACCAAAATTGGCCATTTTTTACAAATTTGGTTGATCGCACCGAAATGGCACTGGCTCGTGCTGACATGAATATTCTTGAACTCTACACACCTGCCACAAACAATAACCGCGAAATTTTGAATCAAATTAAAAACGAATACACCGAAACCGTGCGTCAAATTAATCGAATTAAGCAGCAGTCAATATTACTCGAGACTCGGATTGAAAAACGCGAAACCTTAGAGATTAGAAACGAAGTGACCCACCGAGCCAATGTGATGCAAGCGAATTTATTGCACGCAACCCAGGAAATTGGAACTGAACAAGCAGATCATTTAATTCCTGCAATTGTGATGTCGATGCAGGCGGTTGCCAATGGCTTAGGACGTTTTGGCTAATTCGTTTTCGCACAACAGAACGAAACTGAACCGGCTTAACAAAGATAAAAGTATTTTTTTGTTAGGCCGTTTTAATTAATCTAACTACTAATACATCACTCAGAGTCACCGGAGTGTTAACCCGAAAAGGTAGTAGTTAGTCGCTTATTATTGTTAGATCATTCTTCGAGAATTATTTAACACAAGGAATTTAACTTGATCAGCGTACATAATGGTTTAATTTTAATTCTAACCGATTATCCTCTCAAGTCGATGGCTTACCAAAATTTGTGTAAGGCCTATTTTCCCAATTTAAATATAATAACAGCTACCAACCCTAATGAAATTCGTGACCTTGTACCCGATATGGTTTTGGTTGATTTAAATGTAATGCCTAAAGATGAACCTAAATTGAGAGTATCAATTCTTGACCTGTTTTCCCGATCGAATATCCTACTCATGGAAGAAGACCATGAAAAAATTGAAATTGATTTAAACAATGCAGCGTTGTTTATTACTGTAGGTAAACGATTAGAACAACCTAAATTACAAGCGGTACTGGAGATGCTAGCCAGCTTCAGTGTAAACCTAGCAAACAAAAAATTATCTCTAGATTTAAGCCACAAAGTGAAGCAAACTGAATCAGGTAAACTTTCACTCAAAACCTTTCTTCAAAACCAAGAAAGTTCTGCATTAAGTTGAATTACTTTTATTGAAGTATTACGCAATCTTATTCAACGAAGAAGTTTTTAATAATCCCCTCCGTTCATTTACGAAACTGCATGACAGTAACTTGACGTATTTGTGCGCAGCAATGGGTAATGAGAGTTATCGATAAGCTAGGGAGTTACTCAATCCGACAATGAACCTTTCTGATTAAAAAATCACTTAGTTTTTTAATCATGCGCTGATCCTGCCAAGATCATGCATCTGTCTTATTAGGTTCTACGCCATGCCCCCTATTGAAAAAAAATTACCCCCGTTTGACATGATTTTGCGTGATCAATTCTCCAATGTGACCGAGCTTGGTTTTACACGATCGAACCTGACAAGCATTGCGAATTCAAAATCGAATTT
>DIYC01000137.1:56329-59757 GCA_002428895.1 Burkholderiales bacterium UBA6064 | reverse complement strand
AGGTAAGGTGCTAATCAGGTTCATCTTTGTTTGCAATTAAACGTCCTAAACCATCAAAAGTTTGTAAGTGAGTATAAGTGCCTCGAGTTAAAGTGCGTTGTGTGCCCGCAGCATTCCATGCAATTGAAATGTTGCTGTCGTCGGTTCTGGGTGTGTGAATGCCAACAATACGATTTAGGTTGTCATAAGTGTAGCGGGTAATTTTGCTATTGCGGGTTTCCGACTCAAGAGTGCCTGTATGATTCACAGCTCGCGTAATGACCACTTCATCGGCGCTGCCGTGTGCCAAGCGTTCTACCTTTGGGATGCCATTTTGGTATGCGTTGCAATCATACTGTGTTTTATTGCCATTCGGATTCGTGTGTAAGGCAGTTTCGCCGTTGCTGCAACGGGTAAAGTGCTCGGTGACACCATAGATGTCGCTGGATATTAATTGACCAATGTCATCGTAGTTAAATGTTTTTTGACCCTGAACATTCGAGGTTGTTTGTGTTTTAATTAGGTTTAGTTTCCATTGTCCTACAGTAAGATTGGTTAAATTCTGATAAGTCAACTGGGTTGTTCGGTTTTCAGTTCCACTTTCAGTAATTGTGCTGGCTTGGCCGTAGTCAGAAAAATTGCTTTGGGTTGTTGTATATGTTTTTTGATCTTGAGTAATCTTTTTCTGTGTCAATAAAGGAAAATAGACGTAGTCGTCTTTAGTGTTTAAATCACGCCAAACATTTTGATTTGAAATTTCTTGTTTGGCCCATGAATATTCTTCATGTCGAAGAATTTGATTGTTGGGGTCCAAATATTTTTTGGATCGCATCAATCCCAACGCCCAAACACCAACTTCGCCAGCACTTTGTCTTTTGGCAAAATAGCGATATTCAATTTTAGAAAGATCTGGGTTGGTAATTGTTGTTGCAGATTCGATTTCATTGGTGTCGTAAGCAAAAACCCATGATCCATTTGCTGTTCCGCTACCGCTTACTGTTTTATTTGTGATAACGGCAGAGGTGACTGAAGCAACCAATGATCCTCCTACTCGAATGAAATCCCAAGTCATGTATCCGTAGTTGTATCGTACAGTTGCGCCACCTGGCGTTGTTATTCCAGTTAAGGTGTGTGCGCCAGGCGATTCGCTGCCTACGTTGTAAGCAAACTCAAAGGCATTACCAACGGGTGGTTTTGCCTGCGTTAAAAAATAAAAATCATTCTCTGTTCTTGGGCTGGCTGCGTAACTGTACTGCCAGGTTTGCCCGTTGGCTGAAATTTGAGAAAGAAGGTATTTGCCGGGTTTACCTTGTTCGATATAGGTAAACTCAATTCCTTTTGATTCTTGGCCTTCAAAGTAAGCTTTGTGAATGAGACCTTGATTGGTTGATTGATGATAGTCGATTCGAATTTTGTTACCGTTTAAATCTGAAATTTCAGTGGCATGATAGGCAGCATAACTACCTCCTTGATTGTCACCAAAAGTTTTTTGCGTAAAATAACCAAAAGTGTAAGTGAGCCCATTCGGTGAATAAACCAGAACTTTTCCATTGGCCTCACATTTCATAACCCAGCGTTCTTTGGAAATGAATGCATAATCATTGCCCGTCGCGTTATACATGGTGTGTCGGCTACCGTCTGCATGTTCTAAAACGGGGTTGACAATACCAAAAGCTTCGCCTCGCCTACAATCGGCTTGTTGTGTGCCTTCAAGTCGGCTGGTATAAATACGACCAAAATGCATATCCCATCCTGCCCCTAAGGCGGATGCCCATGGCCTGGCATCATAAGCCACACCATGAAGAAGTACAGCGATGCCTCCTGATGTCGTCACATTTCCTGCGCTGTGATGGCTCTGTAACGATTTATAGGTGCGGGTTGCAATCAGATCTAGGCCATTGTTGCCTGGTATTACAATGTCCTTGTATTGCAATGTTAATTGACCTGACATCGGGTCGATCAGTTCAGTTTGATTGAAAGAATTCTCGTACGTTCTTAGGTTTCCTACTTGTGGGTCGGTAAAAATATCAGGAATTGTGTTGGCAAATACCGTTGATACGTACAATGACAAAACGCTTACGCTGATTGTTTGTAATACGCCAACAAGTAGCTTGAATACCCTATATCTAGGGTGAGTTTGAAAAACATTGATCATGCTAATACTGCAAACCTTTCATCAAAAAATTCGAAACAACTGGCTTTATGATTTTTACCAAGGGTTGTAACCTCGAATCAGGTTTTCGCTGCCTGCTGATAAAGTGCAAGATCCTGAACCAAGGAATGCAAAGGGTTGCTTTGTTTGTTGGGCAATTAAAAGCTGTGCATACAAGGTACGCCCTGCAGGGGTGGCGGTATCAAGAACAAAATGCCAATTTGGGCTGGTAGAGCAGGAAGCGGGATTAAATGCATGAATGCCTCGGATTAACCGAATGAGAACGCAAGACTCGGTGCCGTTGCAGACGGCACCCACCCCAGATGACATAGACTCGATTTTACAATCCCAGCAAACGCCAGCTACGGCTGGATTAGATAGGACAGACATAAACAGTGCCAATGCCAACAAAACAACTTTATTCATGAGAACTCCAAGGGGAAAAATCAAATTTTTTAACATCCAAAGCTATTTGGTAAACTTGAATAGGAATTAGTTCCTGAAGAATTAAGTTAGCTCGCATATTTCAGCAACGAATTAAAAATCAGTTTGGTGCTGATTGAAACAGTAGATTGCTCAACGCATCACTGACTTGATCAGAAAATTAGATACTGTTTCCCTTGTTTTTGTTTTTTTAGATGCAACGCTTTCATCGTGATGCGGTGTGATTCGTGTGTGAATAACGATGGTGCGCACCATGCCTCAATGTATTAGCTCTTGTTTATAGCCTGGCCCGATAAAAGCGTGTGCAATTTTGTGACAATTAATGGATGAATGGTATTTGTCGATTTATTTCAGTGAATTAACCCACTTGCTTCCTGCCATAATTGTCTGCAAACCGAATAATATCGTCTTCGCCCAAATATGCGCCCGATTGTACTTCGATCATTTCTAGCGGCATTTTTCCGGGGTTTTCAAGTGAATGCTTTTCGCCGAGCGGAATGTACGTGGATTGATTTTCAGAAACTAAATATTCGCTGTCACCTCGGGTTACTTTGGCGGTGCCTTTGACAACAATCCAGTGTTCTGCGCGGTGGTGGTGCATTTGTAACGAGAGTTTTTCACCGGGGTTCACGGTAATTCGTTTGGCTTGAAAACGCTCACCGCCATCAATTAAATCGTATTTACCCCAAGGCCGATAAACTTCGCGATGGTGCAACCAATGGCTTTGTCCTTGTGCTTTTAATTGCTCAACAATCTGCTTGACTTGTTGCACTTGGTTTTGTGCTGCAATCAGTGTGGCATCTTTGGTGTCGACCACAATCACGTTGTCAAGTCCAATCGCAGCGATGAGTTA
>DIYC01000137.1:49790-56112 GCA_002428895.1 Burkholderiales bacterium UBA6064 | reverse complement strand
TCCAATCGCAGCGATGAGTTTGCCTTCGGTACGAAACAACGAGTTGGTACAATTTTTCGCGATCACGTCTTGGGTGAGTACATTGCCGTTTTCGTCTTTTTCAGAGACTTGCCACAACGATGACCAACTGCCTACGTCTGTCCATCCACAGTCGGTGGGTATTACCACTGCGTGTTTGGTTTTTTCCATGACTGCGTAGTCGATCGAATTGGCAGGGCATGCTTTAAAATGTTCATGATGGATACGAATAAAATCTAGGTCATGGCTTTTGTGGACATAAGCCAATTCACAGTGGTGATACATGTCGGGCTGATGGGTTTGCAATTCATTTAAAAACGTACTGGCACGAAATAAAAACATGCCGCTGTTCCATAAAAATTCACCGCTTTTAAAGTACCGGTGGGCGGTCGATTCGTCGGGCTTTTCAACAAATTCAGCGACTTCAAAACTGAGTGTATTTTCTAATGCTCGGCCTTGGCGAATATACCCGTACCCTGTTTCAGCGCTGGTGGGCACAATGCCAAAGGTCACCAGCTTGTTGGTGGCAGCAATTGTTTCGGCAGTTTTCACTGCGTCACAAAATGCTTTTTCGTTTTGAATTAAATGGTCGGCTGCTAAAATCAGCAACAAGGGGTCTTTGCCAGTGGTGAGCGCGTGAAATGCTGCCAAGGCAATAGCGGGTGCTGTGTTTTTTCCTTCCGGTTCAAGAATAATGCTGGCCTTTGCGGTGTCAAGCTGACGCAGTTGTTCAGCAACAATAAAGCGATGTTCCTCGTTGCAAATAATGGTGGCGGGGTTATGTTCTAATGAAGACAAACGCATTAACGTACTTTGCAGCATCGTTAATTGCCCTTGCAAGTTTAAAAATTGCTTTGGGAATTGGTGCCGCGACATCGGCCACAACCTTGAACCAGAACCGCCTGCAATAAGAATAGGGGTGAGCATGTTTTAAACTCCGAAAGAAGACTGGTTCTAAGCATAACTGACGATGCTGCTATGCCAGGTAACTGGGTGAACTTTTTTTGAAAAGGTTTGTGTGTGACGCAAATTAAACGTGAATTTTTTTGTGAGTGAGCACGGAATGTTTTTTTTATCGCGTATAGTGAATGTTCAATTTTGAACAAATTAGAATTTTGCCGAATGCTGAGCGGTACGCAGCAGGGCGGTAGCCTGCCCAAATCAATCATTAGTTTACTTGATTTGTCATTCATAACCTTTTTGCCTTGATTAAAAAAGCTTGAGTCTTTCGCCTGCACAACAACGAGAAGAAATTCGTTGTCGCATTCTTAGAATGATTGATGATAACCCTGGAATTTCACAGCGTGAAATGGCAAGCCACCTGGGTGTAAGTCTTGGCAAAGTGAATTATATTCTGAGGGCTTTAAAAGACAAAGGGCTGCTTAAAGCCGGTAATTTTTTAAGTAGCGATAATAAAAAAGCGTACTTGTACTTGTTAACTCCGCGTGGTATTGCAGAAAAGGTAGAGATCAGTCGTCGTTTTTTGGATAGAAAAAAAAGAGAGTACGCTTTGTTGAAGGCAGAACTTAAGCGGTTAGAAGAAGAGTTAAATCGTGACGCAGTTAAATAATTTGACTTTGCTGTGCTGTTTCAGGTGCAAGAAGGTGGGCTGTGAATACAGTTGCTAAACTTTATGCGTTGCTAACATTGAGTGAGCGCCGTAAGGCTGCTTTATTGTTGTGCTTGGTGCTTTTAATGGCGTTGTTTGAGGCGGTTGGTGTCGCATCGATTATGCCTTTTGTTGCCGTGCTGTCAGACCCATCGTTGGTCTTGAATAATGTCCATTTATCGGTGTTTTTTGAGCCTTTAAATTTTAAAGGCACGCAAGAATTTCAGGTGTTTTTTGGGGTTGTTTTTTTTATTTTTTTTATTGGGTCAACGCTGTTTAAAGCGTTGACCGCCTGGTGTTTGGTGCGCTTTACTTATTTTGCACAATACTCCATCAGTAAGCGGTTGGTCGAAAAATATTTGCGACAACCTTACGATTGGTTTTTAAATCGCCACAGTGGCGATTTAGGTAAAACGGTGTTAAGCGAAGTCGATCAAGTGATTGCTGAGGCTTTGTTGCCTTTGCTCAATTTGATTGCGCAGGCTGCGTTGGTAGCTGCTATTGTGATTTTGTTGATTGCTGTAAATCCGATTTTAGTGCTTTCTTCATTTGCTTTTGTCGTGGTTGCTTACGGTTTAATTTATTTAGGGTTGCGTGCACGGTTAATGCGGTTTGGGCAAAATCGAGTTCAAGCCAATAAAGAACGTTTTTCAATTGTTAACGAAGCCTTTGGTGGCATTAAAGAAATTAAATTGCATGGCCTTGAACAGGCTTTTTTGTCACGTTTTGAAGCGCCTGCTAAGGCGTTTGCCTTTAATAAATCGTATGTACAAATAGCCACACAAATTCCACGATATTTGCTTGAAATACTCGTGTTTGGTGGGGCAATTTTGTTGTTGTTGCTGATGGTGCTTCAGTCTTCATCAAGTATGCCAGCAATGTTGCCTTTCATTTCTTTATATGCCTTTGCAACGTATCGCTTAATGCCCGCGATGCAGCAGGTGTATAGCAATTTAAGTACTTTGCGCTTTGCGCATCATGCGGTGAATCATTTGCACAACGACATGTTAAGCGGTGCTCAAGTGAATTACGATTTCAGTGACTTATGTGATGCTTCAAAAAAAATTACAGTTGACTATGCCATCGAGTTTGATCGTGTTTCTTATGCGTATCCTGGGCATTCAAGTATGGCGCTGAATCAACTTTCGTTTAATCTACCTGCGCGTTCTACCGTGGGTTTTGTGGGTTCTAGCGGTGCGGGTAAAACCACCTTAGCTGATTTGCTTTTAGGTTTGTTGTCACCGGTTTCTGGGCAAATTCGAGTCGATGGTGTTGATATACACGCCTGTAAGTCATTATGGCAACAAAAAATAGGTTATGTTCCGCAGTCCATTTTTTTAGTCGATGACACCATTGCTGCCAATATTGCTTTTGGTGTGCCTAGCGATCAAATTGATTTGGCACAAGTTGAAAAAGTTGCAAGAATTGCGAATTTACACGACTTTGTTGCCGAGCAATTGGAACTGGGTTACCAAACCAAAGTGGGTGAGCGGGGTGTTCGTTTGTCGGGTGGTCAACGCCAGCGCATTGGAATTGCCCGTGCCCTTTACAATAATCCAGAGGTTTTGGTGTTTGACGAAGCCACTTCTGCGCTCGATAACAAAACAGAATCTGTCGTCATGGCTGCGGTGCAAGCATTAAACCACCAAATTACAATCGTGATGATTGCCCATAGATTATCTACTTTAAAGGTTTGTGATGTCGTGTTTTTGATTGAAAGTGGTCAATTGGTCGAGCAAGGTAGTTACGATGAGTTAATGGCGGGCCATCGTGCGTTTAATCGTTTGCAGATTCCAACAATGAATGCTGTAGCCTAAAATTTGCTGAACTTGGGGGGTATATGTTTAAAGAAACTTGTAAAAATGGCGATCCTTTTGTGATTGCAGAGGTGGGTCAAAATCACCAAGGTGATTTAGAGTGTGCGCGTGAATACATTCGTATTTTTGCATTCGAGGGTGCAGATGCAATTAAATTCCAAACTCGTAACAATCAATATTTGTTTTCCAAAGAGGCATATGAAGCGCCTTATGCCAGTGAAAATGCATTTGCTGAAACTTATGGGGCACATCGAGAGAAACTTGAATTAAAACCAGAATGGTTGCCGATTTTAAAAGCAGATTGTATTAAACACGGCGTTAAATTTATGTCGACACCGTTCGATGAACCCAGCCTAGAATTGTTGCGCGATATCGATGTGGATATTTTAAAAATCGCCTCGTTCGACCTAGGAAACCTGCCTTTCATTAATCGAATTGGAAAAATGAATAAGCCGGTCGTGATGAGTGTGGGTGGCGGTAAATTTGATCAAATCCGTTCAAGTGTTGAGGTGCTGTTGGGGCATCACGATCAAATTGCTGTTTTACATTGTGTTTCTGAGTATCCGTGCGAATACAATCGGTTGGGCTTATCGAATATTCAAAAGTTAATTGAAGCCTTTCCTCAGTGTACCATTGGCTCGTCCGATCATTTTAACGGCACACTTTCTGGCCCAGTTGCCTACTTACATGGTGCCCGTGTCTTTGAAAAACATGTCACGTTAAATCGTGCATGGAAGGGAACCGATCACAGTTTTGCATTAGAGCCTGAAGGTTTCAGAAAATTTGCGCGCGATATTAATCGTGTTCGGCATATGTTGCCACCTAAGTCTGAAGAGGATTTGGGTAATGAGTTTGTGTTTAAAAAATTGGGTAAGTCTCTCATTGCTTATGATGATATTCAGGTGGGCGAAAAAATCACACTTGAAAAGCTATCGGGTCGAATTTTTCAAACTAAGTATATTCCTGTTCGAGAATCCAATAAGGTGATTGGTGGTATTGCAAAACGTACTATTTTTCGTGATGAAATTATTCGCTTCGAAGATATTGAATGCTAATGCTGACGAATCAACAGCTTCAGCAAGTTCAATTGGTTGTATTCGACTTTGACGGTGTGTTCACCAACAACACGGTTTTGGTGAGCCAACAAGGTGTTGAATCCGTACAATGTTGGCGCAGCGATGGCCTGGGTTTGTCACGTTTAAAACAAATTGGTGTGCACCTTTATATTGTTTCAACCGAAGAAAATCCCGTTGTGATGGTAAGGGCCAATAAGTTAAAGGTTCCTTGTGTGCAAGGCGTTGCTGATAAAGCCTTGGCCATCAAAACAATTTGCCACGAGTTGTCTGTGAATTTAAAAAATACACTGTTTATGGGTAATGACATCAATGATATTCCTGCATTTCAGGTGGTGGGGTTCCCAGTAGCCGTTGCAGATGCCTATGAAGAGGTTGATCCTTATGTTTTGTTTAAAACCAAAAAACCAGGTGGTTTTGGGGCTGTTCGAGAACTGTGCGACATGATTTATCATGCACAAACAAAAACTGGATTGAATGCAACATGCTAAATCAAACTTTATTCGATGTATCAAAAGAAATTGTGGTGGTTACTGGTGCGTCAGGCCAGCTGGGGGCAGAATATACAAAGACTTTTTTAGAGTGTGGTGCAACCGTGGTGGGTATCGACTTAAAACAGTCTGAAGTCTGTATTCAGTTTTCTGAGCAATTTCCTAGCAATTTTTTATTTTGCGAGGCCGATGTAACTCGTAAAATAACTTTAGAAAATGCACTCCAACACATTCAATCCAAATGGGGTGTGCCCACTGTTTTAGTGAACAATGCGGCAATCGATTCGCCGCCTTCTGCGCCGCTAGAAGAAAATGGCCCTTTTGAGGATTATCCCGAAGCTTCCTGGGATAAGGTGATGAATGTCAACTTAAAAGGGGCGCACCTCTGTTGCCAGGTTTTTGGTGGTGCTATGGCAGAACATGCGGGTGGCTCAATTATCAATGTGGCTTCGATTTATGGCGTTGTTTCGCCAGACCAAAGTTTGTATGAATATCGTCGCGAGCGCGGTGAGGTTTTTTCTAAGCCTGTTGCGTATGCCGTGTCAAAATCGGGTTTGCTCAATTTAAGTCGATATTTGGCAGTGTATTGGGCCAAAAAAAATGTTCGCGTCAACACCTTGACCATTGCGGGTGTGTTTAATCAACAAGATGAGCATTTTCTTGAAGCGTATTGTGGTCGTATTCCAGTGGGTCGAATGGCAAATTCGTCGGAGTATAACGGCGCAGTATTATTTTTGGCCAGCAAGGCGTCGCAGTATATGATTGGTTCAAACTTGGTTATCGATGGTGGTTGGACTGCAATTTAATGAGTATTTTTTAAGGGTAATTCGTGTTGAATCAAATTCCAAATTGGATTAAAGGTCAAGAAAAACAGCCTAGCACAGCGTGTTGGCTTAAAAAATTTAATCCGCATACGGGTCAAGTGATGTCAGAATTTGCAGACTCAAGCGCAGCCGATGTGCATGCAGCAATTACCGCTGCGGTAGAAGGTTTTGTGGTCTGGTCAAAGTTAACACCGGTTCAACGCGGGAAAGTTTTGTTTAACGTGGCTTCCACTTTGAAAGCGAATGCCAATCAATTGGCGCTTTGTGTTGCAGAAGAAACGGGTAAGCCACCTGGTGATGCAAACGGTGAAGTTGGGGCAGCCATTGCACAAGCTGAATTTTTTGCCGGTGAGGGTGCTCGTTTGTATTCGCGTTCATTAACATCGGGTATGCCCAACAAATACAGCCATACCGTTCGGCAACCTCGTGGTGTAGTGGGTTTAATTGTGCCTGCCAATACGCCGATCGCCAATTTAGCCTGGAAAACATT
>DIYC01000137.1:33019-49600 GCA_002428895.1 Burkholderiales bacterium UBA6064 | reverse complement strand
AATTTAGCCTGGAAAACATTTCCGGCATTAATTTGTGGCAATTCGGTTGTACTCAAAGCTTCCGAAGATGCGCCAGAAATTGCGCATTTGTTTGCTAAAATTTTGCATGAAGCGGGTGTGCCTGCCAGCGTGTTCAATGTAATTCAGGGGCGTGGTCAAACGGCTGGTGCAGCATTGGTCGAAGATGAGCGTGGACAAGTCATTAGTTTTACGGGTTCAACAGCGGTGGGTCGTTGGATTGCGCAAGTTGCAGGGCAGCGTTTGGCGAGGGTTTCTTTAGAGCTTGGCGGTAAAAATCCATTTGTGGTGTGTGACGATGCGGATTTAGATCAAGCCGTACACTGGGCTGCTTTGTCTGCCTTTAGTAATGCGGGTCAGCGTTGTGCATCGGGTAGTCGTATTTTAGTGTTTCACTCGGTGTACCAAGAGTTTTGCGATCGATTCGTTCAAAAGGTGAAGACTTTAAAACTGGGTGTTGAGCAAGGGTGTGACTTAGGGCCAGTGATTAACGAGCGCCAGTATAAAGGTATTTTATCAACGCTTGAAATCGCGGTTTCTGAAGGGGGTCGCGTTCTGTGTGGTGGTGCTGCAGCAAGGCAAGATCATTTAATCAACGGCTATTATATTCAGCCTACACTGATCGATCGTTTACCCATCACAGCCGATTTAAGTACTCGAGAAATTTTTGGCCCTGTGGCTGTATTGCATCCGGTGGAAAATTTGCAGCATGCGTTACAAGTTGCTAATTCAACAGAATATGGACTAACGGCTGCAATTCATACCCGTGATGTGGATCGTGCAATGTGGTTTGCGCAGCATGTTAAAGCGGGTGTTGCTAATGTGAATATGGGCACTTATGGCAGTGAGCCCCATATGCCGTTTGGTGGTTTTGGTGCTTCGGGCAACGGCACACGTGAACCTGGGGTTGAGGCGCTTGACGTGTATTCCGAGTTAAAAAATATATCTGTTTTGGTGCGTGAAGCAACAATTTAAAAAGGGACGCAAATGAGCCAAATGTGTGTATTCGACAATCAACTGTGTTTCGAGGTTGCGGGTGACTTAGAAAAGTATCGTGTAGAATCTATTTTTGAAAAAGAACCCGAAACCATTGCTTGGATAGATGATTGTGTGAAAAAAAGCCAAAACACAGGGGCAGGTAAGTCTGTGTTTTTTGACATCGGTGCCAATATTGGCATTTATACGTTGTACGCTGCGCACCAATTGCAATCGCTTTCTGTGTATGCATTCGAGCCGGTTTCAAATAATTTTAATGCGTTGCAAAAAAATATTTGGGCCAACGATTATAAAAATGTGTACCCGTTTAATTTGGCATTGGCCGAAAAAAACGGGTTGGTTTCTTTGTTTTTAAGTGATTTACGTGTGGGTAATTCAGGGGCGCAAATTAGGCAGCCCGTGAATGAATTGGGTCAAGCCTATGAAAGTCTTAGAGAAGAAAAGATTCTCAGTTGTTCCTTAGATTCTTTAATTCAAGACAATGGCTTTCCGGTGCCAAGCTTTATCAAGATTGATGTGGATGGCCATGAAACAGACATTCTAAACGGCATGCTTCAAACCTTGTCAAACAACACGCTGCAATCGATGTTAATTGAATTTAACAACAACAAAGAGTTTACTTATTGGCAGTCGCGGTTGCTTAATCTGGGTTTGGTGGTCGATCATTCATTTGATCAGGTGCCCAATCACAGTGGTATTCGTCGGCAAAACAAAGGTGCAGCCGCGCGAAATTATACTTTTAAACGGATTTAATTTGTTGGTCATCGCGTGAAAAAAGTAGCCTTCATTCCAGCAAGATCTGGATCAAAACGAATTGAACACAAAAATATCTTTCCTTTGGCGGGTCATCCTATGTTGGCCTACAGCATTCAAGCTGCTTTGCAAAGTGGAGTGTTTGATGCCGTTATCTGTGCAACCGATTGCGAGCAGTATGCGGAAATTGCGCATTACTATGGTGCTGAAGTGCCTTTTTTACGTCGACCAGAAATATCTGGAGACAAGTCGCCCGATATTGATTGGATTAAATGGTTGCTGACTGCGTTGAGTGCGCAAGGTCGAGAATTTGATGTATTTAGTATTTTAAGACCCACAAGCCCTTTTCGTTTACCCGATACCATTTGCCGTGCTTGGAATATTTTTAGTAAAAGTGCAAATGCCCATTCACTGCGTGCTGTCGAAAAATGTAAACAACATCCCGGCAAAATGTGGGTTCTACGGGGCGATAGCATGTTTCCGGTGATGCCTTTTTTAAATGAAGGCACACCTTGGCACAGCAGCCAGTATGCAGCGCTGCCAGAAATTTATGTGCAGAACGCAAGTTTAGAGTTTGCTTGGTCTTATTTGCCTTTAACAGCAAACACAATCGCAGGCGAATTGGTGTTGCCCTTTGTCAGCGAGGGTTTTGAAGGTTTTGACATCAATGACCCCGAAGACCTTGTGTTGGCCGAGCATTATATCAATGCTGGCAAGGCGCAGATTACGCACATCGAACTAAGGCCCTTTCAAGATAAAAAATTAAAAAGGCAAGGAGTATTTAATGGGTGATCAAGTCGGTATTGAAGTCAGTGGTAAATTGTTTTATGTGCCACTGAAAGAATTTGAGCGTGTTCGGAAATTGTCCATTCAACCGATTAAAAAAGCAGAATTATTTGCTTCTTTGTCGCGTATTAACACCTTGTATATGATCGCAAGAGCTGGTTCTGGTCACATTGGTAGTAGTTTCAGCAGCATGGACATGATGGCTTGGTTACATCTGAATGAACTGGATCTCACTGGCTCTGCGAAAGAATCAGAACGCAATTTGTTTTTTTCTTCAAAAGGGCATGATGCGCCTGCGCTTTACAGCACCTTAGTCGGTATGGGTCAGCTTGATTTTAATTTATTGCATCGCTTGCGTCGGCAAGACGGTTTGCCTGGGCACCCCGATGTAAGAACACCAGGCATTATTGCCAATACAGGTTCTTTGGGTATGGGGGTTTCAAAAGCCAAAGGAATGGTGCTGGCCAATCGTTTAAACAAACAACCTGTTCAGGTGTATGTGCTTACCGGTGACGGTGAATTGCAAGAAGGTCAATTTTGGGAATCACTGATTTCAGCGGCAAATCATCAATTGCACGAACTGATTGTGATTGTAGATCACAATAAATTACAGTCGGACACCTTGGTTGATAAGGTAAGTAGTTTGGGTGACTTGGAGGGTAAATTGAAAGCGTTTGGTTGGCATGTGAGCCGTTGTAACGGGAATCAGATGCAACAGTTTGCACAAACACTTGCCGCTGCCAAGCAAATTACGGACAAGCCAAAAATTATTATTGCCGATACCATCAAGGGCAAGGGTGTTTCATTGATGGAGCATACTTCGATTGATTCGGATGTTGAACTGTACAAGTTTCATAGTGGTGCCCCTTCAGAAGAAGCGTATACCAAGGCCGTTCAAGAGTTAATTGAAAGTGTTAATGCACAATTTAATGCATTCAACCAACAAGTGCCCGCCCTTGAAGAAGTGGTTCGTCCACAAACCGTTCAAATGAGCGGCCAGCAACGTTTAATTGCAGCCTATTCAAAAGCCTTGATTGAACAAGCCACGCAAAATAAAAACATTGTGGCATTTGATGCCGATTTAATTTTAGATACAGGGCTTATCCCTTTTCAACATGCTTTTCCTGATCGGTTTGTTGAATGTGGTATTGCAGAACAAGACATGGTGTCGCAGGCGGGTGGCATGGCTCTACGAGGTCTTTTACCCGTTGTGCATTCCTTTTCATGTTTTTTGTCGGCAAGGCCCAACGAGCAAATTTATACCAATGCGACCGAGCAAACAAAAATTGTCTATGTCGGTTCATTGGCAGGGGTTGTGCCTGGCGGGCCTGGGCATTCGCACCAAGCGGTGCGCGATTTGTCGACTTTGTCTGCTGTGCCTGGGCTTACGTTGCTAGAGCCGTCTTGTGAAGCCGAAGTGCCGCTGGTGCTAGACTGGGCTTTAAATCAGAACCAACAAAGCACCTACATTCGTTTAGTCAGTTTGCCAACCCTGATTCCTTTTGAATTGCCAAAAACGTACCAGTTAAAAAAAGGGGTTGGCATTACCCTTCAAGAGGGTCGCGATATTGCGATCATCGCCTATGGGCCAGTCATGCTGTCACTGGCTTGTGTGGCTGCAAAGCGGTTACAAGAAAGTGCCGGGCTTCACATTCGAGTCATTAATTTACCCTGGTTAAATGAAGTGAATGCGATGTGGTTGAAGCAAGCCACTCAGGATGTACGTCATGTGATTTCGATGGATAATCACTTTACAATTGGTGGACAAGGCGATCGTTTAGCCGCTGAAATAACAGCACTGGGTTTGGCGAATTTTAAATTGCATCGTTTAAGCGTTGGTAATCAAGTACCCCATCACGGAACAAATGATGAGGTATTGTCTGCACATGGTTTATCGGCAGAAAGCGTGTATCAATTCGTCACTTCGTTGGATTCAAACTAAATGCTTAAACACTCATCCATACTAATCACCGGCGGCACAGGGTCTTTTGGTCACACTTTTGTACCACTGACGCTGGAAAAATACAACCCACGTCGATTGGTGATTTATTCTCGTGACGAGATGAAACAATGGGAAATGGCCAAACTGTATGGTGATGATGAGCGTGTTCGGTTTTTTATTGGAGATGTGCGCGATAAAGAACGATTGTCGCGTGCGCTCAACGGCATCGATTTTGTAGTACATGCCGCTGCCACCAAAATTGTGCCTACCGCTGAATACAACCCCTTTGAATGTGTAAAAACGAATATTCATGGTGCCATGAATTTAGTCGATGCCTGTATTGATAAAGGGGTAAAACGTGTGGTTGCTTTGTCGACTGACAAAGCAAGTAACCCTGCCAATTTGTATGGCGCAACCAAGCTGGTTTCCGATAAATTATTTATTTCAGGCAATTCGTACAGCGGCCCGCAAGATACGCGTTTTGCCGTGGTGCGTTATGGCAATGTTATGGGTTCGCGTGGGTCGGTAATTCCTTTTTTTATGCAACAAGCTAAAACGGGTGTTTTAACAATCACCGATCCGCGAATGACGCGTTTTATGATTACGCTTGAAGAGGGCGTTGAATTGGTGTGGCGTGCATTTGATGAAATGGCAGGCGGTGAAATTTACGTTAAAAAAATACCTTCTATGTGCGTCACCGACATTGCCCGCGCGGTTGCCCCAGAGGCTGAATTAAAAACAATCGGAATTCGGCCTGGTGAAAAGCTGCACGAGCAAATGATTGGTGCAGAAGATGCATTGCATACGTATGAATATGAAGATTATTTTAAAATTCTGCCGGCCATTCACAATTGGAGTAGCGACCCCATTCGTATCAATGGGGGCAAACCGGTGAGTGATGGTTTTGTGTACAGCTCGGACAACAACCCCGATTGGATGCGTGTCGAAACCTTAAAACACTGGATTACTAAAAACCAATCGAAGATAGGGCAAATCTAAGTTGATGATTCCTTACGGTCGCCAAGACATCACTCAAGCCGACATTGAAGCAGTTGTTGCGGCATTATGTTCTGACTATTTAACCCAAGGTCCTTGTGTGCCCTTGTTTGAATCGGCATTGGCCAAGTATGCTGGTGCCAAGCATGCCGTGGCGATGAACAGTGCAACATCGGCTTTGCATTTGGCCTGCCTGGCTTTGGGTTTGGGGCCAGGTGATTGGTTGTGGACAAGTCCAATTACCTTCGTGGCCTCTGCAAACTGTGGGTTGTATTGTGGCGCTCAGGTTGATTTTGTAGACATTGATGCGCGTACCTATAACCTTTGTCCTGTTGCGCTTGAAAAAAAGTTAATTCATGCTGAGCAAACGGGGTGTTTACCCAAAGTCGTTGTTGCTGTGCATTTGTGTGGGCAACCGTGTGACCTGTTGGCTATTTCTAAGCTTGCACAGCGTTATGGCTTTAAAGTGATTGAAGATGCATCGCATGCGGTGGGTGCACAGTACATGGGACAACCAGTTGGTTCAGGCCAGTTGAGCGACATCACCGTGTTTAGTTTTCACCCCGTTAAAATTATTACGACCGCCGAAGGGGGTGTTGCGCTAACCAACCAGGCGCAGCTCGCCAAAACAATGAGCCTATTGCGTAGCCATGGCATTACACGTGACGACAGTGAAATGACCCATACAACCCATGGCCCTTGGTATTATCAGCAACTTGAGTTGGGTTTTAATTATCGAATGACTGAATTGCAAGCCGCATTGGGGTTGTCGCAATTAGAGCGTTTAAATGCTTATGTCGAAACACGTAATCAGTTTGCTACGCGATATGATCAGTTACTTCAGAGTTTGCCTGTCACTTTGCCGTGGCAGTTACCTGATGGTTATTCCAGTCGGCATTTGTATGTGATTCGTTTAAAACTGAATCAAATTAAACACTCGCATTTAGCCGTTTTTAATGCACTGCGTGAACAAGGCATTGGGGTGAATGTGCATTACATTCCTGTGCATACACAGCCTTATTATCAACACATGGGTTTTTTAGCCGATTCATTTCCCAATGCAATGCGTTATTACGAAGAAGCCATCAGTATCCCGTTGTTTCAAACCATGACCATTGAACAACAAAATCAGGTGGTGGCTGTTTTAGAGAAGGTGTTGGGAGATTAAATTGCGAATTGCGATAATTCCAGCACGTGGCGGAAGTAAGCGAATATCTAAGAAAAATATTCGTGATTTTTTTGGGGTACCCATGTTGGTGCGAGCAATTAAAACCGCCAATCTTTCAGGTTTATTTGATCAAGTTGTCGTTTCAACGGAATGTCAACAGATCGCTTCACTTGCAAGCTCGCATGGCGCAGCCGTTCCTTTTTTTAGGCCTGAAAATTTAGCGGATGATTTTACGCCCACCGTGCCCGTTATTGCACATGCTATTTCTGAATGTGAAAAACTCGGATGGCAAATTAATGAAGTATGCTGTATTTACCCATGCACTCCGTTTTTAACATTTCAAGACTTAATTCAAGGTTATGAGTTATTAAAATCAACAATTGTCGATTACACAATGGCTATTGCTGAGTTTCCTGCTTCACCTATTCGTGCGCTAATAGGTAATAATATCCAAAATTGCTTAAGTCCCATGTTTAACCATGATGAGCTTGTGCGCACACAAGATATACCAGTTGCGTATTATGATGTAGGGCAATTTTACTGGGGTAAACGAAAAGCATGGTTTGAAAATAATCGGATACATTCAAATGCGCTGGGTGTGATTTTTCCGCGTATTCGTGCAATTGATATTGACACTGAAGAAGATTGGTTATTTGCAGAAACAGTTTTTAAATTTATAAATAATGAAAAAGTTTAGGGTCAATTAAAATGTTAACTTACTGTAAAAAATGTGTAATGCCTTCAACTAAACCTGATTTGTTGTTAGATCAAGCTGGGGTTTGTAATGCTTGCCGCAGTTATGAGAAAAGGTCTGCGGTTGATTGGGCAGCTAGAAAGCTAGAATTAGTTCGTATTTTGGAGAAATATCAAAGTAAGAGTGGTTTGAATTGGGACTGTATTGTGCCAGTAAGTGGCGGTAAAGATAGCACATACCAAGTTGTTGCGATGTTGAGCTTGGGGCTTAACCCTTTATGTGTAACGTCGAGCACGTGTGATTTATCCGATATTGGTCGTAGAAATATAGAAAATATTAAGAAATTGGGCGTGGATTACGTAGAAATTTCACCTAATCCAGTAGTGCGTGCAAAATTAAATCGTATCGGTCTAACTCAAGTTGGGGACATTTCTTGGCCAGAGCACGTTGGAATTTTTACTATTCCCGTCCGTGCTGCAGTTCAATTTAATGTACCACTCATTATTTGGGGCGAGAACTCTCAGAACGAGTATGGCGGCCCTGCCTCTGCATCCGAGAATAATGAACTTAATCGATCATGGTTAGAAGAATTTGGCGGATTATTAGGGCTTCGCGTTTCCGACCTTATTGGATACGAGGGGTTAAGAGAGAAAGATTTAATTCCGTATTTTTATCCGTCTGATGAGGAGTTAAAGCGTGTTGGCGTTACTGGTTTATTTTTGGGCCATTACATACCGTGGGATGGATTAGCAAATACATTAGTGGCGCAAGCTTATGGTTTTGAAGTGCCCCCGCACCCCACTTTGGGTTCAATGGTGAATTATGAAAATCTTGATAATCACCAAGTTGCAATTCATGAATATTTTAAATTTTTAAAATTTGGTTTTGGGCGAGCAACTGATCATGCTTGTTTACACATTCGGCGAGGTCGGCTAACGCGAGAAGTAGCACTTAATATCGTTAAGCGCCTTGATGGGCAGTTTCCTTGGGAATATCTTGGTAAACCACTCGTTGATACCTTAAAAGGGATAGATATGACATTAGACCAGTTTATAAAGGTGTGTGACAAATTTACCAATAAAAAAATATTTAAGCGAGATGATTCTGGCAATTTAATTAGAGACGACAAAGGTAATTTGACCAAACTTAATTACGATAACGTAGAGTAAACGTGAAAATAGGTGTTATTAATTACGGTGTAGGCAATCTGGGTTCGGTTTGCGGTGCACTTGATGTCTTAGGTGCAAATTATATTTCATTGTCAAATGCAACTGAAATAGGTCAAGTAGATGCTCTTATTCTGCCTGGTGTTGGCGGTTTTACAGAATGTAAGAAATTGCTAGACGAGGGTGGTTGGACTGAGCTAATTCAAGTCGCTGTAGTTTCTGAAAAAAAGCCATTATTGGGTATTTGTTTAGGAATGCAGCTTTTGGCAAGTTTTGGCAAAGAGGGTGCTGACTCGGTTGCTGATACCCCAGGGTTGGGTTTAATTCCTGGCTGTGTAACTAGTTTAAAAGCGCTTGGTGTTAATCAGCGTATTCCACATGTAGGTTGGAATAGTATTTTAGTTCAAACTGAAATAGGGCTACTTAAAGGTATTCCGTCAGGCACAGATTTTTATTTTGTTCATAGCTATGGCTTTATTGCAGATAACCCTAATCATGTTTTAGCTGTTGTGGATTATGATGTGAAAATACCTGTAGTCATTAAACATGAAAATGTTTGGGGTACGCAATTTCACCCCGAAAAAAGTTCGCGTGCTGGCTTCAAAATGTTGAAAAACTTTATGGCAAATTACACATGTTAAAAGTTCGTGTAATTCCAACTTTATTGTGGAAACATTTTGGTTTGGTAAAAGGTGTAAGTTTTGATAGCTGGCGTCGAGTGGGCCCGGTTTTACCAGCAATTCGTGTTTATAACCAGCGGGAAGTTGACGAATTAATCCTTGTTGATATTGTCGCGACAGGGAATAACGAATCCCCAGATTATGAATCTGTTGCTGATTTTTCGAGTGATTGCTTTGTGCCCTTTACTGTGGGCGGGGGTGTTCAGCGGGCCGAGCAGGTTCAGCATTTATTGCGCGTTGGGGCAGACAAAGTTTGTTTAAATTCAGCGGTATATGATAACCCTTCCTTAATTAAAGAAATTGCAAAAAAACATGGCCAACAATGTGTGGTGGTCAGTATTGATGTGCGCCAACAAGAAAAAGGAATTTGGACTTGTTTCAGCCAAGCAGGTCAAAAATCAGAATCGATTAGTGTGCTGGATTGGGCTAAACAAGTAGAAGATTTAGGTGCAGGTGAAATTTTATTAACATCAATTGAGCGCGATGGGACGATGAAGGGCTACGACTTGGGGTTGATTGAGACCGTATCACAAGCTGTTTCAATTCCTGTTATTGCATCTGGCGGGGCTGGCTGTGCCCAGCACATGATTGACGCGGTTAAGCAGGCTGGTGCTTCTGCGGTGGCAGCTGCAAGTATTTTTCATTTTACAGAGCAGACACCAGCGCAAATGAAAGTAGCGATGCAAGCTGCGGGGATACCTGTACGAAAGGCTTATGTTGATTAGGTGTGAAACAGTGCAAGTTGCTTTCCGTGTCGATGCGTCGATTGAAATAGGCACTGGTCATGTGATGCGTTGTTTAACCTTAGCCAGCGCACTGCGTGAACAAGGGGCGGTCTGTGTGTTTGTGTGTCGCCCTTTGCAAGGTCATTTAATTTACTTGATTGCACAACGCGGTTTTGAAGTGAAACAATTGCCTGAAGCCGTAAGCCCGTTGGTAAAACAATTACCAACACAACCCAAATATGCATCTTGGTTAGAAGTTGACTGGCAAACCGATGCACAACACACCAACGATTTATTACAGGGCCAAGTGTTTGATTGGTTGGTACTTGATCACTATGCTTTAGACATTCATTGGCAGCAAGCGGTTGCAGCGTGTTATCACCGTTTGTTTGTAATTGATGATTTGGCTGATCGGGAGCACGATTGCGACGTGTTGCTCGATCAAAACTTAGGTAGAACACCAGCAGATTACCAGGCACTCGTTCCAAAAAAAGCGCAGTTACTGATTGGCCCCCACTATGCTTTGTTGCGGCCCGAGTTTGCGCAGTATCGCGAGGGGAGTTTAAACAGGCGACTGTTAAAGCCAAGCCTGCAGCAGATTTTGGTGACATTAGGCGGTGTTGACAAAAATAACATGACCGAGAAAATTTTAGCTTGTCTAAATACGTGTCAGTTTTCAGAAGAAATTCAAATGAAGGTCGTGATGGGTGCCAGTGCTCCCTATTTAAGCCAAGTAAAACAACAAGCACAGAACATGCGATTTAAAACGGAAGTTTTGGTTGGCGTCGACAACATGGCACAACTGATGTCAGAAAGTGACTTGGCCATTGGTGCAGCAGGAAGCACGTCTTGGGAACGTTGTTGCTTAGGCTTGCCGACGTTCATGTTTGTACTGGCTGAGAATCAATTGGCGATTGCCAAGGCGTTAAACCAAAAAGGAATTGCCACTCTAGTTGATTTAAACACACTAACAGGTGAAATAAATAATCTGTTAACAGTAGGCCAAACACAAAGCAAGCTGATTCAAATGATTGAAGCCGCTAGCCAGGTGACACAGGGGCAGGGTGCCGCGTTTGTTTTAAAGTTTTTTAGTGCGGTGCATGCGTGAACGTTACAGTGTTGTGCTCTGATCCAAATCACCCAGTGGTGCCTTATTTAAAAAAATTACCCAATATATTGGGTCAGCAGCACGTTGTTCAATTGGTGCATCAAAAAGAGGACGTTAAAGGGGGCGATGTTCTGTTTTTAGTTTCATGTTCTGAATTGATTCGAGAACATGAACGATCAAGATACACGGCTTGTTTAGTGCTTCATGCGAGCGATTTACCCAATGGGCGGGGTTGGAGTCCTCATATTTGGGAAATATCACAAGGTGCCGCTTTTTTTACACTTTCTTTAATTGAGGCAGTAGATCAACTTGATGCTGGGCCTATTTGGAAAAAAGTACAGGTGCAAATTCCCAAGCATGCTTTGTGGGATGAAATCAATGCGTTACTTTTTCAAGCTGAACTTGATCTGATTGAATATGCAGTACAACATTTTAAAACGATACAACCCGTAGAACAAACAAACACGGAAGGGGCAACTTACTATTCACGCAGAACACCGCAACACAGCAAAATTGACCCAATAAAAAGCCTTGCTGAGCAGTTTGATTTAATTCGTGTTTGCGATCCTAATCGTTTTCCTGCATTTTTTGAATATCAAGGTTTTAAATACAGTTTACGACTCGAGAAAATTGATGAATTATGACATTGAAATAAATGGACGAAAAATTGGCCCAGCCTTTCCCCCTTATGTGATCGCTGAAATGTCTGCCAATCACAATGGTTCAATAGACAATGCAAAACGCATTATTGAACAAGCCAAAGCCTGTGGTGCTGATGCTGTTAAGTTGCAAACCTATACACCTGACACTATTACCTTAAATTGCGATGCCCCCGACTTTCAAATTACAACAGGCTTGTGGGCAGGGCAACGATTGTACGATTTATACCAATGGGCGCATACGCCCTGGGCTTGGCATAAGCCCTTGTTTGAATATGCTCGACAATTGGATTTAACCATTTTTAGTTCCCCTTTTGATACGACTGCAGTTGATTTATTGGAAGACTTGAATGCGCCTGCTTATAAAATTGCTTCTTTCGAAGCCATTGATTTACCGTTAATTCAGTATGTTGCGCAAACCGGTAAGCCAATGATTATTTCGACAGGGATGGCTAACCAAGAAGAAATACAAGAAGCGGTTGATGCAGCCCTTGGGGCGGGTTGCAAGCAGTTGGCAGTTTTGCATTGTGTGAGTGGCTATCCTGCACCAGCCGAAGAATACAATTTGAAAACAATTGTAGATATGGCGCAGAAGTTTAAGGTAGTGATTGGCTTGTCAGACCATACCTTAGACAATACAACCGCAATTGCCAGTGTAGCCTTGGGTGCTTGTATCATTGAAAAGCACTTTACCTTAGATCGAACGGGTGGCGGGCCAGACGATAGCTTTTCATTAGAGCCTGCGGGTTTAACGGCTTTATGCCGAGACAGCAAGATGGCCTGGAAGGCTTTGGGCGCAGTGAATTATGCGCGTAAAACGAGCGAATTGGACAATGTAAAATTTAGGCGGTCTTTGTATTTTGTTAAAGATTTAAAGGCAGGCGACACCATTACCGAAGATTGCATTCGAAGTGTGCGTCCTGGTTACGGTTTGCCACCTAAATTTAAAGAAAGTTTAATTGGGCGGCAAGTTCAACAACCCGTTTATTTTGGGCAAGCTGTACAGCTTGATTTAATTAGTGAGGTGATGACGAATGCGTAGTGTGATTCATCAGCTGGCAAAACGTTTTTTACCCAATAAGATTAAACAGGCTATTTTCAAAAAAAAATATCAAGTACTTGAACATTTAATTTTTGCATTTCATAGAATGGGTTGGTTTCAGCCCATTGTTTGGCTGTGGCAATTCAATATGCATGAATTAAGTATTAATACCACCCATAACAAAGCTGCTATTTTGGTGTTTAATAGCCCAGGCGGTATTGATGACATTCAAGCCGCGTATCAAAACAACGCTGCACCCTATCGTTTTTTTGTTGTCGATGGTGAGCTTATCAAGTTTTCCTGTAAGTTTTTTTTAGGGGCTGGCATTGAAGATTACAACGGCTTGCTCGATGCTGCACCTATTGCACAGCGCGAACAATACAGAGCGTTTTTAAACCAGCTGATTGTTGCCTTACAAGAAAAACTGGGCTTGGTTGGCGTGATTAATTTTAACCACGTGTATCACGCACAGCGTGATTTTGCATTAGTGTCTACTCAAATGGGTTTGCCGTTTGTCACACTATTAAAAGAATGTTTGCGAACGCCCAAATACAATGAAGAAACCACTTTTGTGTATAAGCAAATTATTAAAACTTACGAAGGTACAGTGATTGGCGTTCATAACGAGATGACCCAACAGATTTTGTTAGATTCTGGCGTTGTGAGTACTCACCAAATTCATCAGGTTGGTCAAGGGCGATCTTGCAAATTGCTGAGGCTGCGCAAAGCGTTAACCGAACAGCCAAAAAGTAAAACACAAAAAACTATTTTGTATTTTGCCATTAGTGACACGGCGGGTTTGCCTTATTTTGGTAACTCATTTATGCCCTCGCAAGGCGGGCAAATCACGCCGTTTGATTGGGGTAATTTATCCAAACAAATTTGGGAATTATTGGTTCAGTATGTGAATCAAAAACAAGAGGTGCGGCTGATTGTTAAAGGCAAACCAAGCGGTGTGTATGGTGCCCAAGCCTTAGATGCACACAATAAAAATATTCAAATGATTCATGGCAACCCCGATATGAATTTGTATCGCGAGGCCGATGTGGTAATTGGTTTTAATACCACAGCCTTGGTTGAGGCCGTGGCCGTGGGTGTACCTGCCCTCACCCCTTACTTAGGTTTTAACGAAGAGGCCATGCAACCCTATTTATTTAATTGGTATGGTTGTGTTGAGATTGCACGTAGCTCTTCTGAGTTTTTGCAAAAATTAGATTTCTGTTTATCCAGCCAATCCTTGCCTTTACGTAATCAGGTGGATCAATTGCTGGCAAACTATTTGGGTAATGCCGATGGCTTGGCGGGCGATCGAATTCGGCAATTTTTTGAACAGACTTTTTTATCCACACAAAAGGCTTAAACTCGAATGGCTAAAATTTTATTGCTGGGTATGTATCCAATTTTAAGCCAACGTTATGCCCAAGATGAACGGTTTGTTGTGTATGAGAACGATCGTTTTGAATATTGGGTCGATCATCAACAACAGTCAATGGTTGTGCCCAATACCTTAAGTGATTTGAATTGTCTTGATCAGTTAGCGCTTATTCGTCGCAAACTGAGTTTTTGGGAACCTATTTGGAACCGTTGGATTGGCGAGGCTGCCCAGTATGAGTTGTTTCGGCACGAGGCTTTGCTGAAAGTGCAAAATTTAGTGCACCAATTACGTGCTTTAAACATTAGAAATGCGATTTTTTTTAGCAGCATTACCCACCATGTTGAATACGCTTTGCTTGAAGTGGCTTGTCAGGTTGCGGGGGTTAAACAAATTCATTTATATGGGTCTTTGTTTGGCAGCAATGGGCGATTGGTGCCGATGGTACAACACCAATCGATTCAAGATCGTCAAATATTGGGGCATGTGATTTCAACGCGTGACTTAAAAGAAGACGTGCTGGCTTTTCGTGATCGTTATTTGTCCCATAAACCCCCCGCGCACAATGAAAAGCCAAACCGAAAAACCTTAAGTTTTGCGTATGCCATGTACAAAATATATGTACATGGCTTAAAGCGCAGCATGAAGCAAGGTCTGCAAGTGGTGTTGGGTAATAAGGCGTTTCAGGTAGACCCTTATTTGTATTACTCGCCATCCACATTCAGAGCCTTATTGTTTCAGCAACGGGCAGCCTTGGCTTATTACAAACAAACTTGCCAAACTGCATTGCACGTACAAACACTGTTAAGCCAGCACAATCAACTTCCAATTATTTTTGCGCATTATCAACCTGAAGCCACCACATTTCCCGAGGGCGATCAGTTTTCAAATCACGTCGATGTTGTTCTCGAAATTCGACGTTTAGGGTATCGTGGCCCTATTTTGTACAAAGAGCACCCTGCCAGTTGGCTTTATTATTCAGACATTACAGGGGTTTCACGGGTGGGCATGTATCGGTCTATCTCGTATTACAAACAGCTACAAGCATTGGGCTGCGTTTTTGTCGATTTATCGTTTAAGCTGACCAAAGAGTATGAATCTACTTTATTTCCAATCACCATTACGGGCACCATTGCTTTAGAGCGTTCGCTGGTGGGTTTAAAAACATGTTGCGCTGGCCAACCTTGGTTTAAAGGGGCACCAGGTATTGGTGATTTATGTTCTACTTTTGGCTCAGGTGGTTTTTTTTATGACACTAAAAATTGGCGGTTTAATAGTCAAGATAGTGTCGATTGGTTTGCTGGCAAATTATCAAAACGAACGTTGAATAACTGTGTGGGTATTGCAACGGGTGTTGTGTCGAACAACCCGCAAGATCAGCAAGAATTTATGCAAGAGTTTGAACAATTAATTGTGTCTTTAGATCAACATGAAAATCAGTGTTTTGTTGAACAGGAAAAAAATCTCGAACAGCAATTCGTATCCAATTGTTATGCCTAGGTTGTAATCGATCATGAGTAAAATTTTAATCACCGGCGCCGACGGCTTTATCGGTTCACATTTAACCGAGTTGTTGGTGCAACAAGGTCATCAGGTTAAAGCCTTGTCACAATACAATTCATTCAACTATTGGGGTTGGCTAGAAGATGTCAATTGCAAAAAAGACATTGAAGTTTTAAACGGCGATATTCGCGACCCGCATTACTGCAAGCACATTACCCAAGGTGTTGATACCATTTATCACCTGGCCGCTTTAATTGCGATACCGTACTCGTATGTGGCACCCGATAGTTATGTCGACACCAACATTAAAGGCATCTTAAACATTTGTCAGGCTGCGTTAGAAAATGGCTGTCAGCGTGTTGTACACACATCGACCAGCGAGGTGTATGGCACGGCACAGTATGTACCCATCGATGAAAAACATCCGTTGCAGCCCCAGTCCCCTTACAGTGCGTCGAAAATTGCTGCAGATGCTATGGCCATGAGTTTTTACAATGCGTTTAATTTACCCGTGACGGTGGTGCGCCCCTTTAATACCTATGGCCCAAGGCAGTCGGCACGGGCGGTTATTCCTACCATCATTACCCAAATTGCAGCAGGCAAAAAGAAAATTCAATTGGGCGATGTGTCGCCCACGCGCGATTTTAATTATGTGACGGACACCTGTCGTGGGTTTATTGAATTGGCCAATTGCGACAAGGCCGTGGGCGAAACAGTGAATATTGGTTCAAATTATGAAATTTCAGTGCACGATACCTTGCATTTAATTCGCGACATCATGGCCAGCGATGTTGAATTTATTTTGGATGAGCAACGCATTCGCCCAGAAAAATCGGAGGTGCATCGTTTGTGGTGCGACAACACTAAAATTCATGCTTTAACTGGATTTAAGCCCAAGTTTAGCCTTCAAGATGGGTTGCGTTTAACCATCGATTGGTTTTGCCAAGCCGCAAATTTGGCAAAATACAAAACC
>DIYC01000137.1:30007-32815 GCA_002428895.1 Burkholderiales bacterium UBA6064 | reverse complement strand
TACAAAACCGATATTTATAACGTGTAGCAATTATTTGAATTATAAAATTGAGTTGTATGAAAACTTTAACCGTAACAAATAAAAAATCCCTACTTGAGCATCGTTCAGCCATAGCGACTTTATTCAGTAGTAGCTTTGATGGGCGCGATCTAGGGTCTGTATGGGATTGGGCATACATCGATAATCCAAATGGCGAACCTATCGTCACATTATGTTATGACAATGATAGTTTGGTGGGGCATTATGCTGTTGTACCGTTTCCTTTGTCGAATGCAATGGGCCAAAAAAAGAGTTATTTGTCGATGACAACGATGATTGCGCAAACTCACCGTAATATTGGCTTGTTTACACAGTTAGCACTTGCTAACTATCAAGTAGCAGAAAAGCATGAAGTGGATTTTATTTTTGGTTTCCCGAATACCCAGTCATCTCCTGGTTTTAGAAAACGTTTAAATTGGTTAATGCCCGAGGTGGATTATGTTGCAACTTTAGACAAAGCAACATTAGCTGTGGCGATAAAGGCAGGGGCTTTTGATAAAAAAAATCTCTTAGGCATAAATATGAACGATTCTACTATGCGTGCTTGGCGCTTATCTCGACCGGGCGGTGAGTATCAGTACAATCATGGTTTGGCATTTAAGAGGCAAAAAGATTCGGTCGACGTCTTGTGGTGGGAAAGCCCGACAAGTTTGTTAAACCTTCCTGATGACCTTATGATTAATATTTTGGTAAAAACTGGTTATGGTTTTGAGGAAAATCTTGCTTTTAATTACCAATTTGGTGGAATTGGGATTAGGACTGTTTTCGATAGTTCATTGATTAATAGAGAAATGGCAATTTCGGACTTGTTTTGAGAAAAAAATGAAACGCATACTGGGTATGAGCTCAATTCGTTCGGATTATGATTTAATGAGCGGTGTTTATCGTCGTTTAGCGTCTGATAGTAGTTTAAAGTTTAAGTTACTTGTTTCTGGCGCACATTTATCTATGCAACATGGTCGTACAGTCGATTTAATTCGTCGTGATGGTATTGACTTTCTTGCAGCGGTTGAAACATTAATCAACGGTGATTCGCATGCATCACGTCTAAAGACTGCCGTTGGCTTACTTAATTGTTCAATCGATCTTATTCAAAATTTCAACCCGGATGTTTTGATTTACGCAGGCGATCGAGAAGATGTTTTAGTCGGTGGAATGATAGGTGCGTTTCTTGGTATTCCAACGGTTCATTTTTTTGGTGGCGATCATGCTTGCGATGGTCATGTGGATAATCCTATTCGCCATGCGACATCGAAATTGTCAACAGCGCATTTTGTGAGTACTAATGAGCATCGACAACGCCTTTTACATTTAGGGGAAGAGGATGAAAGGGTTTTTGTGATTGGCAGCGTTGCGCTTGATAAGTTCATCTCGGAAAAGCATTTAGATCAAATGGAAACCTTGGAAGGAATTGGTGCAAAACCACATGCTCAGCATGCTTCTTCAAAGGCTATTCTTATTTTTCATCCTTTGGAACAAGAAAAAAATTTAGCGTCACAATATATTACTGATGTAGTTGATGTTTTAATTGCTCACGGTTTTCATGTGTTTATTGGGGCTCCAAACACGGATCCAGGAAATAATGCGCTACTGTGTACAATTCAAATTTTGTCAGGAAAACCAGAGGTGACCTTTTACAAAAATACAAGCCGTTCTTTTTTTGTAAATTTGATGCGCCATGCAAACTTAATGGTTGGTAACTCCTCGGCGGGAATACAAGAGGCTGCATCTGTTGGCTTGCCTGTGATTAATATTGGGTTAAGACAAAAACATCGTTTTTGTGGGCCAAATGTGATCTTTTGTAATGGAGATAAGGTGGAATTTCAGCAAGCTATATCTCGGATAAATAGTCAGGCTTTTATTGAAATGTTGCGAACTATTAAAAATCCCTATGGTGATGGAAATAGCGCGGGTTATGCAGTACGTTTGCTCAAAGAGATTGATTTTAGGCCGCTGTTACAAAAAACAAAGGATCCTTTAAGTGTTAGAACGTAGAAACAAAATTGTTTTAGTCGTGGCTCCACATCCAGATGACGAAACATTAGGTTGTGGTGGAACAATACAGAAACATATTGAACAAGGTGATAAGGTACATTGGGTGATTTTTACAGAAATAACGCTCAGCCAAGGTTTTTCACTTGAACGGATTAAAGCACGACAACTGGAAGTACAAAAAGTTGCACAGGCTTATGGGTTTGTGGGTACGCATCAACTTAATTTTCCGACGATGAGATTAGATACAATCCCAAAGGTTGAACTGGTATCCGCTTTGGGTAAGGTTATCAAAGAAATTAATGTTGACACTCTGTACGTGCCTTACCGAGGCGACGCACATAGTGATCACGCGGCGGTGTTCGATGCTTGTGCAGCGTGTAGCAAAGTATTTCGCTACCCGACGGTTAAATCTGTTCGTGCTTATGAGACTTTGTCAGAGACTGAATTTGGTCTTAGACCAGAGGATAATAGTTTTCGTCCAAATTTATTTGTAGATGTAACACCATATATAGAAAAAAAAATAAATATTATGCGTTTGTATGATGGTGAGCTTTCTGCTTTTCCATTTCCAAGAAGTGATGTTGCAATACGAGCCCTTTCACAGATTAGAGGTATTCAAAGTGGAGTAAGTGCAGCTGAAGGTTTTATGTCATTGAAAGAAATTGTGTGAGCAAATTTTTTGTATCAAAAGAATATGTATCAATTATTAATTGAGTTCATACAAGAGACTTATAACTCTAAGTCGTTTATTCCTTTGCACGCCCCCGCGTTTCA
>DIYC01000137.1:29666-29822 GCA_002428895.1 Burkholderiales bacterium UBA6064 | reverse complement strand
CCGCGTTTCAAGGGAATGAACAGCAGTATGTTGCCGACACCATTACCTCGACGTTTGTGTCAAGTGTGGGTGAATATGTGAATCGCTTCGAGCGTGATATGGCTGCATACACCCAAAGTCCTGCTGCCGTGGCGGCTGTGAATGGCACTGCGGCCT
>DIYC01000137.1:23665-29410 GCA_002428895.1 Burkholderiales bacterium UBA6064 | reverse complement strand
CAGGCGATTTGGTGATGACGCAACCTCTTACTTTTGTGGCCACCTGCAATGCGATTGCCTATTGCGGTGCCGAGCCGGTGTTTGTCGATGTGGACGCAAACACTTTGGGTTTGTCTGCACAGGCCATGGCGGCTTGGTTAGATGAACATGCTGTTGTATGCGCCGATGGGGTGTGCCGCGCCAAAATGGATGAACGTGTTATTCGGGCTTGTGTGCCCATGCACACCTTTGGTCATCCTGCAGACTTAAAAGGTTTAATGCAAGTGTGCCAGCAATGGGGCATTGTGATGGTCGAAGATGCGGCCGAGTCGTTGGGAAGTTTGTATCAGGGTCAACATACCGGTACATTCGGTTTGCTAGGTACCTTGAGTTTTAATGGCAATAAAATTATCACCACCGGTGGTGGGGGCATGTTGCTGACTAATCTAGAGTTGGCAAAGCGCGCCAAACATTTAACCACCACAGCCAAGTTGCCGCACGAGTATGAGTATGTTCATGATGAGCTGGGCTATAACTTTCGTTTACCCAATTTAAATGCAGCCTTAGGTTGTGCACAACTTGAGCAACTCGATTTGTTTATTCAACGTAAGCGCGATTTGGCATCGCGTTATGCTGAGTTTTTTCAGCACACCGAGTGCCAATTTGTTCGTGAGCCAACGGGCTGCCGTTCCAATTACTGGCTTAATGCGGTGGTGTGTGAAAACAAAACACATCGTGATGCGTTTCTTCGTGCAACCAACGATCAACAGGTGATGACTCGCCCTATTTGGGCATTAATGAATGCCTTGCCCATGTATGCGGCTTGTCGCAAGGGGCCACTGGTTCAGGCTGAATGGTTTGTTGACCGTGTGGTCAATTTACCCAGTAGCGTGCCACCGCACAAGGCACACGCATGACGCAGCAAATCGGAATTTTTGGCACGTCGAGTATGGCGCTTGAAACGCGCGATGTGGCTGAAGCATTAGGCTATTCGGTTTTTTTTGTTGCGCCTGATGCAAGCAATTCACAAGAATGGCCCAGTGAGTGTGAAGTGGTTGTAGAATCAGACGTGTACTTGTTTTCCAACGCGCGGTTTGTCATTGGTATTGGCGAAGGTGCAGTGAGGCAACGCATTGTGCAACGGCATGCCAATACCCTTGGTTTTACAAATTTAATCCACCCCAGTGCAACCTTTGGGCATGGGCAAAGGCAGCACATTGAAACGCTGCGGGGTGTGATAGTGTGTGCAGGTGTTCGTTTAACCCACAACATTCAGGTGGGCAATTTTACAATTTTTAATTTAAACGTCACCGTGAGTCATGATGTGGTGATGGGTGACTACGTGACCCTTTCACCGCAGGCGTGTGTGTTGGGCCACGTTCATATTCAACCCAATGTGTGGGTTGGGGCGGGTGCTGTCATTAATCAAGGCAGTGTGTCTGCACCACGAACTATTGGTACCAATACTCTGGTGGGTTCTGGCGCGGTCGTGGTTGCTGATTGCGAACCCAATTCGGTGTATGTGGGCGTGCCTGCAAGGAAAGTGAAATGAGAACATTAATTATTGCCGAGGCTGGCGTAAATCACAATGGCGACATGAATTTGGCGCACCAGTTAATTGCCCAAGCGGCTGCAGTGGGTGCCGATTTAGTGAAGTTTCAAACTTTCCAAGCGCGTCACATTGTGTCAACCACTGCGCCTAAAGCGGAGTATCAAAAAAAAGCAACGGGTGAAGCAGAAAGTCAATTTGAGATGATCCGCAAATTAGAACTTTCAAAACCACAACATGTTGAACTGTTACGCAGTTGCCAACAACAAGGCATTGGTTTTTTTTCAACGGCATTTGATACAGAAAGTTTTGACTTGTTGGTGGAATTAGATTGCTTAAGTTGGGTCAAAGTGCCTTCGGGTGAAATCACGAATTTACCGTTTTTAAGGTACATGGCAAAACTGGGCAGGCCCATGTTGTTGTCGACTGGCATGGCTACTTTAGGTGACATTGAAGCCGCAATTGAAGTGATCGAAGCCGCAGGCACTCAACGTGAACGCATCACTGTCTTGCATTGTACAACCGAATACCCTGCCCCCATGCACGAGGTGAATTTACGTGCTATGAACGCGATCGCGCAAGCGTTTGGTGTTCGGGTTGGTTATTCGGATCATACCCAAGGCATTGAGGTGCCAATTGCCGCAGTGGCTTTGGGTGCCACAGTGATTGAAAAACATTTTACGCTAGACCGATCATTGCCTGGGCCTGACCATGCCGCAAGTTTAGAACCGCATGAATTTAAAGCCATGGTTCAGGGTATTCGAAATATTGAACACGCACTGGGCAATGGCATTAAACAACCCACTGCCAGTGAAATAAAAAACAAAGCCATTGCCAGAAAATCGATTGTTGCACGCCGTGCTATTCAAGTGGGTGAGGTGTTTACTGAATACAATTTAACCACCAAACGCCCAGGCACGGGTGTGTCGCCCATGCGGTGGGATGAAGTTTTAGGAAAGGTGGCAACTCGGACTTATGAAGCTGATGAAATAATTAAATTATGGGGAAACGCTTAAGGATATAAAAATTCTTAATTTTTTTGATTTGCGGTGTAACTTTTATAAATAAATGATTAATGTCGAATAAAAAAAACTCGTTTGATTGGCGTTCGGCGGTTTTGCCCTTTAATTCAAATATTCAGTCGGCAATACATAGTTTAGAAGCCTCTTGTCTGCAAATTGTGTTGGTGGTCGACTCTTCGCACAAATTATTAGGCACACTCACCGATGGTGACATTCGGCGTGCCTTTTTGCGTGGGCTTAACTTAAACAGTTCGATTGAAAGTGTGATTCATCGTTCACCGCTGGTGGTGCCGCCAGAAATTAGCCGAGAATTGGTGTTGCACTTAATGCAAGCCAATAAAATTCATCAGTTGCCGGTGGTGAATAAAGAGGGCGTTGTGGTGGGGTTGCACGTGTGGGATTCAGTGGTGGCCCCCAATGCACTTGAAAACTGGATGGTGATTATGGCCGGTGGCCGTGGCATGCGCTTGCACCCACGAACTGAACACTGCCCCAAACCCATGTTAGAAGTGGGCGGCAAGCCCATGCTGCAACATATTATTGAACGGGCACGAATTGAAGGCTTTCGCCAGTTTGTGATTTCGTTGCATTACTTGGGTGAAGTAATTGAAAATTATTTTGGTGAAGGCAACCAATGGGGGGTTCATATTCAGTATATTCGTGAAAAAACCCCACTGGGCACAGCCGGTTGTTTAAGTTTGTTGAAGCATACCCCGTCTCAACCCATTGTTGTCACCAATGGTGATGTGTTGACGGATGTGCATTATAAAGACATGCTCGACTTCCATGTGTTGCACCAGGCCACGGCAACCATGGCGGTGCGGCAATATGAAATGCAAAACCAATTTGGGGTGGTTAAAACCAAGGGCCTTGACATTGATGGTTTTGAAGAAAAGCCCATTTACCGTAGTCACATTAATGCGGGTATTTATGTGTTAAACCCCGAGGCATTAAGCCATTTACCCGTGAATCAACCTTGTGACATGCCGACGTTGTTTGAACGGGTTAAGAACAATGACAAAAGAACGATTGTATACCCTATGCACGAGCCTTGGCTGGATGTAGGCAGGCCAGATGATTTGGTGTTGGCAGAAAAAAATTTTTGAGTTTTCCAAGGAATCACTGTTATGAAAAAAAGAGATTTAATTAAACAATATAACTTGCCCAAAGAAGTTCGGTTTTGTAAAAAGTGCACCGTTTCAAATCAGCGGCCACGTATTACGTTTGATGAGCAGGGTATTTGTTCCGCGTGTAACTTTGCCGAATATAAACGCAGCAAAATTAATTGGAAGCAGCGCGAAGCCGAGTTGGTTGAATTGTGCAACAAGCACCGTAAAAGCAATGGTGAGTATGATGTGATTGTGCCGTGCAGTGGTGGCAAAGACGGTGGCTTTGTGGCACACCAGTTAAAATACAAATATGGTATGAACCCACTTTGTGTGACTTGGGCGCCTTTAAAAGCCACTGAACTAGGCCGTAAAAATTTGGATGCGTTTATTGCTTCGGGCTTTAATCACATTTTGGGCACCCCCAACCCATTGGTTACTCGCAAGTTAACGCACTTGGCTTTTACGCATTTGGGCGACCCTTTTCAGCCCTTTATTTATGGGCAAGCTAATTTTCCGTTACATATGGCTGTTCAGCACAACGTGCAACTGATTATGTATGGTGAAAATGGTGAAGTTGAATATGGCGGTAACATGAAAAACGCCTATCGTCCAACACGCGATGTAGAAGATCAGGATAGTCATTATTTTTCAGGCTTACCGCCTGAGTTTTGGACTGAGCACGGTGTTTCAGCAACCGATTTAAAGCCCTTTATGGCGCCCAAGTATGAGGCCATTCAGAACAACAACACAGAAATTCATTTTTTTGGGTACTATAAATTTTGGGACCCACAAGAAAATTATTATTACTGTCGCGAGCACACGGGCTTTACGCCCAATACTGAACGCTCAGAGGGCACCTATTCGAAATACGCCAGCTTAGATGATCAAATTGATGGGTTTCATTATTACTTGGCTTACATTAAGTTTGGTATAGGCCGTACGACTTCAGACACCGCGCATGAAATTCGCGATGGTAAAATTACCCGCGAAGAAGGCATCGCCTTAGTCAAACGATACGATCACGAATTTCCTACGAAGTATTACAAAGAATTTCTTGCGTTTTGTGACATCACCGATGCCCAAGTGCATGAGGTGATTGACAGTTGGCGGTCAGACCATCTTTGGATACAACAAGACGGTGAATGGAAGTTAAGACATCCGATTTGGCAAGAAGTGGATGTGATGCAACGTTAGCAACGTCACGAGTACCTTATGCAAACAAAAAAAGTGCTTGGTTTAATTACTGCACGTGGGGGGTCTAAGGGGCTGCCCCGCAAAAATGTTTTACCCGTAGGTGGCCGTCCGTTAATCGCTTGGACAATTACTGCGGCCTTGCAGGCACGGTGCATTGATCGTTTGGTGTTGTCGACCGATGACGACGAAATTATGGCAGTTGCCCAAGAGTGGGGCTGCGAGGTGCCATTTCGGCGACCTAACGAATTGGCCAGCGACACCGCGACTTCAAAAGATGTGGTGTTGCATGCCTTGCAACAATTGCCTGGTTACGACTATGTGGTGCTGTTGCAGCCCACTTCACCAGCGCGTACCGCCGCCGACATTGATCAAGCGTTTGATGTGCTAACAAGGCACCAAGCCTCTAGTTGTGTGTCAGTGTGTGAAGTCGAGCAAAGCCCCTATTGGATGTACACGCTTGACCAACAAGACAAATTAAAGCCCGTGTTGCCTCAAGACCAACCGGTTACGCGTCGTCAAGATTTACCTGCTGTGTGGGTTTTGAATGGAGCGATTTATCTGGTTGAAGTTCAACAGTTTCTTGAAACTCAGCAAATCATTCACAACAAAACGGTTGCTTACACCATGCCTAAAAGCCGTTCAATCGACATTGACACCGCAGAAGATTTAGAGCAATTTGGCAAGCAGCTTCAATCAGAATATTCAGTAAAGGTATGACACAAACAATCATTGATCGCCCGTTGCGTTTAATCGCTCGTTTAGATGTGAAAGGCGAAAACCTCATTAAAGGGGTACACCTGGAGGGCTTGCGTGTAATGGGCGACCCGCAGCAACATGCGCGCACTTACTATGAGCAAGGGGCAGACGAACTGATTTATATGGATATCGTGGC
>DIYC01000137.1:11336-23465 GCA_002428895.1 Burkholderiales bacterium UBA6064 | reverse complement strand
CTATATGGATATCGTGGCCAGTTTGTATGGTCGTTCTAATTTGCTTGAAATTGTTCGCCGAACTGCGCACGATGTGTTTGTGCCCTTAACAGTGGGGGGTGGCGTGCGTTCGGTTGACGATGTTGCTCAGTTATTGCGTGCGGGGGCAGATAAAGTGGCCATTAATACTGCAGCAGTTCAGCGGCCCGAATTAATTACCGAAGTTGCAGAAAAATTTGGTTCACAATGCATGGTGTTGTCGGTTGAAGCCAAACGACAAGAAGCTGGGCATTGGCAAGTCATGACCGATTGTGGTCGTGAGCGTAGCACGTTTGAGGTGCTTGACTGGGTTCAACGAGCGATTGAATTGGGGGCAGGTGAAATTCTTTTAACGTCGATTGATCAAGAAGGCACGAGAAAAGGATTCGATTTAGAGCTACTGAAAGCGGTAGAATGTGTCGCCAGTGTTCCTGTTATTTTGAGTGGTGGTTATGGGCAAGCCGAGCATCTGCTGGCTGCCATTGATGCAGGGGCGCAAGCCGTTGCTTTTGCGGATGCGTTGCACTATGAACGCGCAACCATTAGCCAACTCAGAGCGATTGCTTCACAACAACCAGTTCGCTTAAGGGCGGTATCATGACCCGCCGAACTGTTACAGTTATTGATTATGGCACCGGTAATTTATACAGCGTTCAACGTGCCTTTGAAGTGTGTGATGCAAGCCAAGTGATCATTACCAGCGACCCGCAAAAAATTGTACACGCCGAGCGTTTGGTGTTGCCCGGTGTGGGTGCGTTTGCTGATGGCATGCGGGGTTTGCAGTCGCGGGGTTTAGACAGCGCGATTCGTGAGTTTGTGCAAACAGGCCGACCCTTACTGGGTATTTGTTTGGGCATGCAGTTGTTTGCAAGTAAAGGCTTAGAATTTGGTGAAACCGACGGTTTAAATCTGATTGCAGGGCGGGTTGAGGCAATTCCGAAATTAACACCCAGTGGGCAAGCACTTAAAACGCCTTATATTGGTTGGGCTGCTTTAACGCCACCAGAAAACACAACATGGCAAAATACCTTGCTGTTGCCTTTAAGCCCTGATGAATCAATTTATTTAGTGCACTCCTATTGTTTTAAGCCATCCCAGCAAGCCAATGTATTGGCAAGCTATCGCTATGGTGGTTATCAAATTACTGCAGCAGTTCAACAAGACAATATCACGGGTTTTCAATTTCACCCAGAAAAAAGTGGCAAAGTGGGTTTGCGGTTGCTGAAGAGTTTTTTAAACTGAGATGAATACAGCGACCTTGCAAAACAATGTGCAGCCGGTTCGGGTTTTAAGTTTTACCGATCAAATTGGTTTTCTTGTCTCAATCAGTTTGGTGTTTTGCATCAGCCTTTGGCTGTCACCTTATTATGTGGATGGTGACCAATACCACTACATTCGCATTTATGAGGCAATGGCGAATAAACCGTTTTTGGAAGCGGCCACTTTTTATTTTAGAGAATTTAGTTTTACCCCTGAAGCAACTCATTTCTTTTTCTCATGGCTTTTGGCGTATGCAGGGTTACCCAAGTTTCTCGCTATGTCGTTGGTGAATGCCTTGATGGCGGGGGTGTTGGCTAAAATACTTTTAGACCGCCGAGTACACCCTTTTATTGTGGTGTTATTTATTACCACCAATTTTTATTTGTATGTCTTGTATTTTGCAGGCGAACGCTTAAAGTTTGGTTTTATCTTTTTATTTTTAGCTGTGTTGGTGAGTCAACAGAGGCCTTTGTTAAGCAAGGGCTTTGCAGTGGTTTCAATTTTTTCACATCTACAAATGGCCATTGTGTGTGCGGCGTTGATGTTAAAAAATTTAGATTTACGTGTACGTTATCGCGACCTTTTTTTTATTAAAAAAGATCGGTTTAAAGCCACCCTGCTTGTGGTGCTCCTAGTCATTGCTTTGTTGGTGGTGGGTGGCAATTATTTATTTTGGAAGTTGGCCCAATATCTTGGTAAACATGGTATTGGTGTGATTTTCGACTTTGTGCAATTGGCGGTTTTTTATGTTGGGTTAATTTATTTTTGTCCAAGTAAAAAGCGTGTGGCCACTGCATTATTTTTACCTCTACTAATGGCCGTCATGGTTGTGGGGGGTGACCGCGTCATTATTTTTGCCTACATGGTGTTTATTTTTTATGTGTTACAAGTTAACCGAGGTTTTAATGCCGGCGTGTTGGTGACGAGTTTGTATTTTGGGTTTAAGGGTTTGGCGTTTGTCTTGGAAGTGTTGGCGATGGGCAAAGCGTTTTCGGGTCAATTCTCGGTATTTTAATTGGGCTGAAATCAAATTCATGCAGTTACTCATTTCAACTCAACCTGGGCGCAACCTTGGGCTGAATGCAAAAATGCCTGGTTTGGCTTTGGCTAAAGCTTTGCAGGCCAGTGGCGTAGCCACTTTATTGGATGTGCCTTCTTGTTTGTATCGGTCAGGTTTAATTGGTCACCTTCAGGTGCTCAAAGAATATTCAATACAACTCATCAAATTTGTATTTCAAGCGCAAAGGGGTGGTGTTTATTTTTATAATTTGCCCAAAGCCTATTTGCCCTTTTACTTAGTCTATGTGTTCACGCGATTTCAGCGGCCTAATTTATTGTTGGCCGATGGAATTAATTGCACGGGCTTGCAGCGTTTTGGCAATCAGTTTTTTAATTTGTTTTTAAAGGTGGTGAGTTTGCCGTATTACCCAATACAGGCTCAACTTAAACCCAAACATCAACTGTATTGGTTTCCGGGTAGTGTGCCTGCGCATGAAGTGGTGTCGTTAAGCCCAAAGCCAACCACGAGCCAGCCCATTCGCTTACTGTATAATTCGAATTTGTTGGCACACAATCACCCTGAACAGTTGTTGGCGCTTGCCCAACACAACCCAAGCGTTCGCATTGTTGTCACTGAAACCCAGCAGGTGTACCAGCAATTTGTGCAGTCTACTTGTCAAATGAGACAAGAAGAATTACCCGTTAATCTTGAATTTGTGGGTAAGCTTGATTGGCAGGCGTATCTCGCACTGTGTAAACAAGTGACGGGTTTGTTGTTGATTCGTGATGAAGCCAATTTTGCCAATCAATACAATTTTCCTTCTAAGGTGTTAGAAGCTTATAAAATGCGCATGTTGGTGGTGAGTACTTATCCAATCAGTGGGGTGCCTGCTGCGTGCTATGTGTATTGTGAGCACAGCGATCAGCTTGAGGAAAAATGCAGGCAAGGTTTGCCGCGAGTTGACCCGCAGGCGCAGGCAGAATTCAATGCTTTTGTGAAGCAGTGCTGTCCCTTGCGTTTAAAAGCATGGCTTGAAGGTCAAGCATTGAATGGCAGTTAAACCAGAACAGGCAGTACGCCGCCTAAGAGTGCATTGCACCAACATTACTGGCGCAGGGGCTGATCAATTAGTCCGTTCCTTATTGCCTGCGTTGATTCATCAGTGCGAGGTGCAGGTGTGTTATGCCCCAGCAAGTAATCCCGTGCTGTGCGATTTGATTACGGCCTGCAAGCCGACTATTCAGTTGCTGCGCTTTAAAAGGCGTTTGCCCAACAGCGTGTCGCGTGTGGTGGAGTGTTTGTTTCCATCTCAGCAATTTAAGGGCGCGGGCACCTTGCTGGTTTTAGGTGATTTACCCCTGCGATTACCAGGCCGACAATTTGTGTTTGTGCAACAGTCTTTGCTGGTGAATCAAAACAGCCAGTTGAGCATGACGAAAGCGATTAAATTTGCGGTGGTGCGTTGGTTGTTTAAACACACTTTAAAGTATACCCAGGGGCTGATTGTGCAAACGCAGGTGATGAAGTCGCGATTACACAAGCAATTTCCAGAATATAAGCGACCCATTGAGATTGTTCGCCAGCCGGTGCCCAACTGGCTTTTGGGCAAAACCTTAAAACCAAAACTGACCTACGTCGCAAACGCCCACACTCGCTTAAAAGCGTTTTACCCGGCTTGTGCGTATCCGCATAAAAACCACGTGTTGTTAAAGCGTTTGTACACAACAATATCTGCTTGCCCGATGGATGTGGTTTTAACTATTACACCCGAAGAGTGGGCAGTGCCACCCATTCAATCGGTTACGTGCATGGGTTATTTAAATCCAGATGAAATGATTCAACAGTACCAGGCGTGTGACTTTGTGTTGTTTTTGTCGAATGAAGAAAGTTTTGGGTTTCCGTTACTGGAAGCCATGTATTTAGGCCTGCCGATTATTTGCCCAAACTTACCTTACGCACATGAAATGTGTGAAGACAGCGCCATTTATTTTAAGCCAAACTGTGTAGATGACTTATCAAGAAAAATGAGTGAACTACATCAGTTGTTGCTATCGGGTTGGCGCCCCAATTATGATGAGCCTTTAAGCAAGTTTCCGCGTGATTGGCAACAGGTGGCCGAGCAATTTGCTCGGATTGTTACGCCCTCTTGAATGGTTTGAAATGATGCAATTGGCAGACAATTTTTTAAATAGCAACACAATTCCTTTAACAATTATTACGGTGGTTTACAACCGTGAACGTACCATTGTTTCTGCCTGTCAAAGTTTGTATCAGCAGTCGTTTACTCAGTTTGAGCATTTGGTGATTGATGGCGCTTCAACCGATGGCACAGTGTCTGCAATTGAACAGTGTGCAGACTCGCGAACTGTGCTGCACAGCGAGCCAGATCAAGGCATTTATGATGCGTTAAATAAAGGTTTAGCCCGCGCGCGGGGTGATGTGATCGGCATTTTACATTCAGACGACCTGTATTACGATCACCAGGTTTTGCACCAGGTGATGCAGTGTTTTAATAACCCTGAGATCGATTTAGTCTATGGTGATTTGGTGTATGTCAGTGCCAGCGACATTGATAAAACACGACGAAACTGGGTGGCGGGGGTGTATCAGAAAGCGCGTCTTAAGCAAGGCTGGGTGCCCCCGCATCCTACTTTATTTGTTAGGCGACGTGTATTGCAACAGATCGGGCCATACAATTTAGCGTATAAAATTTCGAGTGACTTTGACCACACCCTTCGATTATTGTTACAGGTGGCACCGCACCGTGTGCATTATTTGCCCCATACCTTGGTTAAAATGCGGATGGGTGGGGTGAGTAATGGCAGCTTGGCGGGGTTGCTTAAAAAGGCCAAAGAAGATTGTCTAATTGCACAACGTAACCGGTTAAGTGTGTGTGCTGGAGTCGATGTGTTTGTGTTCAAAGTGTTGTCTAAAGTGAAACAGTTTTTTATTCCCTTGTTGAAACCATAAGGAGCATCATGAATTGGGTGTTGTTGAAATGAGTGCAATTCGTGCGGCGTTAAGACCGATTAAAGCGTTTGTCAAGCGTGCCGCAGGGCATCAAGAGGGTGCGCCGGTTTTTCCAAAAAAGGGTAACCAACAAGGTCTTAAAGTGCATTTGGGGGCTGGGCCAGTTAATTTACAGGGTTGGGTGAATATTGATGGCCGACAAGCCGATCACATTCATTTATCGACCGTGGGGTTTTCACTCAACGAATTTGCTGCGGGTAGCCTTGCAGAAATTTATATGTGCCATGTATTGGAGCATTTTTCATTTACGGAATCTAAAGATTTATTAATTCATCTTCGAACAAAACTTAAACCTGGTGGCGTGATCCGTTTGTCGGTACCCGATTTTCAAAAGCTTGCTGAGTTATATGCTCACCAACACTGCGGTTTAAAAACTATTCAATATGCCTTAATGGGTGGGCAAGATTATTTGTATAACTTTCATAAGTCTGTTTTTGATGCACATTGCTTAAGGGATTTATTGTTAGAGTGTGGTTATGCTCAAGTGGAACCTTGGGAAACGCTTCAGGATTTTGGAGTTGATTTAGGCGATTGGTCGAGTAAAGGGTTTAAGGTAAACGGTAAACTATTTCCAATTAGTTTAAATTTAAAAGCTGTAAACCCTGAATGAAACAAGGTGTATTACTTACAAGGCCTTCTGTTTGCCTGGTGCCTTCGACATTGCCCGCGGCATTTATTAAAGCCAATGCGCAACGTTTAAATATTCGCACCGTGTATGTGTTGGGTAACAATTTGTATGGCAGTTATCAAAAAGCGTTTGAAGATCAACAAGAAATTCAAATTAAACAATTGCCTGCCACCACGCTGTTGCGTTTGTTGAAGTTTGCATGTGTTTTAATCGGCCTTAAGTTAACGGGTAAACAGTTGGTTTTTTTTCATGAATGTTGTTTGCCCACGCTGGATGTACTCATTTATTTTTTTAGGCCACATGGCTTGTTTGTGCCCCATGTTAAAATGGACAGCTGGCAACAAATACCTGCTGCCCAGTTTCCGAAGTCGTCAACGTTTACGCTGCTTCAGCGTTTGGGTTTGCTGGGTTTGTTCGATTTAAGAACATCGCCTCCAGTGGGCGAATTGCCTCGCGAATATGCCATGGTCATGAGGCGCTACCCAAGTCAAATTCAGCAAGAAGAGCATCAAATTGTTTGCGATCAACGTTATTCGCAAACTGGTTTAAACAGCAAAAATGTTTTGTTGTTGCTTGGTAAGTCGTGTTGCTCAGACAGTCAGCAAATAATGTTGATGAATCAAATTGTTGAAATCGGTTTGCCTTTGGGTTATCGCTTTTATGTGAAAAACCACCCTAATCCGCTTTATCGGGTTGAGTTTCAGCATTCCTCTGTGAGTGAGATCGATCCACTTTTACCCAGTGAGTTCATTCAACAAACCTTTCAATTGGTGATTGGCGTTTCGTCCACAGGCTTGCTGAATTATGGGGCTAGGGCAATCAGCTTGGTGCATTTGCTGAACATGAGTGCAGACGATTTAAATTTTTGTCTTCAGCATTATGAATTAACACAGCCAGGCCACAGCATTCAATTTCCGCAAGATTGGGCAAGTTTAAAACAACTGATTGTAACGATTGTCAACACGGGTTTGAATTTAAGTGCTGCTTAAAAATAATTTTTCAGAGGAAGAAAAAAAAGCACAGCTTGATTGGGAAAATGAGGAAATTCACCCCATTGAGGTCTTAGTTATTTTGGGTCGGTACAAGTATTGGCTGCTGGGTATTCCGTTGGTGGTTGCGCTGCTTGTGTTGGCGTTTAACTTTAACAATGACCCTGTTTATACAGCGCGTTCTTCTTTTTTAACACCAAGCTCTGATTTTGGTACATTAACTGAACCCATTCAACAGGTGGAACAAAGCAGGGGTTTAGCTACAAGTCGCTTTGCTGTACTTCAATCGGTAAGTTCTCGACGATATTTAGACATGTTGCAAAGTCGCCGTTTTCGTGATCAGTTGATTAATCAGCTGGATTTACGTTCACATTACGGTGTTGAATCGAACCAAAAACTGTATGAGATGTTATGGGGTGTGATTAAATTGATACCCAATGACAAGGCGGGTATTATTTATATTGAGGTGAGCGATACCGATGCCGCGTTTGCTGCCAAAATGGCCAATGCACATGTGGAAATTTTGGGGAAATTCTTAAGTGATATTGCAAGTTATGAAGCACAAAACGAGCGTGCTTTTTTTGAAGAGCGTTTAAAAGAAACGGCTGAATTCGTGATTGACTATGAAGAAGAGTTAAAGCTACTTCAACAGCAAATGGGCGCGTTACAAAAAGGGGGACAAGTTAATCAAACTTTGAGCGCGATAGAAAGGTTGCAGCTTGCAATAAACAGCCAAGTGGCTCTGTTGGCGTCAATCAGTCAATATTCGACCGAGAATCATCCTTCGTATCAACAAGTATTTTCTCGATACCAAGCTTTAAAAGCTCAGTTAAAAGGGCTTCAGGCAGAGGATGCGCAACGTGGCGAATCGTTTTTGAGCTTAAACCAATTGCCTGGCTTGGCGCAAAATTTTCGACAAATTGAAAGGCGCGTTGAGTTTTATGTGGAGCAATATAAATTGTTGTTAAGCCAATTTGAATTGGCGACCATTGAAGCGCAAATCGATTTGGCGCCGATTGTGCAAGTCGATGTAGCCCAGCCACCCATACGTGCGGAGCTACCTGAATATATTAAAAAAGTGACTGTAGGGGGCATCCTGACCTTTTTACTGTGTTGTGTGGTTGTGTTTTGGGTGGGTGCTGTTAAAAAATTAAAACAAAGCCCTGAAGGGCAACACATTTTGCCACCCCTCCGACGAGCATGGTTAACGTGGTGATTTTTTAAAAGGACGGAAGGTTATCAATGAGTAAAGTTGCGCTAATCACGGGTATTACTGGGCAAGATGGTTCGTACTTGGCTGAATTTTTGTTGCATAAAGGGTATGAAGTTCATGGTATTAAACGCCGGTCTTCTTTGTTTAATACTCAGCGGATTGATCACATTTACGAAGACCCACACCAACCCAATGCTCGACTTAAACTGCATTATGGTGATTTAACCGACAGTTCAAATTTAACGCGCATTCTTGCTGAGGTGCAACCCGATGAGGTGTATAACTTAGGGGCACAAAGCCATGTGGCGGTCAGCTTTGAATCGCCAGAATACACGGCTGATGTCGATGCCATGGGTGCACTGAGGTTATTAGAGGCCATTCGTTTTTTAAAATTAGAAAACAAAACACGGTATTACCAAGCATCTACCTCTGAGCTTTATGGTTTAGTGCAAGAAACACCGCAAAAAGAAACCACCCCTTTTTACCCAAGAAGCCCGTACGCGGTTGCAAAATTGTATGCCTATTGGATATCGGTAAACTACCGTGAAAGTTATGGCATTTATGCCTGTAATGGTATTTTATTTAATCACGAAAGCCCACGCCGGGGCGAAACCTTTGTAACGCGTAAAGTCACACGGGGTTTAAGCCATTACGCAGTTGGCTTAGAGTCTTGTTTGTACATGGGTAATATGGATTCGTTGCGCGACTGGGGGCATGCCAAAGATTATGTTGAAATGCAGTGGCTCATGTTGCAGCAACAGGCACCTAAAGATTATGTGATTGCAACTGGGGTGCAATATTCAGTGCGCCAATTTATTGAAATGGGTGCGCAAGAACTTGGTCTTAAAATTCGTTGGCAGGGCACAGGCGTTCACGAAGTGGGTGTGGTTGCCTGTAAAACAGGCAATTTGGCACCTGCGGTTGCTGAAGGGGATGTGATTGTGAGGGTAGACCCAAAATATTTTAGGCCAGCCGAGGTAGAAACCTTGTTAGGCGACCCAAGCTTGGCTAAAACCGAATTAGGTTGGTCACCCAAAATCACTTTAGAGCAAATGGTTCAAGAAATGGTGCAATCCGATTTAATTGAGGCGCAGCGGCATGCGTTGCTGAAGCAGCATGGCTATGCTGTCACCATGAGCAAGGAATAAGCGCATGCAATTAAACGCCAAAATTTTTGTGGCTGGCCATCGAGGCATGGTGGGGTCGGCAATTATTCGAAATTTAAAATCGAAGGGTTTTCATCATATTTTGACACGCAGCCGTGATGAGTTAAATTTATTAGATCAACAACATGTATATGCTTACTTGCAGCAAGAAAAGCCGGATGCACTGGTGATTGCAGCCGCTAAAGTGGGCGGTATTTATGCCAACAACACGTACCCGGCTGAATTTATTTTTGAAAACCTAAGCATTCAAAATAATTTAATTCATGGTGCGCACCTTGCTGGTGTTAACAAATTGCTTTTTTTAGGCTCTAGTTGTATTTACCCCAAGTTTGCACCACAACCTATGGTTGAAGCGTCGTTGTTAACCGATACGCTGGAAGCTACGAACGAACCTTATGCCATTGCAAAAATTGCAGGTATTAAGATGTGTGAAAGTTACAATCGGCAGCATGGCCGCGATTATCGCAGCGTGATGCCAACTAATTTGTATGGCCCTAATGATAACTTTCACCCAGACAATAGCCACGTGATACCTGCTATGATGCGCCGTTTTCATGAAGCAAAAACTCAGGGTGAGGGCACTGTGGTTGTTTGGGGCACCGGTAAACCCATGCGTGAGTTTTTGTATGTGGATGATATGGCTGATGCCTCGGTGTTTGTGCTCACCTTGAATGAAGAAAGCTATCAAAAAAATACTTTACCTAGGTTAAGTCATATTAATGTAGGCACAGGGGTTGATTGCTCGATTGCTGAGTTGGCTAAAACCATGCAGCACGTTGTTGGGTTTGAGGGTGATATTGTATTTGATGCCACTAAACCAGACGGCACGCCAAGAAAGCTGTTAGATGTTAGCCGATTAAGTAACATGGGTTGGTACGCTAAAACTAATTTGGTAGAGGGTTTAACAAAAACCTATGAGTGGTTTTTAAAGCAGCAGATGGTGGTTCGTGAGGTGTAATTCTAAGAAACGGTAAAACTGAATTAATGATGAAATATAGACAAGAAATAGATGGCTTAAGAGCATTTGCTGTTTTGCCCGTTATTTTGTTTCATGCTGGTTTTGAAACGTTTAGCGGAGGTTTTGTTGGTGTAGATGTGTTTTTTGTTATTAGTGGTTATCTGATAACGACAATTATCATTTCTGAACTAGCTGAAAAAAAATTTTCACTCGTTGAATTTTACGAGCGGCGTACTCGTCGAATTTTGCCAGTTCTGTTTTTTATTATGTTGGTGTGTGTGCCCTTCTCATGGGTATTGTTGCCGCCATCTCAACTGATTAGCTTCTTTAAAAGTTTAGTTGCTGTTCCTCTGTTCATTTCTAATTTCTTTTTTTGGCAAGAAGGTGGCTATTTTGACGTAGCTGCTGAGCTTAAACCGTTATTGCACACATGGAGTTTAGCAGTAGAAGAGCAATTTTATGTTTTTTTTCCTTTGTTTTTAACGTTATTTTGGCGTTTTGGAAAGTACTGGATTCAAATTGCCTGTTTAATTATTTTTTTTCTGAGTTTATTTTTAGCGCATTGGGCTTCGATAGAAAAACCAACAGCGGCCTTTTTTTTGCTGCCTACCCGCGGTTGGGAGTTGCTTATTGGCACCTTTGCTGCTTTTTATTTAGCTCAAAAGCGTTCAGAGTATTTATCAAAGCATGTTAAAGAATTAGTTGGTTTTTTGGGGCTATGCCTAGTTTTGATTTCTGTCTTTGTTTTTAGCAAGGAAACACCATTTCCTAGTCTTTATACACTAGTACCCACTTTAGGTGCTCTGCTGATAATTTTATTTGCTACGTCGGATACTCATGTAGGTCAGTTTATTGGTCATAAGATTTTTGTAGCAATTGGACTGGTCAGTTATAGTGCCTACCTTTGGCATCACCCCATATTTGCATTTTATAAATTTTATCAAGAAAAATTGGGTGATTTTGATAAGTTATTGATTGTATTGTTTGTATTCGTACTGTCTTATGTCACCTGGAAGTTTATTGAGCAACCCTTTCGTCAGAAGGGTAAGTTTAGCCGTCGATTTCTTTTTATTGGTGCGTTATTTGGAGGAGCATTTTTTATTGTGTTCGGGTTGCTCATGTCAAAGCTTAAGTTTGACCGTGAACACCTTATGGCAGACACATTATCACAGAGCGTGGCAATTTATGCCTCAAATTTTAACGAGAGAACTTTTGTTAAATCAAGAGTTTATTATGAAAATAACTCGCCAAATCTGATTGTGCTTGGTTCATCGCGCATGATGCAAGTTAGCCAGAAGCTTATGAGTCAAAATATGCTCAATCTTTCTGTAAGTGGTGCCACAGTAGAAGATTTAATTGCAGTTTGGTTTTTAGTTTCTAATAAATTTAAGCCGGAAACCGTTTTAATTGGCTTAGATCCTTGGCTTATAAACGGCAATATAAGTGAAAAAGGTACGAATTGGATGCATTTAGGGGCAGAATATATTTCTGGTTTGCGTCAATTAGAGTTAGATTTTACTGGTACTTTGCCTAGTCAAGATGAAAAATCTGTGGTGAATGAGTTCCTGGTTGAGTTATATGATTCAATGAATATTAGTAAAATCCAGGCTAAAGATGATTTACCTGAAATATTTGATAAAGTACGCCGCGATGGCAGTTATGTATACAATATGGCATTTGCATCTAAGCCGCAAAATTACGTTGATCGCGGGGCACCAAATTATGTTTCTTATGCGATGGCTAATTATGTTTATTCAGAAGAGGCTAGAAATACAATTGAACGATTTGCTTTTGAATTAAAAAAAAGGCACAAAGTTTACTTTGTTTTGTCGCCTTATCACCCAAAGCTTTATGACTTAATGAAAAA
>DIYC01000137.1:10949-11097 GCA_002428895.1 Burkholderiales bacterium UBA6064 | reverse complement strand
TCACTTTATTGGGTTCATATGACCCACAAAGGGTGGGTTGTAATGCGAATGAGTTTTACGATGGTATGCATCCTAAGGCTGGTTGTATGAAAAAAGTTTTGAACACTGAGTTTGAGCCCAAGTTTTAAATGCTAATAAAAATCGGGCA
>DIYC01000137.1:2748-10762 GCA_002428895.1 Burkholderiales bacterium UBA6064 | reverse complement strand
TGAAATACTTTGTCGCATTTTATAAATGCTAATAAAAATCGGGCAGATCTGTGACATAGGGGAGCCTTGGCTCTTTTTGAGCCTGAAATTTATTGGCAGATTATGGTGTCCTTGATGCGGTTTTATAAAACCACCGTCATTTCAAGCCAGCAATCCCCAAGAATCAAGTTATTGTGGATGGCAGTAAGCTGAAAAAGTAGTTATTCAGGGCGGACTGAGTAAGCTCCCTGCAGCCCCTCCTATGTTTCATGACTTTAATTACATGGCTGAAATACTTTGTCGCATTTTATTTTAGCGACTGTTTTTTTCATATTGTTGTTTTGCGTTTTCGATGCGTTGCGCTAATTCGTTTTGCTGTTGTAGCAAATTAATCTTGTATTTTTTTCTTTGCTGCTCAGCAACTTGCTGTTCGGGAGTGAGCCGAGCGCTTGAATATTCAATCGGAAAACTCGAAATTAAATCGTTATTGGGTACTTGATCTGCCGTTAAATCACTTAAATTAGGCGTTACCCATAGTTGATTTTCACGAACTTGATGATTGACTATCTCAATAAATGCGGAAAGATCTTTAACTTTAAAACGAGAAAAATCATCGTGATGACCTTCAATTAGGTTATTTAAATTGACTCTTATACCATATTCATACGCTAATAAATATTGTAATTTTATTGGCCCTTGGCCATCAAGCCAGATAAATTCATTAGGCGGGGCTTGCAGGCAATCACAGGCCAATTTTTGAAGTTCTTCTGCAAAATGATCCACAATTAATTTGGTGTTGAACGACGTCGCGATTTTGTTAGCTGCTAACTGACCAAGATTTAGCCTGTGTTGAAATTTTAAATGTTTGGAGGTGTTATCGAGTATTTCGAAAATATTTATGCGATCGGCATGCTTGTTTTCTTTATGCTTTACGCTGGTGCCTAACATCGGAGAAATATGGTTCATGAGAGCGTCTACTAGATCAAGTTCTGCTCTCGCATTTTCTGGTGTGTCTTTAAATTGTTCACGTAGCAGTTCAACCATAAGCTTTTGTGCAAGCTCAATTTTTTTGTACTCCCATTTGTCAACAAAACCAAAAAAATGACTGCGTAAGTTCAGGGTAATGTCTTGTACATGCGATGCCAAACCTTCAGTTGATCCACCTAATTTTTCGCACAACTCAAGCGTTAGTAATCGTTTGGTGTGATCGAGGCGTTGTTTTTGTGCTTTGATTAAATTAGGGTTTATTTCGGGGACGTTTTCTGTTGAAGACAATTCTTTTAATGCGCTTAGATTTGACGGTAATGAATTTTTTATTTGTGGTGATTGCTTGGTTTGTAATGAGTTGTCAAAAGGATAAGGGCTTGCAGGGTTGAGTTGCAATTGACTCATGTCGGCAGTATTTTTTTGACCAATGATTGGTGTTTTACTTTGTTTGTTGTTTGCATGTTGCGCGGCATGATTGTCCGCGTTGTCTGGTGAATTGTCAGATTGGAGCAGTTGCACAAATACTTTCAAATTTTCTCGGGTAATGCCAAAAGTAGTGATGTCTTCGGGCTTACCGAGGACTACAGTAGACCAGGTTTTAGTAGTTTGCGGGCGAATGTGATTGTATTCAAAAAGCTCTAGGCCTCGAAGTGCTTTTTGTTTGATATGAGTTGGGCTTTGCGTATCGTTGTTAACCCAACATTTTAATTCATTGATTAAGTTTTTTAATTCTGTGAGATGAGTTTTCCCTTCTTCAGACTCAATGTATTTAGACCAGCTTTTGATTGGAGTGTTAAAAGGTTGGGCTTTGTTATAAAGAATCTCGGGGCGATGTGTGTCAGGGCTTGGGTTGGGAGAATGAGGCGTGCCTAACGCGTTACCATGAAGATCGTTAAGGGGAACAGAAGGGTTAGCCCCTGGATTAAATCTGTTATCAATTAGTGACATAATGTCTAATATTCCGTTAACCTTCTAAGTTAGTAGGCCAATCGCTGTAAAAGTTCCATTTTAAATCAGACTCAGTGCTTTTGAATGTGGTTCGCCAGAAATAAACAACGAATAGCGTGGAGAAATGAATGTATAAATCAATCATGGAAAAACTGAACAAAGCGCGAGTCATGCCTAAAATCTCAGAAACTGAAAGGCAAGCACTCGAGGCGGGTACAACATGGATTGAGAGTCAAATTTTTTCAGGGCAACCCAATTTTGATGAAATATTCATTCAACCCTATGCCAGTTTGTCTCAGCGAGAACAAGATTTTATTCGACATAAATTGCCTCAATTGTGTGCATTGGTCGACCCCTATCTGCTTTCTCGTACAAAAATTCTGCCCGAGCAAGCTGTTCGTTTGATGCAAGAAGAGGGTTTTTACAGTTTTCTAATTCCGAGAGAATATGGCGGGCTTGAGTTCTCTGCGCAGGCTATATCAACCATTATGGCGATGCTGGCTGCACATAGTCCATTTTTGTCTACTTTTGTAGTTATTCCGAACTCACTAGGTGCGGCCGAATTACTTCTACATTACGGTCGAGAAGACCAAAAGCAACATTATTTGCCAAAATTAGCCAATGGAACCTATATTCCTTGTTTTGCTTTAACCGAGCCTTTAGCAGGTTCAGATGCTGCGTCTATACAAGCGCAAGGCGTTCTATTTAAAAATCAGCAAGGCCAGTTGTCAATCAGGCTTAATTTTTCAAAACGTTATATTACTTTAGCACCAATTGCTAACTTAATTTCTTTAGCCTTTCGTTTAAAAGATCCCGATCTTTTGTTGGGCAAACAAGAAGACCTTGGAATTACTGTTGCTTTAGTGCATCGTGGGGCGCCTGGTTTAGAGATGGGTAGACATCATCAGCCAATAGGTGATGCATTTTATAATGGCCCAATTCAGGGTAACAACGTAGAAATTGATGCACATGAAATTATTGGCGGTATTGACTATGTGGGTCAAGGCTGGCGCATGTTGATGGAACAGTTGGCCGGAGGGCGTGCCATTTCATTGCCAGCAGGTGCCGTGGGTACAATGAGAATGCTGGCAGTGTGTGCAGGGTCGTATGCTCGCGTACGTCACCAGTTTGATATGCCAATTGCAAACATGGAAGGTGTGCAAGAAAAATTAGCAGACCTTGCATCTATGGCTTATTTGGCTGAAGGCGCCAGAATTTTTGCGTTGAGTGCAATCGATAATGGCGAAAAACCTCCCATTGTGTCGGCAATTTGGAAGGCTTATTTAACAGATTTATCCAGAAAACAAGCCATGAATGCGATGGATGTTTTAGCTGGGTCAGGGGTTATGCAAGGTCCGCATAATTTAGTGGGTGCATCCTATTGCTCGGCGCCTGTGTCGATTACGGTCGAGGGTGCCAACATTATGACGCGCTCACTGATTGTATTTGGTCAAGGGGCTATTCGTTGTCATCCGTTTGCCATGAATCTTGTCGATGCACTTGAAAACGAGGATGAGAAGCGGTTTAAAGTGATTTTGAATCACTGGATAAAAAGTATTGTGACCAATACTCTGCGCTTAATTGTACTGAATTTGACCAGAGGGCATTGCTCTAAATTGCCTAAAATTAATGGATTGCAACAACATTTAAAACGCTTAAACTGGGCGAGCTCACGTTTTGCCTTTTTAACCAATATGGCGCTTATTTTAGTGGGTGGAAAATTAAAATCTCGCCAACAACTTACTGGTTATTTTTCAGATGCATTGGCTTGGCAATTGCTGGCACTGTCTAGCATTCGACGTTATCTCGCTGAAGGTGAAATTAAAGAAGACTTGCCTTTAGTTCAGTATGCCTGTGAAACTGCTTTGATTCATATTCAGCAAGCTTATGAATCAATTTATGCAAATTTTAGCGGCAACAAATGGTTTAGTTGGTTATTTCGTTCTTTCGGTTATGTCTTTGTTCGATTAAATCCATTAGTTGGAGTGCGTCGCGATCGTTTAGTCGCTCAGTGTGCGCAAGCGATTACGCGTTCTGGGCCTCAAATGATGCGAATTGCTGGTGAATTGCATTTGCCCGTTCAACGTGATGAGGAGGCAGAACAACTGTCTTATCCTCTCGGTCTTCAACGCCTGTTAAGTGCATTTTTTGCGTTGGAAAAAATCGAATCGTTGGAGCTTATCATCAAGCAAGGTATCAAAGAACAAAAATTACCTAAAGGTAACGTGTTTGAATTGGCTCAGCAGGCTGTCAATCAGGGTTTAATTACTTCAGAAGACAAAGCTCGAATCGATGAAGCGAATCGACTGATGATGCAGGCGATACAGGTAGATTCGTTTACCCCTCAAGAATTTTTTGGGGATACTAAAATTCAATCCGCCCCTTATTTTAACAGCACCCACACTCCTTAGATTGGTTAGCCAAGCCCGATTCATTTGAATTGCCTAGTTTGCAGTTTTAAACTGCAATTACTTTGAGCAAGTGTTTAAAATGAGGAGCTTTAGAAAATACAGACAATCAAAAGGTTCGTTATGAAAACAAAATATTTGAGTGCAGCACTTGTTAGCGTTTTTTTAGTCGGCTGTGCGGGGCCTTATCAAACGGGTGTGTATACTCCCCCAGAACCGGCTGAAAATTCGCCTATGGCATTAGCTGGGTGCCCTTATGCTCCGAGTCGTGCAATTGATCGCAATAAGCAAATTGTTGGCTCTGCTATTGGCGCTGTAACCGGAGCCGTCGTAGGCCGAGCCCTTTCTAAGCAAACAGCCAGTACCATAGTGGGTGCTGGTTTAGGCGGGTTGTTTGGTTATTTAGTAGGCACTCAAATTGCAGTGAAAGAGCAAGCAGATGGGTCGGTTTTGTTAGATATTCCAGGTGCTGCTTTATTTGATACCGATAAGACCACCATTAGACCTTCTTTTGCGGATACTTTGGCTCAAATTGCCGATACGTTGCAGCAAAATCCAGAAACAATCGCATGCGTTGTGGGCCATACAGATAGCCAGGGCTCTAACGACTACAATCAAACTTTGTCACAAAGACGCGCCCAAAGTGTAACAAGCTTTTTAGTGAATCAAGGGGTAGATCCTTCGAGGCTGACAGCGAGAGGTATGGGTGAAACAATTCCAGTTGCCAGCAATGAAAATGCTGCAGGTCGGGCTCAAAATCGCCGAGTCGAAATGTATGTGCGACGTTAATTGGGATTGTTTTTAATCAGAGTCTTTGGAGTTAGTTCTTAAGGGTGTAGCGCAAACAGTCAAAGTTTCTTATCTTTGAATGGTATTCATTACTAAAAGAAACTATGCAAAGCTCAAGCTTACCTGCTACAGATTTGATGAGATGGTCGCTTAATCGGCATATGCCTGCAGTTGTCTGGATTAGTGGGCTTCCTGCGAGCGGAAAAACGTCGTTAGCCACAGCGTTAGAACTTCGATTACTCAACATGGGGTTTCACGCCATCGCACTGGATGAATCACTAATCGATGCCCGATTAAGTCAATCCAGTGCTCATCGTGCGATGTTAGATAAAGCAGCTCTTTTATTTCATGCGGGACAAGTAGTTGTTATTTCGATGATTAGCCCAACTCGTAAAGAAAGAATTTTATCCCGTTCATTTTTTCCAAAAATGTTGTTTTATGAGGTTTATTTGGATGCCCCTGAGTTGGTTTGTGCCGAACGGGATCTTCATCACCGATATTCCAACAAGGGTGAAATTATTGTGTCGTCTAGGCAAGCGTGCCCAATCCGCTACGAACCGCACAGAAATGCTGAGATGTCGCTCGATGTTGTTGGGCTAAGCGTCCGAGAGTGCGTAGAGGAGTTAGTTGTGATGCTTACCGATGGCGGTTGTTTGGATCGCCGCGAAATGCAGCGCAGCACCGAAGAACTGGAATTACCACCTTAATTGGGCTATATAATTCAGTTCCGTACCACATATCAAGCAACTTTTATTGACATAACATCTTTTTACGTTCAGTCTTAAAGAAATTTCCTTAAAAGTTAATTGTTATGGTGTCAAGACTGAATTCTTCGTCTAATTCCAGCGAAGTGAATCAAATTATTCCCGATCATGATGCCCCCGCAGTACGTGAACATGCGGAACTCGAAGAAATTAAACCTTCATTCATTAAAAATGCGGATCAAAAGCAAACGGTACTTGTCACTGGGCACGCAGGTTTTATTGGATTTCATGTGGTTAAAGCGTTACTTGAGAGGGGCGACAATGTTGTTGGAATTGACTCTTTAAATACGCATTACGATATTCGCCTTAAGCGAGAGCGTCTTGCCCTGTTAGTCGATTTGGCTAAAGCAACTGGTCAGGTGTTGATTGATCTTCGTGGCGATTTAACCGATAAAACCGTACTTGAATCGTGTTTTTTAAGTCATAAAATTCAGCGTGTTATTCATTTGGCGGGTCAAACCGATAAATTTCTTTCTAATGGTACCGCACAAAGTTGTGTACAAAATAATATTCATGCGTTTGCACAGCTCTTAGAGTTTTGTAAAACTTATAAAATTCAAAATTTAACCTATGCCAGTAGTCATGCTGTCTATGGTTCAGGCTTAGAGCGACCCATGTCTGAACAAGATTGCGCCAATTATCCATTACGTCTAGATGCCGCCACGCAAAGATCATGCGAACTAATGGCGCATTCTTACAGCTATTTGTTTTCGCTGCCTACCACGGGCCTTCGTTTTTTTTCTGTGTATGGGCCATGGGGGCGTCCAGATTCCGTGTTGTTTGTTTTTGCTCGAAAAATTGTAGAGGGTAAGCCGATTCAAATTTATAATGAGGGGGAAAACTCTCGTGATTATACTTACATCGCTGATGTTGTTGAGTCGGTGATACGAGCCAATGACTCGCCCACCCAAGTGCTTACCCATTGCGAGTCAAAAGAATTTTCTTCCACTGAGCTGCTGAAAAATAAGGCACCTTGGCAAGTCGTTAATGTGGGGGCAAGTGTGCCTATCTCGATCGAGCGATTAATTTTTGCGCTTGAAACGGCATTAGAAAAAAAAGCAATTAAAGAATATTTAACGGGTCCTATTCTTGAAATGGGTCGAAGTTGTGCGGATATTCAGCATTTAAAAAAGGTGTTTAAATACAGTCCTCGTACTTCTTTTGAAGAAGGGATTGCGGAATTTGTTAAATGGTTTCGTCACTATTATCAATTGTAACGATATGGCCTTATGTGCCTTTTAAGGGCATCTTCTGTTTGAGTGTCTTATAGGTTTCATTAATTTTCTAGGAGTGGTGTATGCGACGAGTAATTTTTAATCAAAAAGGGGGCGTAGGTAAGTCTACTATTAGCGCCAATTTGGCAGCGATTTCAGCCTACAATGGGTATAAAACACTGTTGATTGATTTAGATCCACAAGGCAACAGCACACATTATGTTTTAGGTTACAGCGATGTTGATCATTCTCTTGTCGATTTATTTGATCAGGCCTTAAGTTTTAAAATTAGGCCGCAAGAGGTTAAAGAGTTTGTCACTGGTAGTGCCTATCAAAATTTAGATGTACTGGCAAGTCATCCTAGTTTGGATGAATTACAAAGTAAATTGGAGTCTAGATATAAAATTTTTAAATTGCGCGAAGCTTTAGACGAGTTATCTGGATTTTATGATCACGTGTATATCGATACACCGCCGGCTTTAAATTTTTATTCTCGATCGGCCTTAATTGCAGCCGATAGTGTCATTATCCCGTTTGATTGCGATGATTTTTCAAGGCGTGCTTTATACAATTTAATGGATTCTTTGAACGAAATTCAAGCCGATCACAATCCAAATTTGAAGGTTGAAGGAATCTTAGTCAACCAATACCAGGCGCGTGCTAGCTTACCCCAACAGTTGGTCGCAGAACTTAGAGAAGAAGGGTTGCCTGTTTTGAATTGTACTTTGTCGTCATCTGTAAAAATACGTGAAAGCCACCAAGCTAGAAAGCCCATGATTTATTTTATGCCTAAGCACAAGGTGACTAAAGAGTTTTTAGATATCGATTTAGAGCTGAAAGAACAAGCCAAGAAAGGTAAGAAGAAAGCAGCATAAATGGTGGCCAAGGGCGGAATCGAACCACCGACACAAGGATTTTCAGTCCT
>DIYC01000137.1:1754-2528 GCA_002428895.1 Burkholderiales bacterium UBA6064 | reverse complement strand
ACCGACTGAGCTACTTGGCCTTCATGCTTAGAATAAGTTTTAATGACTAACTACAGTGCAAGCGCGAAATTTTATACTATTCTTTTTAATTTGGCAAATAGAGAGTGTGGTATTGTTTGAATCTTTTTTAAAACAAGTAGGTTGCTGTGGTTTTGAATGCAGAGCAAAAAAATAAATTTGATGTGGCAGTTGTGGGTGCAAGTGTAGTGGGCTTAACAACCGCTTTGGGTTTGTCGAGTTTAGGTTATCGGGTTGCGTTGCTTGGTTCGCTTGCAGCATTATTTTCGGCTGATTCAGAACAGCCTTTCGACAGTCGAGTGTTTGCTTTAAATCATAGTAGTCAGCGATTACTTGAACGCTTAAATCTTTGGGCACATTTAAATCACCAGCGTATTCAGCCTGTTGCATTCATGCAGATTTGGGGCGATCAGCCAACTGTTTGTCAAGGTGAGTTGCAGTTTGGCGCGAACGATTCAGGCGTGTCTCAGTTAAACTGGATTGTAGAACAACAAACCTTATTAGAAGTATTGTCTACAGCGGTGCAATATCAGTCTGGTATTACCTGGTTGAGGCAACCCGTTCAATCGATGAAATTTACTCCACAAGGTTGGTTTTTAACGACTTCTGGTGCAACGCTACACGCGCAACTGGTCGTTGCTGCTGATGGGGCACAGAGTTTTACTCGACAACAGGCAGGCCTTGATTTTGAAGTTCACTCTTTTGGTGCCAAGGCAGTGGTAGCAACTTGGAATGTTCAGCATTCTCATCGTGCCG
>DIYC01000137.1:0-1564 GCA_002428895.1 Burkholderiales bacterium UBA6064 | reverse complement strand
TTCAGCATTCTCATCGTGCCACAGCTCGGCAATGGTTTAATGGTCAAAACATCTTAGCCATGCTCCCTTTACCAGGGTCTTATGTTTCTATGGTTTGGTCAATGCCCACGCATCAAGCCAACACATTTTGTGATGCTGGTTTAAGTCAACAAGTTCAAATGCTGCAACAAGTCTCATGCTCTGCGTTAGCGCACCATTATGGCAAACTTCATTTGTGTGGAAAAATACTTTCCTATCCGCTCAGTCATGGTGTCGCGCCTATTTGGTATGAGAATCAAGTGGCTTTAATAGGTGATGCAGCGCATGTGGTTCATCCTCTAGCTGGTTTAGGTTTGAATCTGGGTTTTGAGGATGTTTCTGAATTAATTCAGCAGATTGAAGCGGCGTGTGCGTATGGGCAGCAAAAACAAGATATCTTAATTAATCTGATGTTTTGGAAAAATTGGCAACGAAAAAGAAAGGCAGCTTGTGCTTCAATTAATTGGTTAACACAAGGTTTGCATTATGTGTTTCGTGTTAATGCTTTGGGCGTTCCCTTTATTCGAAACGCAGGCATGAGAGTAGTGAATGCAATGCCCAGTTTTAAGCGCTGGTTGTGTTCACAGGCTATGCGTTAGTAACTCAATTTTATTTAAGGTTTACATTTAATTTATGATTAATCTTTTGAAACTTCATGTAGTGGTTCCTTTACTGTGCTTACTTTTTTCGTCTTTTGTGCCTGTTTCGGCAAATGAGTCGTTTAAACAAATTACGCAAAAAGTAAATTCCATTTTAGATGGCAGTGGGCAAGTTCTTTCTGTAACACCTGTAGAAGGGTTTAAAGACTTATTTGAAGTGGTTGTTAAAGAGCCGAATGCGCAACGCGTTTTGTACGCCAATAGCGATGGTTCTAGGGTTGTTTTGGGTAGTTTAATTAACACACAAACGATGGCGAATCTTACTGCGCAAAAAATGGAAGACATTAATCGCATTGATTTTAATAAAGATTTAAAGCAAGAATTAGCGCTAAAGAGTGTGTACGGAAACGGCAAGCGTAAAATTGCAATCTTTGAGGATCCACGATGCGGGTACTGTAAGCAGTTGCGTCAGCTTGCGATTGAAAAACTTAAAAACGCTACTGTTTATACCTATGTCTACCCTGTTTTAGGTGAAAGTTCGATCGAATTATCGAGTACCTTATTGTGTGCCAAAGATCCGTCAGAAGCTTGGCGTCAATGGATGGTGAATAATAAAGAACCTACTGAAAAAAATGAGTGCAAACCACCTGTTAATGCCTTAGTCGATCTGGGAAAAAGTTTGGGGATTACAGGCACTCCCACTATTTTCTTTGAAGATGGTACACGAGTAAATGGTGCTATTGATGCCGCCGAGCTGAATCGAAGAATGGATTTAGCTCGGGCTGCCGCAACCAGCAATTAATCTTGAATGGGTGGAGGCCTATCTTCTTTAGGCCAAAGCACCCATAACTTTAAAGGTTGGCGGGTAATGCCTGCTAGTTCGCCAGCTTGTTTGCCTGTGCCCCAAAAGTAGTCAGCGCGTACTCTGCCGCGAATTGCTCCACCGG
>DIYC01000012.1:10527-10954 GCA_002428895.1 Burkholderiales bacterium UBA6064 | reverse complement strand
ATACATTTCAAAGGCGGACAGTGATCGCAGCACTGCGGCCCATTGGTAGTATTGGGTGTGTAGGTCGCGGTTATTTTGCGCAGGGGTGTTGGCTGTGTTGTGATGAAATTTTACATCAAGCAATCGGGCGGTGTTGTCTGCGCGTTCTAAAAAAGTACCAATTCGTGTAAAACGAAAGGCATCGTCTTTGAGCATGGTGCCAATACTGACACCGCGATATAAATGGGAACGAAATTTAACCCATTCAAAAAATTCGCTGGGGTCTTTTTGCAGTAGCGCACAGTCAATTAATTTTTGTAAATCTAGCCAGGTGGTGTTCACGGTTTCCCACACTTCAGTGGGTAGGCTGCCACGCACAGCGCGGGCATTTTCACGTGCAGCACGAAAGCAGTTGTAAATGCTCGATGGGTTGCTGGCATTGACATTT
>DIYC01000012.1:5389-10279 GCA_002428895.1 Burkholderiales bacterium UBA6064 | reverse complement strand
GTGTGATGGTGTTGGTACAGTGATTCGAGTTCGCAAATTGAAAGCATGACTTGCCATGAGTTTGACATGCCTAAGTTGGCTTGGGGTAGCATGTTGGTTTGTAAGTTTACATCCAAAATTCTAGAGGTGTTTTCAGCGCGTTCAATGTAACGAGCCATCCAAAACAAGTGGTCTGCGGTTCGACTAAGCATGGTAAGTGTCCTGGTTGAGGGTCAAAGTTTGGTTGTGTTAGGCTTGTAGCACCCAAGTGTCTTTAGTGCCACCGCCCTGGCTGCTGTTCACAACCAGCGATCCTTGTTTAAGGGCGACACGCGTTAAGCCACCTGGTGGAATAGTAATGTGTTGCCCAGATAAAATAAATGGCCGAAAATCAATGTGCCTTGGGGCAATGCCACTTTCTACAAAGGTGGGGCAGGTTGACAGGGCGAGCGTGGGTTGTGCAATAAAGTTAGCAGGATTGGCTTTGAGCTTTTCGCGAAATAATTCAATTTCGGCGCGGGTTGCCGCAGGGCCTACCAACATGCCATAACCGCCTGCGCCATGCACTTCTTTCACCACCAATTCAGGCAATTTTGCTAAAACCTGTTGAAGGTCGCTGGCTTCGCTGCATTTCAAGGTGGGTACGTTTTGAATAATCGGTGTTTCAGATAAATAAAATCGAATCATGTCGGGCACATAGGGGTAAATCGATTTGTCATCGGCCACCCCAGTGCCAATTGCATTGGCCAATGTTACATTACCCGCCTGGTAGGCTCCCATTAAGCCAGGAACACCCAATTGGCTGTCTTTACGAAATACAGTGGGGTCAAGAAAATCATCGTCAATACGGCGATAAATCACATCAACGCGTTGTGGGCCTTTGGTGGTGCGCATGTACACCTTGTTGTTGTGAACAAATAAATCCTCGCCTTGAACCAAGGTAATGCCCATTTGTTGCGCCAAAAAAGCATGTTCAAAATACGCTGAGTTGTACATGCCTGGGGTGAGTAACGCCAGTGTTAGGTCTGATTGGGTTTGGGGGGCAATCGATAATAGGGTTTCAACCAGTAAATCGGGGTAGTGCTCAACTGGAGCCACTTGATGATTAAAAAACAAATCGGGAAAAAGTCGCATCATCATTTTTCGATTTTCTAGCATGTAACTGACCCCAGAGGGAACGCGTAAATTGTCTTCGAGCGCAAAGTATTCACCTTTGCCAGCTCTGACTAAATCGATTCCGGCAATGTGGGCGTACACGTTGTGAGGCACTTTGATGCCTTGCATGTGTTGGCGATACTGGGCGTTGTTTACAATTTTTTCTTTGGGGATTATGCCTGCTGAAACAATGCGTTGATCATGATACACATCGTGTAAAAATAAATTCAGTGCGTGCACCCTTTGCTTTAAACCAGCTTGTAGAGTTTGCCATTCTTGATCAGGAATAATTCTGGGAATGAGGTCAAATGGAATAAGCCGTTCAGTGGCTTCGCTTTCGCCATACACCGCAAACGTAATGCCGACTCGGCGAAAGGTAAGGTCGGCTTCAGCGCGTTTGTTGGCCAAATGTTCAGGTGTTTGTTGGTTTAACCAATCCGCATAACTGGCATAGTGATTGCGGGGTTGCTGGCTTGCCGCATACATTTCATCGAAGGGTTGGTCGCCCATTAGACACTCTCTTATTTGGTTGTATGTTTGGTTCTGTGTAATTCAGCTAATCTAACATTTTTTAATTCGCTTTTGTTTTTCTGAGTTGATAATGCCAGTAAGCAAATCGTTGCTTGCGTGCAGTGGTGACGACTAACTTGTCGTCTTTGGGGTTGCTGGTGATTTGAAGTGCACAGTCATTGGCTGTGTTATAAATGTGTGTCGATACTTGCTCAAGTCGATGAAGAACTTGTGCATGTGGGTGGCCATAGGTGTTGTTCCAGCCTGCTTGAATAATCGAGATCATTGGATTGACGTGTTGAATAAATTCACGACTTGATGAGGTGTTAGAACCATGATGAGGCACAATTAAAATGTCTGCTTTTAATTGCTGAGCATCGTGTTTAACCAGTTGTTGTTCAATCTTTTGTTCAATATCGCCGGTCATTAAAAGCGTATGTGATGCATTGCTCACTTTTAACAGGCAACTGGTGTTGTTGTCTTTTTCTGTACCATTTAAATGAATCCTCAAGGGTTCAAAGTGCACGTTGTCCCAAGACCAAGCTTGTGTTGTATGGCAATTTGACCAATTATGAATGCCCCTTTCATTCAGTTTCAATTCAGTGGGTTGAAATGCTGCTTTGACTTGGGCAACATGGAGTGTTTGTAATACATACTCAGCACCGCCCGTGTGATCACGATCATTGTGACTTAACCACAACTGGTCGATTGAATGAATTCCTAATTGCTGATAAAAGGGAACTAAGACGCGAAGCCCTGTGTTGGATTGTTCAGTGAAAGCGGGGCCGGTGTCGTACAACAGATGGTGGTTTTGAGTGCGAATTGAAATGGCGCTGCCCTGGCCAATGTCATGCACGTCAACCCAAAATTCGCCAGGTTGTGGTGTTTGAGCAGGCCATACTAAAAGTGCCAATAGTCCTATACCAAGCGTTTTGGGCGCTAAGCCTTTGGGTAGTAATAGAATAAGGGCACCTAAACAAGAAGCTATTAACACGGGCCAAGAGGGCGACGCAATCGCTAAACTGCTGTGGGGTAATTGGTGCAACAAGTTGAGCCATTCTTGTTGAATGTTTAACGACCATGCTGCAAGTTGAACAATCCAATCTTGGCGACAAAAAGCACCTAAAATCGCTAAAGGTGTGCTCACAAAACTCATCCAAGGAATACTTAACGCATTGGCCAATGGGCTAATCCAGTGTTGCTGATTAAACAAAGCAACCGTGATTGGAATAAGCCCGATTGTGATTGCAACCTGTGAATTGCTTGCTTGGGTCAGTGTTTGCCAGGGTTTGTAGGTCATTCTGTGCCAGTTATAGTTGGCAAAAATTAAAATCCCTACGGCACCAAACGACAACAGAAGGCCTGTATCAAACGCAGTCCATGGGTTTGTACTCAAGGTGATGAGCAAAGCAAGACCAACAATATTCCACGGGTTTATTTTGACGGCAGACAGTTTGGCCATGGCCCAAAGTGACAACATGAATACCGTGCGTTGTGCGGGTATTGCCCAACCGGTCATTAAGCTGTACAACACCGCCACGAGAAGACCACAGAGAAGGCCTGCGGTTTGTGGTGCGCATTGGTCTAAACAAAAACGACTTTGACGCCATAAGTAGCCAACGATGAGGTGAACGGCATAAGCCAACATGGTAATGTGAAATCCAGAAATGGCGATTAAATGCGCAATACCCGTTTGATTGAATAACTCACGCGTGTTGGTGTCGATTAATCCGGTGTCTCCGGTGACTAAGGCAATTACAACGGCTTGTTGTGGGTGGTTATTTAAGGTGTTTTTAAGCCAATCATTGGTTTGATGACGAAGGTTGACTAAGGGAAAATTTTCGCTATCTGTGTGTGTGGGCTGATGCATCAGCGGTTGTGTCAGCTTGATGTGCCCACCGATTGACTGTTTAAACCAGTGGTTTTGCACATCAAAACCCTGAAGTTGAAGGGGTGCATAAGGTGCTTTGAGTGTGCCGGTGAGTTCATAGATATTACCCGCTCGAAGCGTGATGTTGCTGCGCTCATTGGGCGTTACCCAAGCTTGAAGGCGTTGCTGGCGTATTAAACAAGGCGAGTGACTGAGTACGCTAAAGGTCAGTAACAAATCATCCTTTGGGCGTAGCGATAGGTCTTCGAGTTGAAACAATCCAGTGATTGGTTTTTGATGACATTCGGGTTGAACTTGCAGTTTAAGTTGATTGGCTGCTTGGGACCCAGCCAGCAACCACGCAGCCGTAAACCCACTGGTAAAAAAAATAATGAAGTAGGTGCGGCCTAATGGTGCAAGACGATTTAAGCTGAGCCAAGCAGAAAACAAAGCCAATACACCGAGAGCTTGGCCTACTTGTGTTGGAATCGAATATCAGAAACTGAACAACTTGGTTTGTTGCTGAAACAAGTAAAAGCCAACAAAAAAACCCAGTAATTGTGCAAAGAGGGAAGGTGCCACAGGCTTGCGGATAAAACCGCGATCATGGATTGAATGGTTGAATTTAGCAAGAGCCCACTCGCAATCAATCGCCAGCTAGGGTGAATGGTTTGAATGGCGTAAGGCGGGCAATGCGTCGTAAGCGTTTTGATTGGTTTGTTGTTGCACCACAGTGAGGTCAATGTGTCGAAGGTCGGCGATGACTTGCGCAATTTGTGCAATGTGCATGGGTTCGTTCCGTTGTTGACTCAGCCAAGCAGGGGGAATATCTGGGCTATCTGTTTCAAGCACAATGTGATTTAATGGCAACTCGCAGACGAGTCGGCGTATTTGGTTGGCGCGTTGATACGTGAGTGCGCCACCAAAACCTAATTTGATACCTTGTTGAATGAATTGGTGCGCTTGTTGAGTGCTGCCATTAAATGCATGCGCAATGCCCGATTGAGGCGGGAAACGCCTTAAACCTTGAAGTATTTTGTCTTGCGCTTTTCTAACGTGAAGAACAACTGGGTAATTCAATTGTTTTGCTAGCTTTAGCTGTGCATGGTAAAACTGAATTTGTTTTTCCCAGTTTGGGTTGGCAATAAACCCATCTAGGCCAATTTCCCCGACAGCAGCCAATTTGGGGTCGTGATGGTGTTGTTTTAAAGTGTCTTCTAGGTGCACAAGATCACTGAGTGAGCATTGTTGCACGTACAGCGGGTGAATGCCTAAGCAATACACCGCCCCTGGTAAGGCGTGTGCCAATTGGCGTACGGCATCAAAATTGTTTGGGTGCACCGCAGGAATTACAAATTGATTGACTTGATGCGTGC
>DIYC01000012.1:0-5208 GCA_002428895.1 Burkholderiales bacterium UBA6064 | reverse complement strand
AATTGATTGACTTGATGCGTGCGTGCACGTGCCATGATTTGATCCAAGTCGTTTTGAAATTCGCTTGCATCAAGATGAGTGTGCGTGTCTATCCACATGGTTTAAGGTGTGCAGTTTTTTTGAAAACTGATTCTAAATCTCAATAAGACGAGGGCTTTGTTTAATAATTTTGTGAATGTGTTTTCTCAGATAGTGTGAAACTTCAGAGCCTGGATTGATCACTTGAGCCAATTCATTTGGAGTAAAATCGCTGTCAGTTTTTTGGGTTAGATCATAACCATTTTTAGCCAGAGTTTTAATGTATTTTACGCGATTGTCCGCGATTGCTTCTTCAACGGAAAGTTGGATCAATAAATTTAAATTGTCTGGATTAATTGTTTCATCGGCAGGAATTGTAGATAAATCAATATCAACGGTTTTAGCGCCTTGTTGAACCAACCAGCGAATCATGTCGGGTGCGTGTTGATTGTTGCTGATTAATGCCAATTCAAGTGGTTTTTTGCCATTTGTTAAACGAGTATTTAAGTCTGCTTTGTTTAAAGACAGTTGAATTAGGCTACCTAAATCAGCGTTTTCAATAGCTTGAGTGATCCTGGGCGTGAATTCGTCTGGATTAATCGCGAATTGATTGTTAGGCCATAAAATGGTGTTGAGCAACGGGTTAATGGACAAAGCCAGCGTTTGTTGCCACGTTAACTGATGTTCACGGGTTAGAGGAGTTGCTTCATAAATGGGTTGTTTAGGTTTAAGCTGAACGTGTGTATAAATTTTTTCTAAAGCGTTCAGAGACTCATAACCTGTTAACCTACCCCCACCTGCTTGCTGATGCATAAAATTAAGAATCGCAAATCGATCAATGGTGTGTTCACCTTTGATGTGTTGAAATAGATGTTGGATCAGTGGTAGAGCAGTTTCATCGTGTGCAGTGGCAATCGCCAATTCAACAAGAGTTAATCCCGAAGGTGTTTTAATGTCCCAGTTGATCGAGGTTGTTGAGATCTGTTGAACTTGTGCCAGATCTTTGTTTAAAATTGCGTCTGCCAGTTGAAGCGTGTTTTTTTCTTGGGTTTTATAAAAATTTGGGAAAATACTTTGAGTTAAAACGGGGTTGCACAACAGAGCTTCAGCTTGGCTTGCTGAATATTCGCGATTGTCTTTACCCATAATCAATGTTTCTTGTTCAGGATCAATTGTTTTAACAGCAAACTTGGTATTGCGCAGTAACTTGGAGTAAGCAGGATTTTTTTTGTACTGTTGAATTTTTTCGGGGCTGTATTCAAGCACTGTATTGGATTGCTCTGCAACAACAAATAGAGTTTGAAGTACTTTTGAGTACTTGGGTCCAGTTGCATGAGCTAGGGCCAGTTCTAAAGGATTTAAATCGCTACTCGGTAAGTTTTTATTTAGATCTTCGGGGCGAATATGGTTTAAAAAGTAAGCGCTTTCAAACACTTTACCTTGCTTAATCGCAACTTCAAAGCTGTTTACAGCCATTGGGTTGTTTTTGGCGTATTCTAATTCAACAAGCTGTGACATGAGTTTAGGGTTTGAAAAAACCGCTTCAAGTTGTTGTTGTGTAAGTTGTTTAACAAAACAATTTTTGAGTCGAGATTGTTGACTATCCGAATGAGTAAAGCGAATCAGAGAAGTTTTTTTTGCAGGGTTAAGGTGGGGTAGTTTGGGTTGACCCAACACGTAGCGTTTCATTTTGTCTGGGTTAACCGTAACCTGATTTGAGGTTTTAGAAAACAGATACTCAATCATGGGTAAAGAGTTTAGGTCTGAAGCAGACGCGATTGCCAGTTCGAGTACATTTAAACCCGAGGATGTGGTGAACGCCCAATCGAATTGATCATTCGATACTTTAAATAAATAGCTTAGATTGTTCTTAATAATCGCTTTTTCAATGGTTTTTTGTAACTTCAGTTGAGGGGTTTTATTCAAACTAGGTTCAGTGGTCAGAATAGCTCGAGTGACTGCACGAGTAGGCGTTTGCGCAGCTTTCGTTTGATGAGTTGGTTTTGTTGGAGTCGGTTTAGTCTGTGTTAATTGGTGTGCGGGCACGGTTTGGGAGTCGGCTACACGGGTAGTCATTGGCGCAACAGGTACCGCTTGTTTGTGTTTTTGAAAAATGCATTTAGCGAGGAAGTGACATACCCTTTGAAGGGCATTTTTTTGAATATTTTGAGGCGTATTGGATGATGCAACGTTGGCTGTACTGGATTCAACCGGATGCCTTTTGAACGCACTGTTAAGAGTGATGGATGGGGGTTTTATTGAAAAAGGCATGTTAAATACTCCTAGAAGCGATTGACTTCTGGCTGACTTGATACGTTGAATCAATTGCGTCAAGTTTGTGTTGCACTTTTTTCAAGAATTTAGGATTTGCTTGAAGTATTTTGATTAAGTCTTGCCTAGAAATTTCGAATAATGAGGCATGTTGTGCTTGTTTGGGTTGCTTTTGTAAAACGATGACGTGTTTACTTTTTATCGCGTTGATTAAATTTTTAGGTTCTGGGTTTATTTTTTGTTGCGCAATAAAACGTTTAACATGATTGATGTTAAAAAACACCTGTTGCTTGGTGTGTTTTAATAAATAAGTAATGACCTCCAATGATTTTTCAGTATTGGCAGTAGCGACCGCCAGCTCAAGTGGGGTCAGCCAACAGTTCATTTTAGCGGATAAGTTAATAGTTTCCATAGGTATCGTTTTAAGCGATTCAAGATTATTGCTTTTAATGGCGCTCTCTAAAAGTATGCCACTTTCAAGGCCTTTTGTTTGTACAGCTTGTGCTGGCTTGAGCGCAGCATTACTCTGACTCATCAGATTAAGTTGTTTTTTGCCGTTCGTGAATACATGTAAAGAGTTAATCGTGCTAATTACGGCACTATTTTTTTCATATCTGGCAATTTGCACTTGGTTGTTAAAATGAACTTTTAGATTTTTTTGAACACGCTGAGCTTTTAAGCAAGATTTGAGCGCGTTGTTGTTTAAAGTATAGTTTGTGATGCTGCCATACTGTAGGCCACGGTGATCTGGGTTATGGGTATCAACGGTTTGGGCTGTATTCGTGTTAGGTTTTGTAAAACCAAATTGCCTAGAAATAGCGCGGATTAAGCTTTTTGCAATTTTTGGGCATACTGACGCAACACTTGAATCAGAGTTTGTTGAATGGTTAGAACACTGAGAATGTTGAGAAAGCAGTCTTGATTGACTGGCGAGTAAAGGATTTGAATTGTGTGAATAAAAAAACATAGCAGAGTAATTGAGTAAGAACTCATTTACGTAACAATTTTTTTCGATTGGTTCCATTTGTTTTGATGGGTAGTTTTATAGGTCAACTTAATTCGCCTGGGTGAGTTGATTTTTGCTATCTTGATTGGCTAAGAGTTAATTCAACAGGTAAAATTTACGGCCTATGCGAGTTGTTTCGACATTTAAAGGTTAAGAGATGAAAATTTTGGTTCCTGTTAAACGTGTTGTGGACTATAACGTTAAAGTACGCTGCAAAAGTGATGGTTCGAATGTTGATATTGAACATGTCAAAATGTCAATGAATCCTTTTGATGAGATTGCCGTTGAAGAAGCGGTACGCCTTAAAGAAGCAGGTTTAGCAACCGAAGTGGTGGCTGTTTCTTGCGGCACAGAACAGTCGTTAGACACTTTAAAAACAGCCGCTGCAATGGGTGCCGACCGGGGTATTTTAATTCAGTCAGAGCAAGAGCTACAACCTTTGGCGGTTGCTAAATTACTTTGTGCTGTGTTGAATAAAGAGCAAGCTCAGTTGGTTATTCTGGGTAAACAAGCCATCGATGACGATTGCAATCAAACGGGACAAATGCTTGCTGCTTTAGCGGGTTGTCCTCAGGCTACTTTTGCTTCTAAAGTCACTTTTCGGGACAATACAGTCGAGGTTGAACGTGAAGTTGATGGCGGCATCGAAGTGTTACAACTGCATTTGCCTGCTGTGATTACCACCGATTTACGGTTAAATGATCCTCGTTATGTAACATTACCCAATATTATGAAGGCCAAGAAAAAAACCATTGATACGCTTACACCTCAAGATCTCGGGGTTGATGTAGCACCCCGAATTAAACTGTTAAAAGTCAGCGATCCACCACAACGCAGTGCTGGGGAAATTCTTCCGAGTGTGGATGCCTTGGTATACAAACTTAAGACTGAAGCAAAAGTGCTTTGAATCGTAAAGGGAACGAAATGTCTGTACTCGTTATTGCTGAACATGATCATCAATCCATTAAACCCGCTACACTACATGCGGTTTCTGCGGCTCAACAACTGAATCAAAACGTTCATGTACTTGTGGCTGGCTTTAATTGTGAAGCAGCTGCGCAGCATGCCGCACGTATTCAGGGGGTTAATCAAGTTTTTTTAGCCGATAGTCAAAGCCTTGCGCACCAGTTGGCTGAGAATATTTCAGCGCAGGTATTGCAACTTGCTCGCCAATACACGCATGTACTGGCAGCTTCTACGGCTTTTAGTAAAAATGTATTACCCCGAGTGGCCGCTCAGTTAGATGTTGCCCAGTTGTCAGATGTTATTCATATCCTTACACAAGATACTTTTCAACGTCCTATTTATGCCGGCAACGTGATTGCCACGGTGCAGTCTCTAGATCGCATTAAAGTGCTGACTGTGCGTAGCACCCATTTCCCGATTGCTTCTGTTGTTACCAGTTCATCTTCTCCGATTCTTCCTGTTCAAGCGGTTGGCGATTTCGGCAAATCTCAGTTTGTTTCATGCAAATTGGCTGTGTCAGATAATACTGATCTGACCTCGGCACGGGTTGTTGTATCGGGTGGTCGCGGTGTGGGTTCGGCTGAGAATTTTGAGTTGCTGAATCGTTTGGCCAGTAAATTAAATGCTGCGGTTGGTGCTTCTCGTGCTGCGGTGGATGCTGGTTTTGCGCCGAATGATTGGCAAATTGGGCAAACAGGCAAAGTGGTCGCACCCGACTTATATTTTGCGTTTGGTATTTCTGGCGCAATTCAGCATCTTGCTGGAATGAGTAATTCGAAGGTGATTGTTGCCGTGAATAAAGACCCAGAGGCACCTATTTTTGCAGTTGCAGATTATGGTCTAGTGGCCGATTTATTTGAAGTCATTCCTGAGTTAGAATCAAAGTTATAACTACATGAACTGGAGATGAATGCTTATGCGCTATCAAGCCCCTGTACAAGACATGA
>DIYC01000131.1:3781-12829 GCA_002428895.1 Burkholderiales bacterium UBA6064 | reverse complement strand
ATTGAATATCCTGGCTAATTGGGAGTGGATTTGATGTGCGTTTTGTCTAAGCGCTCCTTTGTGTATCTCTTGTTTAATCCGCCGTAATTGAGTTTGTAAGGTGCGGTTTGGATTAATAGTCAAACCTTGCCGATGCGTTGCATCGCTTCTGCGTGAATTGTCTGGGTGACGGGTAGACCAACTTTCAGAGTCATTAAAATGGCTCGATTGATTCCATCGAATTGAATTGACCATACGTTCTCTGTGAATTGTAATCACACTGAGTGTATCTGACCAAAGTTAAGTTCCAGGTAATCTAAGAGCTAACCTAAATGCCCCTTCGAATAAGAATTAAATTTGTATTTGAGATTTAAGAATGTAAAAAGCCACCCAAAGGTGGCTTTTTATTTTAACTAAATAAAATATTTAATTAAAAATTGTGACGTAAACCAAACACGATAGAATCTGCATCAGTTTCAACACCAGTTGTTTTGTTTTCTCTGTTGAAGCGCTCGAAACCAACATATGATCTTGTACGCTTGCTAAAGTCATAGTAAGCAGACAATTGTAGCTGTTGACGATCATTGTTGTTTGCGTTGTCTTCACCATCAGCAACTAAACCGAATACGCCTGCGTTGCTTGAAAGTTTGTACAATGCGGACAATGCAAAGTTAATATCATTGTCGTCACCGTTTGCAGCATTACCGTAAAAACTAACTTGATTAACGATACCACCAAGTTTTAAATCACCTAAGGTGTAAGTACTAACCAATTGAACAACGCGCTCTGGGCGGCTTGTACCATTGAAACCGTTTTCAAGTTCAGTTGCTGAAGACTCAGACCACAAACCACCACCAATATACAATGGGCCTGCTGTGTAACCAACTGCAACTTCAGTTTCACGAGTACCGTTTTCTTTAGTAGCACCATTATCGGCATCGTTTGTTCCAGTAAGCGCATGGCGAGCTGTAAGCTCTAGGCCTGGAAGAATTGTAGTTTCGTAACCAAACGAGTTATTAACACGTTGGCGTGCAGCAATAACTTCTGCAGTACTTACAACGTCTGAACCAACAGTTGTTAGGTCACCACCGTTGTTAGAAACTGAACCGATTAGAGAAGCTTGGTTATACAAAGGAGCAACAGAAGCACTGCCACCGTCTTGAGTACCAATTGTTACTTTACCAAATGAACCAGAAAGACCAACGTAAGTGTGACGACCGTTAAGACCAAAGCCACCAGTAACATTACTGTTGTCAGTAGGAATTCCAAACTCGTAACCAAAAAGAGCTTTTAAACCACTACCAAGATCTTCTTCGCCACGGAAACCAAGACGTGATGCAACGTTTTTCAGTGTGAAGTTACCACCTTCTGGGTTTTGTGCTTCGTCAGAAGTATGGACGAAAGATTGATGGACGCGGCCATAAATGACCATGTTTGTTGAGTCAGCAAATGCTGGTGCAGCAAAAGCAACACCTAACGCAGCAGCTAAGAGCTTTTTATTCATAATTCACCTTTTATCATGTTGGTTAATTGTTTGCCACAGATCACTACGGCACGAGTCACAATTTACACGTTCTCTGCCCATGAGGCCAAACAAAACTGAGATTGGCCTTCTAAATTTGCTCTTTTTTGTAGCGAGTGCACAACATAGAAAAAGACCCCCCTCTCGTCAACCCTTATTTTACTTGGATGATAGCCAAGGTTTAAATTGAATCACCACACACTCGAATCATCATCTTATCCATCTGCCCCCCCAAATGAGTGATACACATTGATTTCACGAATATCTCATCGGCATAAGTCATATGACCAATCAATTCAGTTAACCCACCTGAAAACACATTGGGAAATCGTTCGCAGACCTGACGAACAAATAATAAATTGATAGGGTTATACACAAACGTGACCGTATGAATGGGGCGTACAAGAGATATTTTTTCAATGAGAAAAGATTGCTGGCAGGCTAATTCAAAGAACTCTAGGCGCTGATCTGTGAGAGGGTTGCTGCCATGAATAATGTATAAACGTTTATAGGCAGTTGGTGTTACGGTACGGTAATAATAAGTAGCAGCCGCAAGACTTTTGGCACAGGGCTGTAGTCTTGGTGCTGCTGGCAAACTACTTAACCATTCAGGTTGCACCGTTCGCACCTGCCAACCAGAAGAACACATCGCAAGCAACATTTCCGCATAGCGAGGCTTAAATAGCAGAATTTGACCATCGAGTTGTTTAGACAGCATGGGTTTAAACCATTTTTTTAACATTCTACGCTGCAACCAGCTTAAGCGATCTAGGCTACTAAATGGCCAACAACGACAATTCAGAACATGGCTGGGCAAATCATTAAAAAGGATCTCAAAACCTTTGGGCACAAGCAAATAAATGGGCGCGAGCACTTGCAACCTGGCTTGATTGCATAGAACTTGTCGAGCTAACAATGCGTCATGCAGATCGAAACAAGCAACGACATGCGTATAAATTGGATTAAATTGGACACTCACGATGGCTACTTCACAATTAAAGTGACTTAAACCGCGTTATTATAGAATTTTGAGCGCAATGAATCCCAAAAAAATTTTAATTATTAAACTGCGACATCATGGTGATGTATTGTTAACAACACCTTTGTTTCGAGTCTGTCGCGATGCATTTCCGCAGGTACAAGTGGATGCGCTGGTGTACCAAGAAACTTGCCCGTTATTAGAAAACAATCCCGATCTTCATCACGTGTATGCAATTGACAGAACAACAAAAGGGATTAAACGGTTGCGCCACGAATGGGCGTTGCTTCAACGCATTCGCAAAACTCAATATGAAGTGATTATTCATTTAACCGATCAATGGATTGGCGCGATGATTGCACGCTTCAGTGGCGCAACGTATCGCATTCATCTAAGCCCAATCAAACGCAAACACCCCTTTTGGCTAAATAGCTTTACGCATGCGGTACAACCCCCACCACGCGGTCAACTTCATGCTATTGAACTGAATTTGCTCAGCCTAAAAGTACTCGGTATCCACTTGGAATCAGTCTCGCCTCAAGTTGTGCTCAGACCCAATCCAGTTGCATTCAACAAAGCCGTTGCGCTGTTACATGAAAAACACATTCAACCTGGTTTTATATTGGTGCACCCAGCCGCACGCTGGCCCTTTAAATGTTGGTCTGATGCAAAATTTGGAACGATTATCTCAGGGTTATTAAACCGTGGACTAACCGTTGTGCTCACCAGTAGCCCGAGTCAGTTTGAACAAGAGATGACGAACCATATTGAACAATTGGCGCTTCAGAACACCAACGGACAGGGAAAGTTAGTCAATTATGCAGGCTTAACCGATTTGCCAACATTGGCGGCATTGCAACTTCAATGCAGGTTTTACATGGGGGTAGATTCGGCCCCCATGCACATGGCAGCCGCTTTAAACGTGCCTCAAATTGCTTTATTTGGGCCTTCCTGGCTGAATGAGTGGCGACCTTGGTCAACACAAGCCATCACGATTTATGCCGGCGACTATGGACCATTACCTCACCCAGATCAAATTAATACCAACGACACCACACGTCTTTTAGATGCGATACCCATTTCAGTGGTTGAAGAGCACGTTTCCAAAATGTTGCGGCAAACTGCCTGACACGGATTGATCAATTTGATCGATTTTGAATGGAATGCAAATAGTGATACTTACCGCCAAGTGCCAACAGTTGAGTGTGAGTTCCCCGTTCTATGATGAGGCCTTGGTCTAACACAATAATTTCATCCGCAGTCATCAACGTGGAAAGCCGATGCGCGACCACCAATGTGGTGCGCCCATGGCGCAATCGCTCCATGTCCTCCTGAACTTCACGCTCCGCTTCAGAATCAAGCGCAGAGGTCGCTTCATCTAGAATGAGTATGGGTGCATTTTTTAAAAAAGCTCTGGCGATCGAGATTCGCTGTCTTTGCCCTCCTGATAGGCGCAAACCATTATCACCTAGAATTGTGTCTAAACCATGCTCGAGTTCTTCAATGAACCGAAGCGCATTGGCCATGCGTGCCGCTTCAAGAATAGCCTGTTCACTTGCGCCTCGTAACTCACCATAAGCGATATTATTGCGAACGGTGTCATTCAACAAATGGCTTTCTTGCGTAACCACAGCAATTTGCCGACGTAAGCAACGTAAATCCCAGTCTTCCAAAGGAATTCCGTCTAGTTTCAAAGTGCCTTCAGTTGCAATTAAAAATCGTGGGACTAAATTGATTAAAGTAGACTTACCACTACCTGAAACACCAACAATTCCAATCGTTTGCCCTGGTTTTATTTTTAAGTCAATTTGCTTGAGTATTGGCGCGTCATGCCGAGCATACGCAAAAGACACCTGATTAAACTCTAAATAACCCTGAGCCTTATCCAAAACATATTTTCCAGTTGAGTATTCACTATCACGATCAATCACTGAAAATACATTTTCGGCGGCAGCTAAGCCTTTTTGCAAGTGCTGATTGATGTTAGTAATCCGTTTAATCGGTGTCAGCATCATCATCATCGCCGTCATAAACGAAGCAAAATCGCCCGCCGTCATGGTGCCTTGTGCCGCCATTTGACCTGCAAAAAAGACAACTGCGGCAATGGCTGCTGCAAGAATCCACTGGACAATTGCAGAATTGGCTGCGCCCGTTGAAACCAACTTGACCCGCGCTTGAAAAATTTCTTTAGCACGCTGAGTAAAACGCTGTGTTTCAACCGGTTGTGCGCCGTAAGTCTTAATAATTTTTTGTGCACTAATCACTTCAGAGATACTTTGCACCAATCCAGCATGAGAAAACTGTGCAATGTGTGCATATTGATTTAAACGTTTTGATGCTGTGTAAATACCAAAAGCGATAACCGGCATAATCGCAAAACAAATTAAAGTTAATTGCCAATTGGTATATAACAGCATGCCTAGCAAACCAATCACAATCAGACCGTCACGAATCAATACCGTGATCACATTAAAACCCGCTGCAGTCACCGCATCCACATTGGTGGCCACCGTAGAAATTACTTTGCCCGAAGGTTGTTCAACAAAATACGAATTGGGAAGATTCAGAATTTTTTCAAGCATTTCAGTTCGAAGATCGAAGACCACTTTGGCAGATAGCTTTGCACTGGAATACTCATTCACAAAAGTAGCCAAACCGCGCACTAAAAAAAGCAACAAAATCAGTAACGGAAGCCATTGCGCCAGAGCAGTTTTATTGGCGGAAAAATTTTCATCGATGAGTGGCTTCATCAGTGCAGCAAACAATGGTTCAGTGAGCGCGGCAACAACTAAGGCCATTAAAGTGACGAGCAACAACTGCCCATAACGCCAAAAATATTTAAATAAGCGTCGATATAAATCGGTCACTTCAGAGCGTGTTACAGGGTTTCTTTTCATACGGGCTAAGCGACAAACTACAGTTAATGGGAAATCCGAGACACAATGCCGGTGGCTAAAGCTTGCCACAATTCAGGCCATTGACCAACTGCCTCACTGGCAAATATTTCAATGTTGGGATGCTGCTGTTTGAGTTGCTGTAATAGAACAGGAAAATCGTTTTTCATATGCCCACCTTGACCAAAAAAAACAGGAACGATATAAATACAAGCACAACCATGATTAGCCAGATTCGCAATGACATCAGGTAAAGACGGTTGCATTAACTCCAAAAAAGCCAACTTAACCTGCCAATTCGGTTCAAGCTGATTCAACAAAAGTTGTTGTAAGCCTTCAAGAGGTTTTGACCAGGATGAGTCGCGGGCACCATGAGCAAAAAGAACGATTGCTTGTTGTATTGGATTCATGAATTCGCCAAAAAAGTTGGGTAATTAAAACTTATAAGTCTATTGCCACCTCGGGTAGCTTTCGTAACTGCTTAATTGCCTGCAGCGGCATAGGTCGAGAAACCCACCAAAGGCAAACCAAACCAACTACTAAACCAACTAGAGCAGGAATACTGGCACTTACAAACGGTGGCAAATTGGCCACTAATGATAAATGCGAAAATAAATTGTTACTCAGGTAAAACCCGATTCCGATCATCACGCCAATAAATACCTTTACGCTAACGCCACCAGAACGAAATTGCAAATAAGCAAACGATACAGAAATCAACATCATCACAAAAATTGCCAAAGGGTAGATAATTTTTTTAGCGAAAGCCAAGTCGATGTTTTGTGTCGATTGAAGATTACTTTCTAAAAAATTGGAGTAGTTATACAACTGGACAGCACTCATTCGTTCAGGCCTCACAAAAAGACCCGTTAATAAATTGGGAGTCAGTGACGATTGCCATTTTAGACTAGCCATTGAGATTAAACCCGAAGCAAACAATTCTTGACCCTGGTTGGGCATTAAGCCTGACCAATTCGATTGCGTGGAAAAACGCTGCAAAACAACCCCAGTTAAAACCCAATGCTGTAGCTGCTGATCAAAATTTGCTTCTTCTGCGCGTACCCAACGCATTAATTTTAGATTTTCACTAAATTCGTAAAACTCAAGATTAAACAAACGACCCTGATTATCAAAATCTTTAAAATTAACAAAACGCACATGCGTTTTTTCTGAGTCTGAGGTAAAAGCGTCTCGGATCCAATAGCCTGACCGAAAATCACGTTCAACCTCATAGCCAAGTGCCGCTGCACGTAACGGCACGGCTGCTTTTTCGGCGAAAGGAGCAACCACTTCGCCAAACAATACCGAAATAAGCACAATACCACCAGCGATACGAGACATGAGCCATACAACCCCCCAAATGCCGATACCTGCGGCACGAATAGCCGTAAATTGACTTGTTGAAGCCAATTGAACCAGGGCATAAATAGAGCCAATTAACGCTGCAATCGGCGCAATTTCGTAGACTTTAGAAGGTAAACCCAAAATCACCGCAACACAATAAAAAAACCAATTGGTGTTATCTTGGCTTAACCGTTCTACTTCTGCAATCAAATCAAAAAAAGCAAATAAACCCACAAATGCAATCATCACAAAAGTGACCGAAACGTAAATTTCACGCCTTAAATAAGCCGTCAATATTGGGCTAGAGCGAGGCAAGTACTTCAATTGTGGAATCATGGTCAAAGTTGTATTAGTGGTTGTTCGCTTGCGAAACAGGGATGGAACGATTGTTTGCTTGTCGCAAATGACGTAGCTGAACCCAAAACGATAAGCCTGCAGGCCGACCGCGACGAATCATGAACCAAGCAAATAAGCACAATACCAACGCATGAGGAAGAATTAACCCCACAACGAACGAAATAGTTTGATTCACTACAAGCGATTGAGAAATAGAAATCACATTACTGTAGGTAAGATAAATGAGCAGTGCAAACAATTGATTTAACGATCGACCACCACGTGGATTAACAAAAGCCAAAGGGATTGCGAGCAAACCTAGGGTAAGAGCAGACAGCGGTAAACTTACCCGCCACAACACTTCGCCCCAAGCTTGCGGCGTTTTCTGTGCCCAAACTGTTTGTATCTGCTGATGTTTTAATTCTAAACTAGGTGCTGCAGTTAAACTAATTTGTACCGCTAAGCCATGTGATTCAAAATTGATGTTTGAAAACGCTTCACCCTTTTCATCAATTTCAAAACGACGCCCTTTTTCTAAAATCAAATATTTTTGATTCTTTGAGTCAGTTTGCACCATTCCAGAACGTGCAACCAACAGAACACGCTTAGAGCCTTGAACATCTAACACAAACACATTGTTAACTGTTTGCGCCGATTCATCATGATTTTCGACAAAAAAAACACGTTGCCCATTAGACGATTCGCGAAATTGACCTGCGCTGACTTGGCTAACTTCACTGCGTTGTGCAAAACGCTCTTTGGCAGCAATCAGTTGCGCTTTAGACCATGGCGTTAGCCACACTGAGCAAATCATCGCTAACACCATAAGTGGCATAGAAAAAGCAATCACCGGTCGAATTAACGCGGTTAAAGATAAACCAGTTGCAAACCATGCGGTCATTTCATTATCACGAAACGCACGAGAAACTGAAGCCATGACAGCAACAAACACAGTAATCACTAAAGCTGGGGCTAAATATTGCAAACCGCCTAGCAAAATCAAAGGAAGAACTTCTGCATTGTCAACTTGGCCACCCGCTGCTTGGCCCAAAGTGCGCACCAACACAATCGTAATAATGATGCTCAGCAAAGCAACAAAAGTAGCGCCTGCGGTTGCAGCAAAATCTTTTTTAAAGCTTGTTCGAAAAAGCATATTAATTAATTGTTAGCCATGATCAATCTGAATCGATTTAAATTCGATTGTCTCATGAGCGGCAAGAGTTGATCTAAGCCAAACAGCATTCAAGGGGCATTTTATCGGCCTTGAAATGATATTTTCATATTAAGCTTGTGGCAGCACAATTATTCTTTAGGGTTTGAATCATGACAATTACTGTTGCGCTGCATCATTGTAGTTACTATCAGTACGATGGCCTTACCAAACTTGGAGTGCAAACCATTCGACTTCGACCAGCACCGCATGTTCGCTCATCGATTCAATCGTATTCGTTGAGAATACAACCTGAGAAACATTTCATCAATTGGCAGCAAGATGCTTTTGGTAATTTTTTAGCCCGTGTCGTATTTCCCGATAAGGTACAAACATTTAAAGTCGAGGTCGATTTAATTACAGAGATTCGTGTTTTTAATCCATTTGATTTTTTTTTGGAGGAAAGTCAACCAAGACACCTTTTGAATACGACCCACCGCTTAAAGAAGAGCTACTGCCGTACTTAGAGATTAAAGAAAGTGATCTTTTACTCACACATTTAGTGGATCAACTTAAACAGCCCACTCAACACACGATCGATTTTTTAGTTCAAGTGAATCAAACCATTAATCAAATGCTGAAGTATCTAGTGCGCTTAGAACCAGGCATTCAATCGTGCGACGAGACATTACAACTACAAAGCGGTTCGTGCCGCGACATGGCCTGGCTATTATGTCAAGCGATGCGACATCTTGGTTTTGCCTCTCGTTTTGTATCCGGTTATTTAATTCAGCTCGTGGCCGATGAAAAATCAGTGATTGGTCCTTCGGGTACAAAGTACCCT
>DIYC01000131.1:806-3602 GCA_002428895.1 Burkholderiales bacterium UBA6064 | reverse complement strand
GGGTCCTTCGGGTACAAAGTACGATTTTACAGATTTACACGCTTGGACTGAAGTGTATTTACCTGGTGCAGGATGGATAGGCCTAGACCCAACATCCGGTTTATTTGCAGGCGAAGGGCACATTCCTTTATGCTGCACCCCCAACCCTTCGAGTGCTGCGCCAATCTCGGGCACACTGGAGTTTGGGATTAAATCGACCTTGACTCACAACATGTCGATTACGCGCATCGCTGAAACACCACGCGTTACCAAACCCTTTACCGATCTACAATGGAAAGCGATTGACCAACTCGGTCAAACAGTAAATGTCAATTTAAAAAAGCAAGATGTTCGTCTCACGCTAGGTGGCGAACCCACTTTTGTGTCGGCCACAGACCGTGAAAGTTTAACTTGGCATTATGCTGCTTTAGGTGAAGACAAAAAAAAGATGGGGCAACAGATGCTCAATCGTCTTCAGGCCTGTTTTGCGCCCAGTGGCCTACGAATGGAAGTACAAGGCAAATGGTACCCCGGTGAAATACTGCCCCGTTGGGCCATGCCGTGTTATTGGCGCTCTTGTGGGCAACCCATGTGGGCCAACCCACACTTGCTGACACACTCAGACACCCCACATGGTCACACCCTGACCACAGCGCAACAATTTATTTCAGAACTAGCCCGCATTCTCCGTATTCCGCATGACTATGTATTACCTGCTCGCGAAGACACCGTGTTTTATTTATGGAAAGAGCAAACTCTGCCGATGACTGATGAGTTGCTTGATTGTGATGCGTACGAACAAAAAGAGCGAAAACGTTTACAACAGCTTATGAGCCAACACTTAAACCAACCCGTAGGCTATGTGCTGCCCTTACATTTTTCTTATCAACAAAAACGTTGGATTAGTAACCGCTGGCAATTTAAACAGGGTCACTTAATTCTACTGACTGGCGATTCGCCTTTGGGGTATCGGCTACCCTTAAATCAACTGCCTTGCCCCATACAAGCACACGATGAGGCCTATCCAGAACGTAGCAGCTTAGAATGTTCTGACCCCCTACCCAAACACAGTGAATTACTGCAACGCTTTAAAAAACCCAAACCAGCTGATGATGTGAGTTTTAAAAACCACCCCAACGGGATGATTAAAACAGCGATCTGCGCTCAAGTGAGAAACGAAACGCTACATTTATTTTTGCCCCCTACCGTTTATCTGGAACATTTTTTAGAGTTAATTGCTGCCATTGAATGCGTGGCTGTTCAATTAAACACTCCTATTGTGCTTGAAGGATACACGCCACCCAGTGACCCACGTATTCACCATTTCAGTGTAACGCCAGACCCTGGCGTTCTAGAAATTAACATTCAACCCGCCAACAACTGGGAACATTTAAAGCAAATTACATTCACCGTGTACGAACAGGCTCGATTAGCTTTGCTGTCTACCGAAAAATACATGTTAGATGGGCGACGAGTCGGCACAGGCGGAGGCAATCACATTGTTCTAGGCGCTACAACACCCGCAGATAGCCCATTTCTTCGGCGGCCTGACTTACTTGGATCTATGCTATCTTTTTGGCAAAACCACCCGGCCTTGTCTTATGTGTTTTCTGGGCAATACATTGGCCCAACCAGCCAAGCCCCACGAATTGATGAAGCCCGACACGATTCACTGTATGAATTAGAAATTGCCCTACAACAAATACCACGACATCAAACCACACCCTTGTGGCTCATTGATCGTCTGTTTCGTAACTTACTGGTCGACTTAACAGGCAACACACATCGCGCCGAATTTTGTATCGACAAACTGTATAACCCAAGCAGCGAGCGGGGTCGCCTTGGGTTATTAGAAATGCGTGGCTTTGAAATGCCACCCCACCCACAGATGAGTTTGCTACAAAATTTATTAATTTCAGCGTGTATTGCGCATTTTTGGGAAAAACCGTATGGTCATCCACTCATTCGTTGGGGTACTCGGCTGCACGATCAGTTTATGCTGCCGTATTTTCTGAAAGAAGATTTAAACAGCGTGTTGCAGCATCTTCGATTACATGGGTATGACTTTCATCTGGACTGGTTTTTACCTTTTTTTGAGTTTCGTTTTCCTTTGTGCGGAAAAATTCAAATTGAGAATATAACCCTCACTTTACACAATGCCCTAGAACCTTGGCCAGTCATGGGCGAAGAACAAATTGCCGGGGGCACTAGCCGCGCCGTAGACTCGAGCGTAGAACGGTTACAAATTTTAGCCACAGGGCTTATTCAAGGCCGACATTTAATCACCTGTAACGGTCGGCAAGTTCCGATGGCACCCTCCGCCAGTTTAAACACGCAAGTTGCAGGCATTCGGTTTAAAGCATGGCTTCAGCCCAACAGCTTGCATCCCAATTTGCCCGTTAACAACCGCTTGGTCTTTGATTTAATCGACATCCATCACCAACGTTCATTAGGTGGTTTTTGTTATCACGTTGCCCATCCTGGTGGTAGAAATCACAGCACTTTTCCTGTCAATGAAAACGAAGCTGAAGGTCGACGAATGGCTCGCTTTGAACCAATGGGACACACGCCAGGTACAGTTGAATTACCTCGCCAGGAATACTATGACGAATTTCCGTACACACTAGATTTACGCCACCAATCTTATTAAAGGCTTGGTAACGACCTAAGGTGTTTGTACCGTTAACCACTGACTCACCTCACTCAATTCATTCAATTTTTATGAAAAATTACAGCAATCAAACCCCGATTTTTAAAGACATTGTTTTAGTCGGCGGGGGGCACAGTCATGTAGGCGTCGTTAAAGAAATTGCCATG
>DIYC01000131.1:0-625 GCA_002428895.1 Burkholderiales bacterium UBA6064 | reverse complement strand
AATTGCCATGAGAAACCCTGCTGGAGTTCGCGTCACGCTGATTTGTTCCGATACAGATACCCCCTACTCAGGCATGCTGCCAGGCTATATTGCGGGGCATTATGGCTTTGATGAGGTACATATTGATTTACGACGACTGTGCGCAGTCACTGGGGCACGATTTATCAAAGCCAAAGTCACACACATTGATCATTCTAACCAACAAGTGATTTGCCAAGAAAGACCACCCATTCCCTACGATGTGTTGTCAATTAATATCGGTTCTACCCCACAAATAACTACCATTGCTGGCGCAAGCGAGCATGCAATACCGGTTAAACCCATCGCCCAATTTAATCGGTATTGGTTGCAACTACTTGAACAAGTTCAACAAAGAGAAAAATCGTTAAAGATCGCAGTAGTTGGTGGTGGTGTTGGCGGTGTCGAATTACTGCTGGCCATGCAGCATCGATTTCAACAAGAACAACGGCTGAGCCAGCATGATCAAGCACACGTTACATTTACTTTATTGACGCATCATGAGCTGTTACCCAATCAACCGGCGAAGGTCAGGCAATTTTTTAACCGATTGCTACAAAAAAGACAGGTGCAAATTCGCACACACTGCCCTATTGTTTCAGTTTCA
>DIYC01000167.1:7819-10806 GCA_002428895.1 Burkholderiales bacterium UBA6064 | reverse complement strand
CACCAATGAGTACTTGCCCGCCCCCTGTTTTGCCGGATACGTCAATGTGTGTACCGTCTTTAAGGTTGATTGTGTCGCCGGTGATGATGATTTTTCCGCCCACTTGTGACACGCTGGGGGCTTTGAGTTCGCCGTCGATGTGAATGAGGCTGTCGACAATTTGTTTGCCTGCGGCGGCTTGCAGCAGAATGGTTCCGCCTTGGGCGTCTAAGGTGCCGCTGTGTTGGATGAGTTGTTGGGCGACTTCGTCGCTGACTTTGAGTTCAATGAGGCCATCGCCATACAGGTCTATGGTGAAGGTATCGGCCGAGGCCATTTGGATTTTGCCCAGTTTGGCTTGAATAATTCCGTTGTTGATGACTTGGGGTGAAACCAGTGCCACAAGCCCAGCTTGGGCTGCGGTTATTTGGCCATTGTTGACAATGGCGGCATCGGCTTGGCCCAGTTGGTCAAATTGCATTTGCCCGTTCATGAACAGAACGGGGTTAATACTGCTGCTGGTAGCAATCAGGCTGTTGACATCGACTACGGCGTTTTTGCCAAACACCAGGCCATTGGGGTTGACCAGGATGATTTGTCCATTGGCGGTGATGCGCCCTTGAATGCTGGAGGGTTTAATGTCTTGAATTCGGTTCAGTGTAATCGAGCTGCTGTTGGGCTGGGTAAAGCGGGTGTGTTCGTCTGCTTTTAAGTCAAAACTTGTCCAGTCGATGACTGCGCGGTCGCTGTGTTGAATAATATCCACGGTAGAGCCGTTTTGGCTGATGCTGGCTGCGCCGGAGTGGACTTGTCCGCCTTCGGGGTTGGCCAGTGTGGGTTTAGGTACAACAAGGCTAATTAATGAAATTAAAGTAATTAGTTTGTTGCTTCTAGCAGGGTACTTCGTTTTACGTTGCATCATGAACTTCTAAAACATTGAACGGCAGGCAAGTGCTTTGAAATGAGCTTGCGCCTTGCTATTACACCAAATTCAAGTCAAGTTTTGAGCCCCTTGTTGGGGGTGTACCCGTCTCAGTTAAAAACCCCCAACAACTTTACTTAACCATTACACATCAAGTAAATTCATTAAACAACGATCAAACAAATCAATAATAAATGCTTGATAAGCTTGGCGATGCTCGACAATTTGTTCTATGTCAACAGCCTGGGGGTTAGCTATATCGCCAAAGTGATTCAGAGTAAACGATGGGATGGGTTTTACAGGAATGTTCTCAATAGCTAGGGCTTGCCAACTTTTTACTGAAAACACTTTGCAAATGGCCTGTTCTGCGCGTCGGCAAGCATCTAGGCTACGCAGTTGATAATAAGCGTGGTGGACAAGTTCATCTTGGCCAAGGTCAAAATCAAGCCTAAAGATATTTTTGGCCAATACCAATTGTTGAATATTGCGCTGCTGAGGGTGGGTTTGATAATCTGGCGCAGCCAGGCCTACCAGGCAATTGAATAAATCAGATTCGGCTGTGGCTTCGTGCACAGTGATACATTGGTAGGCTTGGGTGGATTCAGTATTGGCCAACATATCGAGCAGTTCTTGGCCACCCCAATGTTGAGTTTTATAGTGTTCTAAATCAAACACTAAGCCATTCATCAGCAGCAAACAACGCGATGAAGTCACCAAATCTTCTAAGTGAAACACTGTGTTCAGCACACGTTCTCGCTGATGAAACACGGTTTTGGAGACATCGGAATAGCCTTCGACATACAGCGCATTATTGAGTCGTTTTAAACCATCGGGGTGTTGCGACTCAATTAGTTGCGCCAGGCTGTGCTTAACGCTTTGAGCAAAGGCATGCGAACCAAAAATAAATATTTTTTCGCCATTTAATATTTTTTCTGTTAATGCAGGAGCGTGGGCCACAATCGATTGGTCAATTCGCCCTGGTATCGTTGAGTTGCTTGCAAATCCAGGTGTCGACATGACTGCAGTTTGGGGTTGCGACACATTCACAATCAGTTGGCCGCCCTTGCCCAGTTTAATCTCAGGGCAATACGCTTGGTCAGTTGCATGCTTTAATGAAATAAACACCAAGGCTTGGGTATTGTATTGGCAAAAGCGTGCTGCAACCGATGTGGCTGTGCCCATAGCAAACACGGCGGGGCTACCTGATGGTGGCGACACTCGGCTACGCAGTAATTCAATCGGGTAACTTTGCTCGCTGTTAAGTTGCGCCAAATAACCATGATTGTTTTTTACAAATACCTCGACTGAATTGCTGTTAGCGCACACCACCGAGACGGTACGTTCAATCGGCCTAAGTATTGACACAACAGCTTGGATTGGTAGCTGATGCAGCAAGCTAGGCCAATCATTGTTGAGCAGACTTCCCTGTTGTTGCGACCAATCAGAAAAGGCAAGCCAGTGGTTGGCTTCAAGAAAATGAATTCGATACAGATCAACAAAAGGCAATAAGCTTGAAAACCGCATAATCGAAGTGTTCTGACCACGTACTTTAAGTGCATCGCGCCAAGCCTTAGGTAATTGATTTACCTGAATTTGACAATCAAGATGAAATTGAAACACAGTACGCAGTGCGCTGATTGTGTCGAGGTGGTTGGTTAAATGCAAGCGAACACGATCACCAGGCACAAAGTGGTACCCAAGCAATTGCGGAGATTGAATGCGAAGATAAAGACTGTGTGCATTACGCTGAATGGTTTGCACTTGGGCCGCAATATAGCTAGGCTGCACCCTTTCTTGTTGCGCAGCCTGCAAGGCTTTGCCAATTGCTTGGTGCGGGGCTTCAGAGGCGTGGGCTGTGTGCTGAGTGTTTGCTAAATGCGCTGGCTCATGATTGCCAGCCGAGGTAGTTTTACGGCCTACCTTTTCTGCAAGCATAATCACCAAAGCCATTCGAGAACGGTGAAATTGCATAATCTGCATTAATTCGCGTTGTGCATGATCCAACGTAAACTGCGCGGTTTGCAGCGCTGGCGCGGCACGCAACAACTGCGGCAAGTTAAGTTGCGTGACCAAGTTCAGTAGCATG
>DIYC01000167.1:0-7604 GCA_002428895.1 Burkholderiales bacterium UBA6064 | reverse complement strand
GTGTGGCAGTGGTGTTGTGTGTTGTAAGACACCAAAAGTGGACTGAAAGCTGGTTCGAGCAAACAACGCGTCGAGAAATTGCACCGACATGGAATGTGCCCCGCTAATGACGGGAATAATGTGACTGTCTCGCGTAGTGCCTAACGAAAACATACTTTTGGCAGCTTGCAATGGGTTGTACCGGTGGTCTACTCCACGCGAATCAGAGGCAGCAAACAAATTCCATAATTCGTGCACAACCGACTGGTATAACTGCTTTACCGCCGATTCAACCAACGGCACATTACCTTCAATCAATCCTTTTAAAATACACAGGATGTGAAGCGGTGCAGTGTGACACAACCGGTCGGCTTGAATCAGTGATTCATAGAGCACCCCTTCAGCGTGCGACCCTGATAGTTTAAGGGCTTGCTGTGTACTGCCTGCTATCCGATTGCGGCTAAAAAAATCTTGAAACGACACCAAAAATTGAGCATTGTTTGTGCTGGGCCGGTGTAATTGATCATTCAGCAACAACGCCAAATTCAGTAAATTACTGGGGATGGGTGGCGCAGGGTCGTAGAGCCGAAAATTGATGACGGTATAAATCAGATTCGACACAGCAGACATCACTGTTTTTCGTTCTGAATCACGCATCGGCAACAAGTCAACGGCATGAACTTGCCCAGTTTGTGTGGTGCGTTGTAGCACCTCGTTAAGCTGTGTTTCAAGTTGTTGCCTAAAATCGACCCGTTGAATTAACTCTGGAATACGTTGCGCCAGCGTATACACCCCCTGCCCCAATGCGGTTTTAGGCTCAGCATTGGCTCGACAAAAAAAGCCATTCATTAAGGTTAAATCTTCGAAATATTCAGCCTGTGCCGCCTGTTCAGAAGAAGCAATTAATAAACGCGCCAGTTTGTTTTCAATGTGTATTAATCGACTTAAATCGGCAGACGACAGCAATACAGAACGAATAGGCAACGTGCTGAAACTACGCAACACGCGTTGATACACCTGCGCTGCCTCGCTTTGCCCAATCAATTCCAAAGTGTTGCCTTGCCTGAGCAAAAATGGAGTGTTTTGAATACAAGATTCTAAGCCCGCTTTAGGTATTTGAGTTAACAACACTCGGCCTTTAGCATGCACTGCATTCACAATCGCAGTTTGGGCTAAAGCATGGTTATCGGACGCACAATACAACCTTTGTTTGGCGTAGATAGGCTCGCTGCGAGCGGGCAAAGGGACTTTGATCCAGCCTGATGTCAGTTTCGCATCAGACTCACTCAATGTTGGACCTACAGTGGGGCGCATGCGTACTCCGATCTATGATTTAAAGGGCAGCTTTGCGTCAACAAAGCCAACTTAGGACAATATGCCAAGGCTTAAATCATAAAGACCATGTCATAAGGTGCGCCCAACCACCCCCCAATTACTTCAAAACCAGCCCTCAAAAACCATCAATAGACGGTCAGCATCTTGAATAATCGGTGAAGAATCTACTAAGGCTGGGGAATCAGATCGTGCTCTTTTTTTCAACGGCTGCACCTCAATTTCGATGGGGTGGTCTTCTTGTGCTACAACTGATAAATCAGGCTGCGGGCTGATGCTTAATAAATCATTTTCTAAGTTTAAAATCTCAGAAAGATATTGCTCAGTCTCGAACCCTTCAGTCATATTCATTGATAAATCGACCTCAGAAATTGTACCTAAACTTGCATTTGAGTTCGATTGTTCAAGCATTCGATTTTGCAGAAGAAACGTGCTGGGATCCAAATTAAATTGTCGAAGTTTTTTATTTTGGTAACCCGCAAACCGACGTGCCATTTGCATTATTTTTCTGCCTGCTTCAGTCGTGCTAAATGCCCCCGAAGAATCAAACGGAGACACCACGCTGATTGCATTCTTTTTAAGATTGACAAACACAAAATGATTGCTCAGCAAAACATGAATAGCCATATAAATAACGCGCGATTTTACTTCATAGTTAGACAAGTGCAAATAATTGGTTCCAAATGCGATAAGGGACATAAAACCACCGCAAATTGAATTGGCTGGCTGCTGACTGACTAACCCACCACGACCTAATAAAATGGTTTTATTTTTGTCCATACTATCAAGTGTGACATCGCAAAAAAGCTTTTTTGGATTTGCATTCATCTTGCTGATAGGTTCATAATCAACAATCACATCGCGAAGAGGAATTCCAGAATGATTCATATCGGATTTAAATTCTTGCCACAGCAAACTAGTTGCTCCAAGTAAATGAGGAGTCAACTTGGAAGGGTCTACCCCATAAGCAACAATAGCGGATAAACGATTATCAAAATGAGCAAACGGTAAGTGTTGATCTACAATTGAACCCATGGTGTTTTAACTTCAATGTTTAGATTAATACAATTAGGCGATAAAATATAACAAGCCTTATAAAAAAACAACCACCTCAACAGCCCACACGACACAATCTAATTAAAGTCACATTCAATTATGAACAAAAAATTTCAGTCGTACCTTTTTACGCTTTTATTTTTTTGTTTACTCAGCCCAAATACATTTGCATTCGAGGCGTTTTTTCAACTTAAAGAGGATTCAACGCATTGTGGCTCAAATTACGAATTAAATTTATATGAGGGCATTATTGCCGCGCTGTCAAGTAACGGCGATTCGGCATCTGAACTCAAGTTCAGGCCTGAATCGGACGAATTTCAGCTTGAATTGATGATTCATTACAACGACAACGAGACCGACGTACCAACAAATTGCCACGAACGATTACTCAAGTTAAGTCAACGCGCCAAAGAACAAAAAATTGGTGATTTACTCATTCGTTCAAGCACAGGCAAAAAAGGCAGCACTGAACTAGACTTAGCCATATCGAGCAAACGACTTGAAGAAATTAAAAAATTTTTTCGTACCGATCGACTAGCAAGACGCGCTTTTATTTTAGAATTACACCCTCTGCCCTCATCACTCATTCTTGAAAATTCGATTAAAACCCCACAAATTATCGAGATTTATTCAAGCCCGCTCAACTAAACAAAACCAAGCCGTGAACTAATGTCAGACAGCAAAGTGGCTAGTTCAGCCGCTGATCGTACACGAAGTTTTTCAAACAAATTAGACCGATGAACTTCCACTGTACGCAAAGAAATATCTAATTCAGAAGCAATCACTTTATTTAATTTTCCTTTTGCCACTAAAAACATCACTTCTCGCTCTCGTGGAGACAGCTTGTTAATGCGATTAATCCAGCATCGCATGTTGTCCTGTTGATCTAAAAAATCACTTGAAAGGCTTAAAGCCTGCCGTACCCGATTAATTAAACGATGATCAGTGGCTGGTTTCTCGTAAAAATCGAAGGCACCATTTTTCACGGTTTCAACAGCCGTACTAATATCACCATGACCCGTTAAAAAAATAATAGGCAAACGGGATAGGCTCACGCCCTGCTGTTTAATCCACTCAAATACCTCTAAACCAGAAATACTGGGCATTCGTAAATCGAGTAACAAACACAATGACTTTTTGCCCTCGAGATATTTAAAAAGTACCTTTTGAAACATCTCGAAATTTGAAAACCCTTTAAAGTCAATGTCTTCAGACTCGAACATCCAAGTGAATGCTTCACGTAAGCCCTCATCATCATCGAGTAATAAAACTAAGCTTCCTCGCGGTATTCGCGCAACGGGTTGCGCAAGGTCTAAATGTTCTTCATTCGCTGGTTGCATACTCAACCTTTTTATTCACAGTAACGGCCATCGGCATTGAAAGAGTAAATTCTGTTCCTATGGGTTCAAGTTGCTTGACAGTTAATCTACCGCCATGAGCCTCAGCCACAGATCGACACAAGCTTAAGCCCAACCCTAAACCATTTGATTTAGTCGAAAACAAGGATTCAAACAATTTTTCGGCATGATTTAAAGCAATTCCAGGGCCATTGTCAGAAACAATTAAACAAATTCCTAAATTATTCATTTCAGACTGAATTGTAACTTTACGATCGAATTGGTCACTCTCAAAGGCTTCGGATGCATTCTTGACCAGATTGATAAGAGCTTGTTCCACCATAATTCGATCTAAGTATAAGGGATGATCTATTGCCTTCAACTGATAATTTAAATTGACAGAATGGGCAGCTGCAATGGAGTCTAAAGAAAAACGAATTGAATTCAATACGCTTCGAATCGTAGTTTGTTCGCGCAAAGGTTGTCGCTTTCTAACTAAGTTTTGCACACGACTTACAACCTGACTGGCACGTAACGCCTGGTCACAAATTTTTGTAAACAACTCAACATATTTCTCAATTTTTGCGCCCTTTCGGCTTAGATTAATCCCCGCTTGCGCAAAAGATACCATCGATGCCAACGGCTGATTTAACTCATGTGAAATATTTGAAGCAACCTCTCCGACCAAGGCAAACCGAGAAGCCGCCTGTAGCTGCTCACGCTGCATTTCAATCACTGCTTCAGAGCGTTTACGATCGGTAATATCAAGCACCGAACTCATCCATCCAATATGATTATTTGAACTATCGCGTAATGGCGCTTCAACAATTAATACATCAATAAAATGACCCTCGCGATGCTGATATACCGTTTCAAAACCCGCACGTGGGGTTTCACCCGCAATCACTTTAGCGACCAACTCGGGATAAGCCTCCGTGTTTTCACTGGGCCAATACGGCAAGGGAAAAGGCACACCAATCAACTCGTCAGCTGAATATCCCACCAATTTGCAAAAGGAAGGGTTCACATATCGAATAACGCCGTTAAGATCCCAAACGCGCATACCCACAGCAATTGAATCTTGCATAGACTGACGAAATAACTTTTCTTCTTCAAGATGCGCCTCAACTTTAAGTCGACGACGAGAATCATTCCACAACAAAAAAAAGCTAATCAACAACAAGGACAATAACAACAACACTGCGCCCGTTGTCCCATAATTAAAAAATCTTGGGCTAGGCTCGCTACTTTCAACCCTCAAGGTTAAAGGTAAGTTGCCTAACTCTAAAATAGTGCTGTGCTCGTACACACCTGCACCAGGCTTACCCTTGACCATACGTGCCAATACCGAACCTGACGAAGACACTAATTCCACTTGGTGTTTTTGTGCAAACCACCAAGGTAATTCACGATTTAAAAAAAGATTTAAATCAACAATCGCGATAATCAAAGCAGTTTGATGTTGCCCGATTGCAACCACAGCCACATAATTTTTCCCTTCCCATGCAAATGGCCCAACCAAACCATCAATACCCGAGCTAAGCCGTTGACGCACAGCATTGCGTAATAAACTCACTAGAGAAAACACTGTTTCTTCAGAGACCTGACCTAAACTACTGGGCAATAACTCAAGTGACTCGGATTTAAAAATAGCAATTAATTCTTCATTTGATGTGGCCAATTGCCGAGCCGCTGCTTCAAAGTTTGACGAAGAATACAAGAATGGATCTTCGACCATTGATTTAAGCGTTTTACGAAAACCATCCATTTCAAATTGCAAATTTTGTCGCGCCCACAATGTATCGGCAATTAATTGCGTTTGGTTTTGTTCGCGCTCATGTTCACGGGCATAATAAACCGATGCAACCAAAACAGACAGCAGCAGTAAAAACATCACGATGGGCAAACCAAAGCGCAACGCCTGGCGACGTTGTTTTCTTTTTAAATTCGGCTCAAAGTTAATGGAATAAGTCATTCAAGAATAGTGTCACAAAAATTGGGGTAAAAACTCGCCATGTTCAAAGTTATTCACTCTATCCTGCTTTGCAGCGTATTGATCTACGCGCTCAGTCCAAAAGTCGCGCACACAGAACCGATTATTATTCGCTTTAGCCACGTAGTTGCAGAAACAACCCCTAAAGGTAAAGCCGCGCTTGAATTTAAAAAACTAGTCGAAGAAAAAACCAATGGTAAAGTCAAAGTACACGTTTACCCGAATGCGACCTTGTACAAAGACAAAGAAGAGCTCGAAGCACTGCAACTAGGCGCCGTACAAATGATTGCACCCTCTCTGAGTAAATTAGGGCAATTAGGATTGACCGATTTTGAACTCTTCGACATCCCTTATATTTTTCCGAATCAGAATGTGCTGCGTTCGGTCACAGAGGGGCCTATTGGGCAGCAATTATTAAGCCAACTCAACGACAAAGGCATTTACGGGCTAGGATATTGGCACAATGGCTTTAAAGTCTTCACCGCCAACAGCGCGATACAGCAACCACTTGATATGAGCGGGCTTCGACTTCGCATTCAACCCTCACGAACTTTAGAAACTCAAATTGTAGAATTGGGTGCAATACCCATTCAAATGCCATTTTCTGACTTATTGACTGCCCTTAAAACTGGGTTAATCGACGGCACCGAGAACACGACCTCAAATCTGTACAGCCAACACATGCACCAACTACAAACCCACTTGGTAACCACTTATCATGGTTATTTAGGGTATGCCGTTATTGTGAATCGAGAATTTTGGCTAAGCCTACCCAAACAATTACAAATAACCCTCATGTGGTGCTTTCAACAAGCCACCCTCACCAACAATCTAGCAGCTGAACAAATCAACAAGTATGCCCTTGAGCAAATTCGTCAAAATACCAACCTACATATTCACGACTTAACCCCTAAGCAACGTGAGCAATGGGTACAAGCCTTGGCGGGTGTAGCCGATAAAATGAGCCATCAAATCGACCCTGAACTAATTAAACAAGTGCGTCAGCTTGCCAAACAAAACTCCAAATGATTCATGCTGGGCAATCAGAACAGAATGGATACAAATAAAATTGATTGTTGCTCTTGAAATCCTCCAAGCATGACCCAATATTGCAATTCGATGGGAAATGCATCTGAATTTAACAGGCATCCATTTATTTACTTTTTATAAGCTAGAGTGATTTTTTAGGAGCTATATCCATGAACATTCGTCCGTTGCATGATCGTGTGATCGTTAAACGCCTCGATAGCGAGCGTAAAACAGCATCAGGTATCGTAATCCCCGAATCAGCCGCTGAAAAACCAGACCAAGGCGAAATTCTCGCCGTAGGCCCTGGCAAACGCGACGACAATGGCAAATACATCCAACTTGATGTAAAAAAAGGCCAAAAAGTATTATTCGGTAAGTATTCAGGTCAAACCATCAAAGTCGATGGTCAAGAACTTTTAGTCATGCGTGAAGAAGATCTAATGGGCGTCATCGAGTCCTAATGCATCACCTTCATTCAAACGAATTGTAAATATTGAGAGGATTTAAACATGTCAGCAAAAGAAGTTCTATTCGGCGATAAAGCCCGCAGCCGCATGGTTAGGGGCGTCAACATTTTAGCAGACGCCGTTAAAGTAACCTTAGGCCCAAAAGGTCGTAATGTGGTGTTAAAGCGCTCATTTGGCGCCCCAACCATTACTAAAGACGGGGTGTCAGTCGCTAAAGAAATCGAACTCAAAGACGAATTCGAAAACATGGGCGCACAAATGGTCAAAGAAGTGGCCTCTAAAACATCCGACAATGCCGGTGATGGTACCACCACCGCCACAGTGCTTGCCCAATCTATTGTGAAAGAAGGGTTAAAATACGTCGCTGCGGGCATGAATCCCATGGATCTAAAACGCGGTATCGACAAAGCT
>DIYC01000164.1:6388-7321 GCA_002428895.1 Burkholderiales bacterium UBA6064 | reverse complement strand
AAAGGTTTTAACATCTCTTGAACGCGCTCAAGGGTTGGCGTTAGTTGGGTATTCGATGGCAACCTCGTTGTAGTGTTGTGTTCTTGACTTGGCCGGAGTAATTGAAGTGAACTGGAAAAGGGATTATTGAAGTTACCGATTGAGTTAAACATAAATTGCACTCTAAGTGAATTCGAAAAACGATTTAATTTTTTATTTAGTTTCTTCTTAGAAAATCAGGCACTACCCCTTGTTCTAACAAAAAACAGGTTCTGTGTTCCAACAAAATTCGTTCTGTGCTTTCACGTACAACCAATCGTTCCCATTCTTCTAAGCGATTACCAATTTCTCTGGATTTTTTGATGTACTCTGTCTCCGATAAGTTTGCGGCATTAGACCCAGGGATGGTGCGTTCAGTCTCAAACTTTTCATAGTTTTTATCGCGCGTTGCAACGATCTGATTTCGTTGTTCAGTAAATCGAGGTAAATTGATCACATGCTGTTTCCAAGGTTGCCAATCCGTCATAAATAGATAAACATCCCAAGGGTTTATCTTGTTTTCTACAAGCGATGCAATTTCTTGAAGCCGCGCATTATTCACTCGGTCGTTGTGAAGATGCACTGTGTTCTCTGAATGATTCACAGGAAGGTTCAAACGTTGTTTTAGTTGCCTTTCGACCGTTTGATAAGTATGAACGGACTGCGCATGGTCAGCCCATGGCAGCGAATCAATTGTACTGCGCAGCACTTTTAATCGATAAAAGGCAACGCCTAAGTTGAATAAGTCAATTTCACTTTCATGATTTGGATGCACGTTATTATTTTGTGCCACCAACCTTAAAGACTCTTGCAATGCTTCGCCCCACATTGTGTTAAGGCTGTAATTGGAACGGTCAACACATAAATCAATCGCATTTCGAGCAATTGCATCCAAGGTATTGCAAAGCCTGATGT
>DIYC01000164.1:0-6185 GCA_002428895.1 Burkholderiales bacterium UBA6064 | reverse complement strand
GCCTGATGTTACCCCTAGCAACCGCGGCAATAAAATGTAATTTCCCAACTAAATCGTGGAGTTGAGAACGGTTTGCTGACAAAAACAATGAACGACTTTGTAAAATGTGATGACTGTTAATATAATCTCTAAAATCAAGCCCTAAACGATTGTCTTGTACCAATGCTTCCAACAAATCTCTGCCCTGCAATCTGTCTGTTAGAGCATGTGAAATATGGGTTTGATTCATTAATTCTTGAATTGACTTTCCACCTGGGATTGTGCAATAAGCAGATTTAGCTTCATTTCTCAGCGTCACTTCTCGAACCGCAACATAAAGCCCATCGTGCCCGCTGGTATTTATATGACTATTGGTGTTTGTTTGTAAGTTTCGGCTGGCTCGGCTATTTGCTAATCCTGATGACCTGGCCATACCTGCTTGAGGGATGGGTGGGTTTACACCTCTTCGTTGATGAGGATTGGCTTGATTCTGTTCTGAATGGTTGTTAAAACTAATACGGTTTAAAGCATTTCTAATACCTCTCATGATTACCCCCTAAATAAATTACAATGAAATAAATTTTTTGATTTTTAATTTGTTTGGGCCATGAACGCATTTGTTTGATTGATGTAGTCCACAATTAAAGTCTGATTTCGTTGAAAACCCATACAACCCTCCCACCAATTATCAAAAAGGTTATCGCTATTACTGATTTTTTTCCAGAATTCAAATTTTTCTTTGGCCTTACCTGTTAAGGCACGTGGAAAATCGTGCTTCGGTAAACCTGCACTAACCCAGCGATAACCTTTAACGGCCAATTCTTCTATCTCGCTTACTTTTATTTTCCAATTGGCTGCCAAAGGATTAAGCAGAGGGCAATCCTCAGGAAAATCGACAGCGTCAACCTTAAGCAGGCCAAGTAATTTAGCCAGCGACTTACACAAGTTCGCAATTTCTTGGGTCTGCATCTCTTCTTTCATGTGGCAACTCATAAGCAACTCTTTTAGAAATTGAGTTACATTTGAAGCAAACGATCTTGAGAGGGGTGCCTGCTGAATAGAACTTTTCCATTCTGCAAAATTGTCTTGATTAGCCGATTGAATCAACTGATCAATTTCTTGTTGTATTGTGGAAAGACTCAAGTTCAGCGTCGTGAGATTGTCTTCATGCGGTAAATTCTCATCGGTAAGCAATTTTGGTAAGTCGCTCAACAAAGTAATAGTCCGTTGAATATCCTTCTCAGAAATGGGAACCAAAGCAGTTGCTACTTCTGCACCATTTAAGTTTTGAGCCCCCTCACCCTCCAACGCAGAGATTTCAATTAAATCAGGGACAGTGCCAACCTCCGATGATTCCAATTCAGAGCTTCTTGCATCATCTTGTTCTTGAGGCACTGTTGCGGCATGCTCAGATTGAGATTGATGACGGCGAAATAAGCTACTACAAGCCTGCTTCAAAGCCTCAACCTGGGTATCATGTGGAATAAGCCTTTGATGCCCTTTCCTTAATTCATCAACAAGTGATTTCACTTTTTGATGCACATCAAAATCTTGAGGCAAGCTCGTTGCGCTTGCAAGAAACTCATTGAATTGATCCACCACCAACAAACTGGCCGACCGGCATATGCCGTTGGCTGAAGAAAACTGACCTTTGAACCCATGATATTTTTGCTCTTTCTGACGGATCAATGCCATTTGCGCCGCACATTGAATCAGGTCATCGGCTGACAATGCATAACCATCAAAAGGTGGTGCCATTTCAACAAAACGAATCATCTTAACCTGTTCAGATGGATTTTCTGGATTTAAAAGAAGTTGCCCTTTGATGTGCTTTACTGGGCTAGTTGCGCTCTGTCCACCATCTTCAAAAACTAAGCCTTCAAATTTCAAGGTGTATTTTTTTTCATCAATAGTAATTTGTAGGTCTTGACTGCGTGCTTGCGCCTGTAAACAGTATTGCAAAAGNNGACAATGCATAACCATCAAAAGGGGGCGACATTTCGACAAAGTGAATCGTTTTAGTTTCTTGTGAAGGGTTATTGGGTTTAAGTAGAAACTTTCCCTTCATGTGTTGTACAGGGCTGCTTGCACTCTCGCCACCGTCTTCAAAATGAAGGTCATCAAGCTCAACGGAATACTTTTGAGCATCAATTGTAATTTCTAGGGTTTGTTTGTTTGCTCGAGCCTGTAAACAGTATTGCAAAAGGCTTGGCCTTTGTGGCTCTTTGTGTGGAGGCAGTGCATTTGCATCAAATAAATTTTTGCACTTTTGATAACCCCTTGGCGAATGAAACGACACCATGGGTTTGTTATCTTGCAGACAATCGTGCAGCCTTTCAGCAATCTGCGTTTTGATTTCATCGGTAATTGGTGTTGTGCTACCACTCACCGCGTGTGGATGGGCAAAGAGCGATCGTTGCGTATCAATTTGAGGGTTTGGCCTGTTAGCGGAGTGTTGGGCACGATCATCAACAACAGGGGCAGCCAAAACAAGTTCACGGCTTGCAGTTTTTATGGTCATCGTAATAAAAAAATAATAAAAAAAGCAAATAAAAAATATCTAGCTGATTTTAAAAATATGCATTTAAAAATAAAACACGACAAAGCTAGAACGCAGTTATCAATGGTTGGTACGACCCTAATTAATCACGTGGAGTTAATCAAGCTGAACTTAGTGGCCTAATTTTTGAATAAGTTCCTAAGTAGTTTCCACAATCGGCGAGATTCTTAAGTATAAACAATGTTTATACATTTCTTGACCTTCCTCTCTTCGAGTTATACAATGTATAACCTTTTCAGCAAAGCGAGTCATTCACATGGAATTACCTGTATTAAAGTGGGGCAATAGTGCCGGTCTTAGGCTACCATCAACGCTTCTCAAACAAGTTGATGCTTCGATAGGCTCAACATTTGAAGTCAGTGTTACGGAACACGGCGTTCTATTAAAACCGAAACATCGTGTTCGCTACAAGCTTGCCGATCTTTTAAAGCAATGCGACCACAAACAACCATTACCTAAAGATCTTCTAGACTGGGAAAACATCAACCCTGTAGGCCAAGAAAAAGAATGAAAAAAATATTTGACCGAGGCGATATTGTGCGTGTTTGCCTGAACCCTACAGAAGGAAATGAACAACAAGGTGACATGCGGCCCGTGCTGGTTTTAAGCAGTAAAGAGTTTAATAAAATATCTGGGGTCACCCTGATTGCCCCAATCACCCAAGGCGGTAATTTAGCAAGAATTGCTGGTTTTACCTCTAGTCTTACGGGTTCAGGCTGTGACACTCAAGGTTCTGTTGTGACGAGTATGCTACGTTCGATCGACTTGAAAGCCAGAGGTGCAAAATATATTGAAACTGCCCCAAGGTTTGTGGTTGATGATGTTTTAGCAAGGGTTCAAGCAATATTTGAAACTTAGTAAGCGCAAGGTGATAATGTCCGCTATTGAAGTTTGCTAAAGTCGAATCAAGTTTTGCGTTCAAGTTTGCCCCCCTTCCTTTAAATTATGACCTAATTGTTTTTGATTATTTATTCAGGCACATTATCAATTTTTACTCAGCCCTGCTGCCACATCCCGAAACGAAGCCAATGCCGCTTCAAGATGATCGATAATTTCCTGCTGCAACACCTCGGGAGGTGGCAGGTTGTCTAGGTTATCCAGGCTGTCATCTTTCAGCCAAAAAATGTCGAGGCTGGCCTTATCACGAGCCATTAGTTCGTCGTAGCTGAAAAACTTAAACCGCTCGCTGGCAAGACGCTCGTGGCGATTTTCTGGGTTGTAGCAAGCAATAAAATCGTGCATGTCTTCGAATTTAAGGATGCGCGTCTTTAATGTAAAGTGCTTGTTGGTGCGCAAATCATAAAACCAAATGCCTTTGGTGTGAATTTTTCCATCCTTGGGTTTCACATCGAAAAACACCACATTCGCTTTGACGCCCTGAGCGTAAAAAATGCCGGTTGGCAAGCGCAGGATGGTGTGCACATCACAGTTTTCAAGTAGCTTGCGACGAATTTTTTCGCCTGCACCACCTTCAAACAGCACGTTGTCGGGCAACACCACGGCTGCTTTGCCGTCTACCTTGAGCATGCTCACAATGTGCTGCAAAAAATTAAGCTGCTTGTTCGACGTGGTTTCCCAAAAATCTTGACGCTCGTAGGTAAGCGCCTCCTTGTCTTCCTCGCCTTGTTCGTTGGTAATGGTCATGCTGCTTTTTTTGCCAAAGGGCGGATTGGCCAATACGTAATCGACCTTGCGTTTTGGCTCGGCGATCAGTGCATCAGAACGCTCAACGGCAGGCTCCCCGTCCAGTTCACCCATGTTGTGCAAAAATAAATTCATTAGGCACATGCGCCGGGTATTGGGTACGATTTCATTGCCATGGAAGGTTTGGTCTCGCAGAAACTCTTCCTGGCGCTTATCCAAACTGGCCCCCGGGCGCGTTAGCCAGTTGTATGCACCCAAGAAAAAGCCGCCGGTGCCGCAGGCAGGGTCAGCAATGGTTTTCATGGGCTCGGGCCGCACGCAGGCAACCATGGCTTCGATCAGCGCGCGTGGTGTGAAGTACTGCCCCGCGCCACTCTTGGTGTCTTCGGCGTTTTTCTGCAGCAAACCCTCATACAGATCGCCTTTGGTGTCGGCACCCAGGCTAATCCAACTTTCGGCATCAATGAGTTGCACCAGGCGTGAAAGCTTGGCTGGGTCTTGAATTTTGTTCTGAGCCTTGAAAAAGATCGCGCCCAACATGCCCGGCTCGCTGCCCAGCTTGTGCAGCGTGGCAAGGTAATGTGCCTCTAACGGCTCACCCACTTTGGAAGTCAAGCTGGCCCAGTCATACCCTTTAGGGATGCGGGTGTCGCGGTTGTAAGGCTCTTGTGCATATTCATGCGCCAACTTCAAAAACAACAGGTAGGTTAGTTGCTCTAGGTAATCGCCATAACCGACGCCATCATCGCGCAGGGTGTGGCAAAAATTCCAGACTTTCTGGACAAGGGTGCTTGTGTTCATGATTCATCGATCTCGTTGTTGAATAGTCGCAAACGCGCCTGGCGCATCGCTTCGTGAATTTTTTGCTGAAATACTTCGCGCGGAGGCAGCACCGTCAAATACTCAGCCACATGGATGCCTGATTTATCCAGCTCCAGCAATTCGATCTGTTCGTGCTTCTTGCCCGTGCACAAAATAATGCCCAGCGGTGGTAGATCGCCCGGCACCTGATCATGTTTAGCCAACCAACGCAAATAGAGTTCCATCTGCCCCTTGTACTCCGCCTTGAAATCGCCCAACTTCAACTCAATAGCCACCAAACGGCGTAGCTTGCGGTTGTAAAACAGCAGGTCGATGTAAAAGTCATCATTGTCGAGCTGGATGCGTTTTTGCCGAGCAATGAATGAAAAGCCTGCGCCCAGTTCCAACAAAAATTGCTCCAGCTCGCGCAAAATTGCATCTTCCAGCCCCTTTTCCAGATACCGGTCTTCAAGCCCCAAAAAATCGAGCACATAAGGGTCTTTCAGCAACAATGGCGGTGTCACCTTCCCTTCGGTCTGCAAAACATTCAATTCCAAGCGAATCAACTCGTCAGGCTTTTTTGATAAAGCCGAGCGTTCAAACAGCATAGAATCTACTCGCTCCCGCAGGGTACGTACGCTCCAACGCTCGATGGCGCACATTTGGGCATAAAAGTCGCGCGCCAGCGGGTCTTTCAAATAGATCAGATCAAGAAAATGACTCCAGCTTAATCGTCTCGACAACGTCGAGACAACTTCAACGTCTGGGAACACTTGTGCAAATCGCACCATATGCCACAACGTCTTGCTGCTAAAGCTACGACCATGCTCCAACGTCAATTGTCTCGACGCTGTCGAGACAATTGCTTTCCCGTGAGCGGCACGCTCACCGCCCAGCACCTCTTGGCCGATGCGCCGACCCATGCGCCAGTACAAAAGCGTCAGCCCTGAATTGACCGTTGCTGCTGCCGCTTGACGGGCTTGTTCGATCAATTGACGCAGGTCAACCAACAAGCCAGAGGCATCATCTACCACCGTCGGTGTCGCCGCTGGGTGCTTCAAAGGTTTGACTTTACGCATATCGTCTCACTAACTCTGTCATTGTGGGTCTACCCCATCAAAAAAGCCCTGCTTCCACAAATAGCCCAGTTGATCCCCTTCGGCAACATAAGCGGCGATTTGCGCATTGTCTTTGGCGCGGA
>DIYC01000158.1:3770-4870 GCA_002428895.1 Burkholderiales bacterium UBA6064 | reverse complement strand
TTCAAGTCAAGTTTTGAGCCCCTTGTTGGGGTAGAGGGTTAGATCGGTGAAGTTTGGGGTAGCTAAATAGTTTCGACGCAGGTAAGACCAGCATTAAACTGGATTGTATTTTGAAGATTTTTCGGCTGCTGGGGTTGTTCTAGTTGAACCAGGGGCGATGAATTGCTTGGCGAAATGCTTTATTCACATTTACAATTTTTTTATTTTTTATTTGAATGGGTTTGCACATGAATACTTTTGAAGCGATTGAAGCTCGGCGAGCGGTGAAACATTTTGACAGTGATTATGTCATTCCTGAGGCAGAACAAAAAAAATTGTTTGAATTGGCGCTGCAATCACCTACCTCGTTCAACATTCAGCATTGGCGAATTGTGCAGGTCAAAGACAAAGCATTACGTCAACAAATTCAAGCCGCTGCCTGGGGGCAAGAGCAAGTGACCAAAGCGTCTATGCTGTTGTTTGTTTGTGCCAACATCAAAGCCTGGCAAACGCCAGAAAAATATTGGCGCAACGCCCCGCAAGAAGTACAAAATATGTTGGTGCCGATGATTAAACCTTTTTACGAGGGCAAAGAGCAGTTACAACGTGATGAGGCCATGCGATCAGTGGGTATTCTGGCGCAAACCCTGATGTTGGCCGCTAAAGGAATGGGTTATGACAGTTGTCCGATGATCGGTTTTGATGCAAACAAAGTGGCAGAACTCATCGCTTTACCACAAGACCATGCCATTGGTTTAATGCTGACTATTGGTAAAGCAGTTAAACCTGCTTGGCCTAAACCGGGACAATTGGCCTTGAGTGAGGTATTAAGTATTGATCGATTTCAATAATCGTCTGTGCTTGAATGGCTTGATTAGATCGCTCGAAAGAGTTAATCTTGTCAAGCCTTAATCCCCTCGGTAAAAATTATGCCCTTGCAAGCTAAATACAGTGTTAAAGCCCCTTTGGAAATTTTCAGTAAAGGGGTCATGGTGGTTGCCTCAAAGTGGTGGGTGCATGTGTGGGCGTGTTTGTTCGTCTTGATTGTATTTTCGTTTGTTTTTCGGGTTGCTTACTCGAATACCGCACCCAATTTTTTATCTTTGTTGAGTCACTCTTAT
>DIYC01000158.1:0-3602 GCA_002428895.1 Burkholderiales bacterium UBA6064 | reverse complement strand
CTTTGTTGAGTCACTCTTATTCGTTTGTTGTTCCCATTGCATTTGGGCTGTGTGCGTTTGTGCTCTCGGCGTTACTGTGTGTGTTGGTGCTGTGCACGCAAAAGTTGCATGGTCGGTTTTCCTTAGATGATGATTTAAATGCGGTGCAAAAAGTGCATGTGAAGCCGGTGCCACGTGTGGGCGGGTTGCCGATTATGGTTGCTTTTTTTGCCACTTTAGCTTGGCTGTTGTTACCCGTACAGGCTTGGTTTTTTTGGGCGATGTTGTTTGCGAGTGTGCCCGTGTTTGTGGCGGGGTTATGGGAAGATGTGACCAAACGGATTAGTGCACGCAAACGACTTTTTTGGGCGATGGTCAGTGGTGTGTTGGCTGCGGTTTTGTTGGGTGCAGTGGTGAATGATTTGGGTTTTTTCTGGATTAATCATGTGTTAGCATGGGCCCCGTTGGCTGTTTTGTTTAGTGCGTTTGCCATGGCAGGTATGGCCAATGCAATTAATATTATTGATGGCTTAAATGGTCTAGCTTCAGGCGTTGTGTGTTTAATCGCAGTGGCTTTGGCGGTTTTTTCGGCGCAGTTGGGCGATGCGTTGTTGGTGGTTGTGAGTGTGATTTTAGCGTTTTCGGTACTAGGCTTTTGGTTGTTTAATTTTCCGTTTGGGCGAATTTTTTTAGGTGATGGCGGTGCCTACTTGATGGGTTTGTTGTTGGGCGCTTTTGCAATTTTGGTGAAAGCCAGAAATCCCGCTGTGGATGCTTGGTTTATTTTATCGGTGCTAGCTTACCCTGTGGTCGAGGTGTTGTTTTCTATTTTCAGGCGAATTTTGGCCAAGGCTTCGCCCGATCAACCCGATTTTAAACATTTTCATCAACTCGTACAACGCTTTTTTGTGGATTGTATTACGACTGTTCAAACTGGGCAAAGTTTTGCCCAAACCCCCGCTCAAACAACTCGACTACACCTTGATTTAAATTCAAATACAACACCCTTTTTGTGGTGTTTTTGCATGTTTTCGATTGTGTTAGCATTTGTCGGAAATTACTTGAATTGGGCTCCTTTAGGTTTTGTGCTGACTTTATTCTTTTACATGACCAGTTATTTTTGGTTGGCCAAACGGGTTTCAACATTAGAGGCATGATAAAACGTGGCGTGGTACGTGGTGTATTCAAAACCAAGGGCAGAGCACATCGCAGCAATGCATTTAAACAATCAGGGTTTTAAAACCCTGAATCCAAGTTTGCGGTTAAAAAAACGACGCAGTGCGGGTTTGTACGTTGTTGAAGAACCCTTGTTTCCCCGATATTTGTTTGTGAATCTCGAAGAGGGTCAAGATGATTTTTCTAAAATTCGATCAACTCGTGGGTGTGTTGATTTAGTTCGTTTTGGGTCTTTACCCAAAGTCGTTGCTGATGAATTGATTCAGTCGATTGAACAAGGCTTTGGGGCCGATGGCGTGCTTGACATCACAGCCAGTTATACCCAGAGGTATTCGGTTGGGCAAAAAGTGCAAGTGGTTGAAGGTGCTTTTTCAGGGTTAATGACTGAAATTACAGCGCTAAAACCGAACGATCGTGTGTTGGTGTTGCTTGATCTGATGGGGAGCTGTCGTCAAGTTGAATTGCCAGTCAGTTGTTTAGAGTAGGAGATCAACATGTCCAAACCACCTGAAGCAATATTAACTTGGTTGCACGAGAATAAGCACCATCAGCCCAGCAGATTGTTAGAGTCTTTGGTTAAAGCGAATTACCCTGAAGACAAAGCGAAATCTTGGGTGTGCCTTTTTTTTAAAGAACATGCGCCTGAAATGCTCAAGAGTGATTTGACTGAATTAAACTCGTCTAAAACTGAAGTTGTGTTTGTACCCAAGATCGAAGTCAGTGAGTTTTTTCCGAATGCTTTAAAATCCTCCGATTTTGGGTTGCATCCTATTTCGTTAAATTGCGAGTGGCCACGTGTGTTACATGTACTGAATGTACTAACCCCCTCGGAGTGCGAACGTTTAATACAAGAAAGTTTTCATAAACTAACGCCGTCTACAGTCCTTTCAAATAATCAAACGGATAACTTTAATGCAAAACATGGGTCGAGAACCAGCTACGGCACTTTTTTTCATCGCAGCAGCTTTGAATGGATTAAAGTAATCGATAACCGATTGTCAGAAATTTTTGCTTTTCCCTTAACTCATGGGGAGTCATTGCAAATTTTGAATTATAAAATTGGTGCAGAATATAAGCCACATTATGATTATTTTGATCCAGAAACAGAAGGCGGAAAAGCTGCCATTGGAAGGGCCGGCAATCGAGTTGCCACCATTGTGATGTATTTAAATGATTGCTCAAAGGGTGGTGGCACCGTGTTTCCAAAACTGAATTTACAAATTATGCCGATTCAGGGTAGTGCGGTTTATTTTGAATATCCTGAAGGCGCAGTCAGTGCTAAAGAACTCACTTTGCATGGGGGTACGCCCGTTCTTGCTGGTGAAAAATGGATTGCCACCAAGTGGGTTCGTGCAAGACCTTGGAATTAAACTGACGTTCTTTTACCTGTGTTACTACATCATTAATTTTTAAACTTAGGCATAGTATTGCTGGTAGTTACTGGTTTAATGCCATCCTAAGGTTAATTATGGACTCAAACACAGGAAGTGACGGTTTCTTCGTTGTTGAAATTTCGGGTGATCTAACCATTTATGATGTGTCGCAACACAAGCTGGTTTTTGAGGCGTTGCTTGCGAAACACCAACCTCTACGGCTTAATTTTTCTGCAGTCGATGACATTGACACAGCAGGCGTACAACTTATTCTGAGTGTCATTAAAGCACTGCAAGAACAGGGGCTAGAGTTTACGTGTTGCCAAATGTCGGCCGAGGTTGAGCAAACCTTTGAATTACTGGGTGCCCAGTGGGTTGTGCTGAACTCCAAGGAGGCAGCATGATCGACCCAATTGCAACGTTCAAAGAAGAAGCAGCAGAACATTTAATTTCACTGGAAGAGGTGCTGCTTGAGCTTGACGGTCATCCTGAGCGTGTTGATTTAATCGACAGCGCGTTTCGCAGCATTCACACGATTAAAGGTTCGGGTGCTATGTTTGGCTTTGATGCTTTGGTGCAATTTACGCATCATTTAGAAACCGCTTTAGATGAAGTTCGAAAAGGTGTTTTACCCATCAGCCAAGATTTAATTTCTATTGTTTTTGAATCGTTAGATCACATTCAGTTGTTGCTCAACGAGTTAAAACCTAGCCCTGAACAACGTGAAGTGGGGACAGGCTTATTGGCCAAGTTGCATCAGCTCACTGGCGATTCGGCCCAGACCGCTGTGCTGTCGGCCTTATCGGGGGGCAATCATGTTGCGCATTCGGGTTCGATTGAAGGCAAGGTACAACAGGCGGTGAATAGTTGGCGCATTTGTTTTACGCCCAGTCAAAGTAGTTTAACGGATGGTTTTGATGTGCGCCCAGTGATGCGTGAATTGCAAACCTTGGGGGCTTGTCAAGTCCGGTGTAAAAGCGATGCCTTACCCTTGCTGCAAGAGCTTGAACCTGAACAATGTTATCTAAGTTTTGAAGTGTTGTTACAAGGTGCAGCCAGCCAAGACGATCTACC
>DIYC01000115.1:6893-7362 GCA_002428895.1 Burkholderiales bacterium UBA6064 | reverse complement strand
GGTACGGGACTTTCTATCATGCTTTCCATCATTTGCGTGGCAGTGATGGTGAGCTTATTATTTTCTCGCGCCATACGAATAAGATGCTTTTGCGCAGCGGGCACCGCCGCATCACCTATTTCAACGGCAAGGTCACCACGTGCAACCATAACACCATCACAAGCGTGAATCAGCTCATCTAAATTTTCTAAAGCCTCAACGCGCTCGATTTTAGCAATCATCTTGGCATGCCCACCTGCAGCTCGGGTAAGATTTTTAGCCATGTACATGTCGGCACCGCTTTTAGGAAACGACACAGCAATGTAATCCGCTTCAAATGCAACTGCAGTACGAATATCTTCCATGTCTTTTGCAGTAAGCGCAGGTGCAGACAAACCACCACCTTGGCGATTAATCCCTTTGCGATTTTTTAACTCGCCACCCACTTGAACAGTCGTAACAATTTCAGTACCTTTGATTTGCTGGACTT
>DIYC01000115.1:0-6686 GCA_002428895.1 Burkholderiales bacterium UBA6064 | reverse complement strand
CACTTTGAGCACAATTTTGCCATCATCGAGCAACAAAATATCATTGATTTTTACATCATCAATTAACTCAGGATAGTCGAGCCCAACTCGGTAATCATCGCCTTCTTGGCAAGTGGTATCAAGAATAAAACTAGCGTTTGTTTGTAATTGAGTCGAGCCTTTGGCAAATAGACCAATTCGAATTTTTGGCCCTTGAAGGTCAGCCATAACGGCAACATCTCGACCCATACGCTGGGCAATTTCTCGAACTTGCGCAACCCGCTCGGCATGTTCGTGTGCCAAACCATGAGAAAAATTAACACGAACCACATTAAGCCCAGCATGAATCATTTGTTCTAACACCTCGATGCTGGAAGAGGCGGGGCCTAAGGTGGCGACAATTTTAGTTTGACGCGGTAAAAGAGCCATGTAAAAACACTCCAAATTCTAACGATTACGCTGCTGAAGGATCTCAACAGCGGGTAAGGATTTACCCTCCAGAAACTCAAGAAACGAACCGCCACCTGTAGAAATATAACTAAGATCTTGAGCAATACCATATTTGTTAATGGCTGCAAGCGTGTCGCCGCCACCAGCGATCGAAAAAGCGTTAGAACTTGCAATCGCTTGAGCAATAGTTTGTGTACCTTGACTGAATTGCTTGAACTCGAAAACACCAACAGGGCCATTCCAGACAATTGTGCCCGCTTGTTGTAATAAATTGGCTAAATACTGCGATGTTTTAGGGCCAATATCAAGAATCATCTCGGTTTCAGAAACCTCAAGTGCAGATTGAGTAGTGGCTGTAGCGCTTTCTGAAAACTCGGACGCGGTGACAACATCAACAGGAATTGGCACTTCAGCACCGCGCGCTTTCATTTTCTCGATAATTCGTTGAGCTTGATCTATTAAATCAGGCTCATAGAGTGATTGCCCTACTGACAACCCAGTTGCAGCCATGAAAGTATTTGCAATACCACCACCGACAATCAGTTGATCCACTTGATCCGATAACTTTTCAAGAATAGTCAGCTTAGTGGACACTTTAGAACCAGCAACAATCGCCACCATTGGCCGTTTGGGTGCGCATAAAGCTTTTTCGAGTGAATCGAGCTCACTGGCCAACAACGGCCCTGCACAAGCCACTGGGGCAAATTGAGCAACTCCGTGAGTAGATGCTTCGGCACGGTGCGCGCAACCAAAAGCGTCATTCGCAAAGACATCACATAAAGCAGCCATTTGCTGTGCCAACTCAGGTTTATTCTTTTTTTCACCCACATTAAAGCGACAATTTTCAAGCAAAACGACTTGGCCAGGTGCCACTTCTACCCCATCTAACCAGTTTTTAATTAAGCGCACGGGTTGCTGAAGCAAAGTCGACAAATGCGTGGCAACCGCTTGTAAACTCAGCGCTGAATCGTATTGACCCTCAACAGGCCGACCCATATGAGAGACCAACATGAGCGCCGCATGATGATTAAGACAATACTGAATGGCCGGCAAAGCTGCGCGAATACGGGTATCATCGGTAATTTGCCCCTGTGTATTCATAGGCACATTAAAGTCTACCCGAATCAGCACACGCTTGGCATCAACAGGAAGGTCGGTTAATCTAAGAAAAGACTGCATTGTTTATTTACCAGGCTTTATGTGAAAAAAACAGACTATTATACTCTTGTTCAAGCAAGTTACATGAACCATGCGAGTTCATTTAGCTTGCTATTTATCAGCCTAAGCGTGTACTTTGGGTCTAACCAAAGCTTTCAAGCCGATACTCGATTCGCGCAATCTGAGCTACTGCATTTGTTTTATGCACAATTTTATCATTTGAGTATTAAACATTTATGCTTAAATCTTTTGGGTTTAGCACTTATTAGCTGGGGTTGGGCCAACCAATTAACCCCCTTCAAATGGCTTGTTCTTTGGCTATTCAGCTTATGGGCTGCACCACTGTGGCTTGTATTGATCGAACCAATTACCTGGTATGCTGGCTTAAGTGGCGCATTGCACGCACAATTTTCTGCATTGCTCCTGCTTAGTTTGGCTTCGGCTCATTCAACAAAACGCAATCATTCTAAATTTCAATCGATAACCCCCACCGTTTGGTTGCTGATGATGGCTGCTGGGTTAATCCTAAAACTAGGACTCGAATTGTATTCAACAGGCAACGAAATAACGCCTTTTAATGAGTTAATTGCCTATGAAGCACACCGCGGCGGTACAGCATTAGGAATACTGATCGGATTACTTATGCATGCTGTTGATCGAATGCATACCAACCATGCCTAATTTAGGCACCCACCGCGTATTGCTCAATCAATTTCTCATGACTCATGTTCACTTTATAATTCAAGTAAAACGGACTGAACATCACCGAGCCCAACAAACCAAAATAACTAAAATGCGATGATGTCACATTTAAAATACGATTCATTCGATTACGAGCTTGAACGCCCCAAACAATCACACTGGCATGAATGAATAAATCAAGAAGCACATGAGTTAAAAACAAGCCTTTTATTGCAGGGTAAAAATAATTCAAAACAAACCCAAGTACAAACGCATATTTTAATACAACAATCAGCAGCACAAAAACGAAAGAAATTGGCTGATGATGCCCTACATGTGAATTAATGACTCTGGTTTGACGAATGATGTAATGCCCACAATAAATACCCAAAGTGAACACATTAATAAAAAACAAAAACCAAGTGCTTTGTGACTGCAATTGTACAATTATTTCTTTATGGTTCATCTAGCCCCCAAAATCATGCTTAAGCAAAACACAACAAACAAATAAACTTTATTTATTCTGTATAAAAAAAACGAGTATATTACTTAATCAAACGAAGAAAAACCCACAGTGCAAATGAGCGACCAATTAAACACACTTTGCCATGTCGGCATTATTATGGACGGGAATGGACGCTGGGCCAATCAACGTGGGCAAGCACGTACAGACGGTCATGCGCAAGGAGCAAAAAATACGCTTGAAATTATTAAAGCAGCATTGGACAAAAACATTACACACTTAAGCTTGTATGCCTTTTCTACTGAAAACTGGAAGCGACCCGAAGCAGAAATTAAGTCACTCATGGCAATTTTTGATGATTATTTAGAAAATGAAATTCTTTATTTTTTACGTCGTGGGGTTCGGTTTCAAGCAATTGGCAACTTATCAAAACTATCTACTAAAACTAGATTCTTAATTCAAAATGCGCAACGTATTTCTAAAAAAAATACCAAAATGGTACTCAACTTAGCCATCAGTTATGGTGGCCATGATGAAATTATTCGTGCTATTCAAAAAATGGCCAGTCAACAGATTAACTTAAGTCAACTCGACCAAGCCACACTTGAATCTTTTTTAGATACTCAAAACAGCCCACCCGTTGACCTGATTATTCGCACCAGCGGTGAAAAAAGACTCAGTAATTTTTTAGTTTGGCAAGCTGCTTATGCTGAATATTATTTCACCGATATACTTTGGCCACAATTTGATCGCACTGAATTTTTAAAAGCAATCGAAAACTATCAACAACGACAACGACGATTTGGAGATATTCACCGTGAAACTCGGCTGGATTCAGAACAAACAATCTAAGTGGATCATTCTTGCAAGTTTAATGACTTTAATTGGGATTCCAATTGTCGGTAGTTTAATTCGTACCGGAAGCATGCCGCCCGATTTTTATTTATTAGCCAGCCACGCCTTACAACAACCTGCTTTTAATTTAAAGGTTTTTTGTGTGCTCTCAGTTTTATTTGTCTTATCGTTTAGTGTATTACTTACTCCAAAATGGTTTGGCATACAACCCAGCCCCTTCCATTTACAACCCAAACCGAGTACCCAAGGCAAATTTCCTAAATGGTTTTATCCAGGTTGCATAATTGTTGTCGTCGCTTGGTTCATTATGTGGGGTAATTACAATGTTTTTGGGTTACTCACCCATTACATGTTTGTTCCTTTATGGGCTGGCTTTATTTTAATGTTAGATGGCTTTCTATATCGTCGAAACCAGGGTCAATCGTTTCTTGCAAGCCGCCCAAAACAGTTTTTAGGAATTTCCTTACTTTCAATTATCGGTTGGTACTATTTTGAATATTTAAATTTTTTTATTTTAAAAAACTGGTATTACCCAAATTTATATCTCATCCCCTCGCCCTTAACTTACATTTGGGCAGCCTTCACTTTTGCCTGTGTATGGCCAGGAATTTTTTTAATCTACAACTTACTGCTTACTTTTCCTACGCTGCGCAACCGATATAGTTGTGGAAAACCCCTACACCTTAATCCAATATGGCTTTGGCCAATTTTTATTGCAGGCATCACACTTTTTTTACTCAGTGCAATTTATCCTAGTCTATTTTTTTGGCTGATTTGGCTTGGGCCCATTTTAATTTTGTCCAGTACTTTGGCTTATTTAAATAGTTGGACCCCCTTAACCGCCTTAAAGCAAGGCAACTGGTCACCTATACTTTTAATGGCTTTGTCCGCATTAATTTGTGGTTTTTTCTGGGAATTTTGGAATTGGCCATCCGAGGCAAACAATCCAAATTTTTGGCGCTACAACCTTCCGTTTGTGCATGAGTTTGAACTATTTGGGATGCCCATTTTAGGTTTTAGTGGCTATTTATTTTTTGGAATTGAATGCTGGGTCATCTACATTGCATGTGCAAAACTATTGGGTTTAAATGATGACATACAACTGGTTAAACCACATGGCAACACAACGCTTTAACCCGCACAAGCCCACCTTATTTTTTGATTTTGATGGGACTTTAGCTGACACCATTGAATGTAATTTCAAAATTTTTAATCAATTGTCTTGCTTATATAAACATCAAAAAATTACCATTGATCAAATGCATGAGTTTCGAGAGTTGCATATTTCTGAGATTTTAAAACGACTAAAAATTGGCTGCATTCGTAAGCTATTTTTAGTGATGCACGCTCGGCTTATCATGAATCAATACATTCAAACCATTCAACCATTTCCAGGTTTATTTGAAGTACTGCTCACGTTTCGTGAAAAATTTAATTTTGCTGTGATTTCCACCAACAGCAAAACAAATATTGAATATTTTATGATTCAACACAGTCCATTTTGCTTTAATTTAATTTTAGGTGGAATTGGAGTTTTTAGTAAAGGCCACGCAATCAAAAAGCTGATGAAGCAAGAAAAACTTCAACCAAAAACCTGTTTTTATATTGGCGATGAACTACGCGACATTGATCTGGCTAAATTTTGCCAAATACAAAGTATCGCTGTGTCCTGGGGCTGTAATTCTAAATTGGCCTTACTAAAGGCTAAGCCCGACCATTTAGTTGAATCTGCAGAGAGCCTTCAACAGGTTTTATGTTTAAACCTAGATAGTGAATTTAAAGCTGTAACTTATTAAACAACCCGCCTAAATTGCTACTTTCACCTACATAATTACCGTTGAGCGACCGTACTTCATCCGTACCTATTATTAGCTAACCAATTGATTTAAAAATTTTTTATCTAATTTTGCTACTTAGGCATAAGTTAACTTATTTTACTCGGTAATCATCATGAAAACTGAAAGTAGCACCACAGTACCAATTAACTCATTAGCACATAAAATTCGCCAAGGCAACCGTGCAGTCCTTGACTCGACTCCCTTAAAGCAAGCAGTATTTCATTTATGGTCGAAACTGTCTTCTCAATTGGAAAAAGAGTACTTCCAGGTTGACCCCCAAAAATTGGTATCGCCACTTCCTGAAAGTACCCTAAGTGAAACAGAAAAATTACACGCTGAAAGCAGTTTTAATGCCTACTCCGAAAATCGAAAAATTCACTTTAGTCGAATAAAAAAATTAAGAAACAGTGCGGGTAACACCTTGTTTTATCATTTGCTAGAGCGCGCAACCTCCTCTGTAAATTTTAAAAATCTTTCTAAACTCCGAAAATCAAACTTAATTTCGGAGTTAACACATTTTTTTTAGGGAACAATTTTTATTTTTACAACGATGAAGAACAAATTGATGGGAATGAAACAGAAAGACGTCCTAACTACCTCAAAATAAATCAAAAAATCTCTTTTTGGATTTTACGGTTATACAAAAATGACAGGGAAGTAAGTACTCTTGAAACGAAAAGAAAGAATTTATCAACTGACCAAGACATTGAAACACAACCCAAGAAAAGTAAAATTTCAATTGAAAACGCACAAAGCAGCATGGCTTTCAATGATGATCCCATTGAGCACGCACAACTACCCAGTCATCAGTTCATTCTTGAAAATCTTGACCTACTTGATTCGTTATTTGATCAAGAAAAAAATCAATCTAAAACCACTCATTAATCGGAGTCAAAAACCTACTGCGCCAACCAACCGCCGTCCATATTCCAAGCTGCACCGCGCACTTGATCCGCGTCACTTGAACACAAAAACAAAATTAAACCACCAATTTGTTCAGGCGTAACAAACTCGTGCGATGGCTGTTTCTCTGAAAGCAAGTTAATTTTTGCCTGATTAATGCTTACGCCTTCTAACTGTGCCCGCTGATCCACCTGCGCTTGCACCAGCGGGGTTAACACCCATCCTGGGCAAATGGCATTACAAGTAATACCTGTTTTTGCAGTTTCCAGTGCAACCACCTTTGTTAAACCTGTAATTCCGTGCTTAGCAGCCACATAAGCCGCTTTGTTCACCGAAGCCACCAACCCATGCGCCGATGC
>DIYC01000172.1:2427-2803 GCA_002428895.1 Burkholderiales bacterium UBA6064 | reverse complement strand
GCAGTCATCGACCCAACCGCACTCACAGAACTGTTCCCGAACTGGAAAGAAAAAGATGCGCCTTTATACACCCCTGTTTCTGAAGATCGGTTTTTGTTTTTAAGCCCAGAAAATTCGTACCAAGTCCCTCACTTTTTATTACCCGACTGTTTTCAAAACCATGGCAATTACATTGCAAGCTTAGCCAATTTAGTTCGCTGGTTATCTGACCAAGCACAACTCATGAGTATCGATGTGTTCGCCGGTTTTGCTGCATCGCAAGTGTTGTTTAATGACCAAGGTGCAGTTCAAGGGGTACTGACTGGAGACATGGGAATTGACAGAAATGGGCAAGCCACTACTCAATTTCAGCCCGGCATCGAGATACGAGCCAAAT
>DIYC01000172.1:435-2243 GCA_002428895.1 Burkholderiales bacterium UBA6064 | reverse complement strand
GAGCCAAATACACAATTTTTGCAGAAGGCTCTCGCGGTCACCTGGGTAAACAACTGATTCAAAAGTTTCAACTCGATGAAGACCGAGATCCTCAATCGTACAGTATTGGATTAAAAGAAATTTGGGAGATTGACCCAGCCTTGCACCAACCTGGCTTAGTCATTCATACCGCGGGCTGGCCACTGAAACAAGATACTTATGGCGGTTCATTTCTGTACCATCTTGAACACAATCAAGTAGCGATTGGTTTTGTTGTGGGTTTGAATTACAAAAACCCCTACTTATCTCCTTTTGAAGAATTTCAACACTATAAAACACACCCAGCAATCCAAAAATTTCTAAAAAACGGAAAACGAATTGCATATGGGGCTCGGTCAATTACTGCTGGGGGTTTAATGGCCCTACCCAAACTCATTTTTCCTGGCGGCGCACTAGTAGGCTGCGAAGCTGGTTTTTTAAATGCTTCGCGGATCAAAGGCAGCCATGCTGCAATTAAAAGTGGCATGTTGTGTGCCCAAGCACTATTTGAAGCGCTTTCTAAGAATCGTCAACACGATGAATTAACCGCTTATCCCGAAAGTTTTCATGACAGTTGGTTGTTTAACGAGTTGTATTCTGCGCGCAACTTTAAGCAATGGATGAATAAAGGACTTTATTTAGGAACGCTGATGGTTGGCCTAGAACAAAAACTATTTAAAGGCAAAGTACCCTGGACGCTTCGCAATAAACTAAACGACCATGCCTACCTAAAAAAGGCCAATGATTGCAAACCGATTGACTACCCGAAACCTGACGGGAAGATTACGTTTGATCGCCTTAGCTCAGTGTATTTATCCAATACCAATCACGAAGAAAATCAACCCTGCCACCTCACTTTAAACAACCAACATACCCCTGTTCAAATTAATTTAACCGACTATGCTGGCCCTGAACAATATTACTGCCCTGCTGCAGTATATGAATACACAAGCACGCAAAACGGGCAGAAGAAACTTCATATTAACCCGCAAAATTGTATTCATTGCAAAACCTGCGACATTAAAGATCCGACTCAAAACATTGTTTGGGTGCCACCCCAAGGGGGCGGTGGCCCTAACTACCCAAATATGTAAGAGCCTATTTAAAATCTATTCCTTGAATATTATCTAATTGAGCAAACCAAGGCGTAACATCCTTGACTCCAGCGATATAAGCCACGATTAAAATAAGTGACCTAAGGAACTTTTTAACAATCAATTGTTACAAACTGCTTTACGTGATGGTTTTTACATGGTGATTTTTATATGTTTTCAGTCCTCAAATCCTTAACAGGAGTTAATTCTGCGTTTGAGTCTATCTTTAACGGTGAAAAATATCAACCCCTTCGTGAACTTGGGTTTACTAACGAAGACATTAAAATGATCGCAGCTCCAACAAATAACACAATACAAGTTGCACGTTCACTACTTACATACAAAGACTTAATCAAAAGCATTCAGAAAGACACAGGATTACAAGCAAACAACATTTCATCAATTCTAGCTTGGTCAAGATCAAACTGTATAGCCGCGCTGTGTAACATCAGGCAAAACCAAAATTTTTTTACTCTACTCACCCAAAAAGGCTTTACTCTCACAGAAATCTCTCAACTCCTCACTGGGTATGGCATCGAATTAAACAAGGCCATTTCAACACTGGCTAAAACACTGCCTACAGTACCGCAAACTAAAAAAACCTTTACCTCTCAGTTTGCTGCAACAGCTCAGGGGAAAAAAGAAGAAAAAAATGAGTTTTTAGGAGTCACAGATAATTTTTCAGATGTATTTGAA
>DIYC01000172.1:0-252 GCA_002428895.1 Burkholderiales bacterium UBA6064 | reverse complement strand
GAAGAAAAAAATGAGTTTTTAGGCGCTGCAGATAATTTTTCAACACCATTTGAGTCTGTATTTAAAAGTCGGGAATACCAACCACTTCGCGCGCTTGGGTTTACGATCGAAGATATTAAAACGATCGCAGCCCAACTAAAGAACACAACTAAAATTGCAAGTTTACTGCTTGAACATCAAGAGTTAATCAAAACCATTCAGGAGGATATAGGGTTACAAGCAAACAATATTTCATCAATTCTAGCTGGCTCG
>DIYC01000016.1 GCA_002428895.1 Burkholderiales bacterium UBA6064 | reverse complement strand
AATACTTTATGCAACCACAGGCAACTGGCATTTGCCAGCCAAACACCAGGTCGAACGCAACTCCTTAACTTTTTTGAGGTTCGCCAACATGGCGAAAGCATTGCTCGCTTAGTCGACTTACCCGGGTATGGGTACGCACAGCTCTCAGCCAACGAACAAGCAGTGTGGAACAAAGAACTAGGCGGCTACTTAACCACACGAATCAGTTTGCGTGGCTGCGTTCTGATTGTAGACTCACGCAGAGGGCTACAAGATCGCGATTTAACTTTTCTAAACTTCGTCAGCCCACGCAAACTCGCTGTTCATGTTCTGCTCTCTAAAGCAGACAAACTTAAAACGGCCGAAAAAAAAGAAGCCTTAATCCTCGCTCAACAGCTTCTTACCCCATTTATTGAAAATGACCAAGAAATTAGCTTACAACTTTGGTCGTCCACTAAAAAACTAGGCCTAACTGAGCTGAATGAAAAGCTAACACATTGGATTCAAACCCAACAATCAAACATTCTGCAACCAATATGACTCAACGATTAATCCCGAATAGACCGCGCAGATTAAGGCGCACAAACGCACTCAGAAACCTCGTCTGTGAGCACAGCTTACAAGCAACAGATCTTATTTATCCTGTTTTTTTATTGCCTGGCAGTAAGCAACAACAAAACATTACCTCAATGCCAGGCGTGCAAAGACTCTCACTTGATTATTTATTCGCCAAAGCAGAACAATGCTTGCATTTAAAAATACCCGTCATGGCACTTTTCCCAGTCATTGACAACCATTTAAAATCAGAAAATGGGCAAGAGGCAATTAACCCCAATGGTCTTATTCCTCATGCTGTTGCGCAACTCAAACAACGATTCCCTGAGCTTGCCATCATGACTGACGTAGCTCTCGATCCTTACACAACGCATGGTCAAGATGGATTAATCGACCATACAGGCTACGTGCTTAATGATGAAACAATTGCTGTACTCCAACAACAAGCACTGGTTCAATCACAAGCAGGGGTCGATATTGTTGCTCCCAGCGACATGATGGACGGGCGAATTCAAGCAATTCGAGAAACCCTAGAAGCAAACCAACAAATTCACACCTGCATCATGGCCTACTCAGCCAAATATGCTTCAGCTTATTACGGCCCATTCAGAGACGCAGTTGGATCAAGCGCCCACTTAGGTAAAGGCAACAAGAAAAATTATCAAATGAACCCAGCCAACAGCCTAGAAGCCTTAACCGAGACAGCACTCGACATCCAAGAAGGCGCAGACATGGTCATGGTCAAACCGGGCATGCCCTACCTTGACATACTTAGGCTCATTAAAACTGAACTCAAAAAACCTACCTTTGCTTACCAAGTGAGTGGCGAATACGCCATGCTTAAAGCAGCCTCAATCAATGGCTGGCTCAACGAACGCGACTGTGTTTTAGAATCATTACTCTGTTTTAAACGAGCTGGGGCAGATGGCATACTGAGTTATTACGCGCTTGATGCGGCCCGTTGGTTACAAGAAACCAACAATTAATACTCAGCACAAACCACGCTAAATATTCAACCTGCTTGGTTTGTTCTTACTCGCTCATATTAAACTGTTCTCGAACTGTTTTTAATGTCGCAGAAAATTTATCTGCATTTTGAAAACCAACTACACGACTCGACTGCAGTTCACGGCCTGAAGCATCAAAAAATAAAAGAGCAGGTGGGCCAAACAAACCATATTGCTTCATTAAGGCTTGATCACTTGCAGTATTTTTAGTCACATCAACCTGAACCATTACAAAATTTCGCAATAAAGCCTGAACATCCTGATCGGGCAAGGTCAGCAACTTAAACTCAATACAAGCAACACACCAATCTGCATAAAAATCTAAAACCACCGGCTTATTTTGAATCTGCAAAAAAGACTCAAACCCAGCACTATCAATTCGCTCAAAATCATACTCAATAGATTGTTGACTCGCTGAGGCCGATAACGCACTTGAACCAACCAACTGAGATAAAGGGTTCAATAAACTCGGTGCTTGAGAAAACAAACCTAACAAATACACCAACGCCAAGAACTGAAACAACATACCCAATCCACGCCAAATGGACTCAATAAAAGAAGTTTCAAACGAATACCGCGCAACAAACACATGAATTGCAGCAGAAACAACAAACAACCACAGTGTCCAAAAAACAAAAAGAACCGTTTGATCTGTCACAGGATGAATCACCCAAAATGACACTGCAATTAACACAAACCCAAAAAAACTATTCGTTGCGTGCATCCACTGCCCTGATGTAGGCAGTACCGACCCAGCTCCCGCTGCAATCAATACCATCGGGAAACCCATGCCTAAAGCCAACAAAAACAAAGCGCAACCACCCACTAAAGCATCGCCAGTTTGTCCAATATACAACAAAGCCCCAGCCAAAGGCGGAGCCACACAAGGCCCAAGCAATAAAGCCGAAATCATACCCATTACAAATACAGGCAAATAACGACCACCCCTAAACCGATTCGCCTTACGATGCAACCAAGATTGAAGTTGCCCAGGAATTTGCAATTGATATCCTTTCAGCAACAACAACCCTAAACCACCAATCAATGCACCAAAAGACCACAACACGATGGGTGTTTGCAAGGCAACAACCAAACTGTGACCAGTTAAACCAGCTAATACACCCAAGACCGCATAAGTAACCGCCATACCAATCACATAAGCCAAGGCAAGCGACAAGGCACGCCACCGTGACCAACCCTCACTGGACGATCGGCTATCACCAATCACTAAACTGGTCAAAATCGGCAACATCGGCAAAGTACACGGAGTAAAAGCCAACAACAAGCCTAAGCCAAAAAAAATTGGCAACACTACCAACAAAGACTGATCGGACAACTTAGAAAAAACCGCATCTACCTCATTCAACTCGCCTACACTCGGTGCAACCACATCACGACCTGACGATTCATCTTGGTCACCCACGGAAACTGATTGCTTAAACGCTGAAAAACCCGTCGATTGATCTAAGGGTGAACTAGAATCTGAAAAACGATCAAAAAAACCACCCAGTAAAGCGGGGCGATCTAAATGAATATCAAGCAATTGGGGTGGGTAACACAAACCAGCATCAGCACAGCCCTGAGACTCTAACTGCACTTTAGCCAAGTCTGAAGGCACATTTTGATTTAAAAAAGAATAAGTCACTTGAAAATCAAGCTCACCACGCAAAGCTTCAATCTCTTTTTCAAGAAATTGATCATACTTCACCACGCCGCGAGGCAACCCAATTAATTTAGCACTTAAAATTGCCGAATCAAATTTAAGAGAAAACTTCTCCCGATACAAATAATATTTAGGCTCAACGAGAATCTTTACATCAATTAAACAATTCGTTTTACACGAATAATCCTGCAAAACAACTTGGATTTGAAACGCTTTTTCAGGAGGCAAAAACTGATTGGCTTGGGCACCACGCACAAAGCCAAGCAACAACCAACAAGAAACTAAAAATACAACAGAAACACGCCAGAACATCAACACAGATCACCACACTGCTGAGCAACCCAATTCAAATAAGAAGCTGAGCCCTCACAAACATTCATAAAAATAAGCTCTGGCTCATCATAAGGATGATTTACTTGTATCCACTGCTTCACTCGAAGTACATGACGACTCACCGTTTTAAACTGCACCTGCCACTCCTCTGACTCACTTAAAGAATCATTCCAATGATACACAGAAACAATAGGCCCAGAAACTTGCGCACAAGCAACTAAACCCTGTTCAACCAAGTCTCGTGACATAGAAATGGCTTCATGTTTAGACTCGAGAGTCGTTAATCCAACAACAAATTTCATCAATTAATTCCGTATAAGCCACGAATCACTAAGCTTTCTTAAAACGATACTGCGTCAATCGAATCGAATAAAATAAGGCCACCGCCGTATAAACAATCAAGGTCAACAACACCCACAATGTCCCCTCAAACTGACCTGTCGAAATTGAACGCAACAAATCAATCACTAAGGATAACGGCAAAAAATCAGCAATCCAACTCAGCCAGACAGGTAAATTTGAACGCGGAAAAAAAGCGCCTGATAAAAAAATCTGTGGCGTTATAAATAAAGTAAAGTAAAACATAAAATACTCAAAACCTGGCGCCCTAGCATTCACACAAAGGCCGATCGCTGCAAACATTAATCCTGCAATCAATAAAAGCAATGAACCTAAAGTCCAAAAATGAAGCTCACCAATCCCTAAAATGACTAAAATCAACATCATTGAGCAAGAACTGATCATGCTTTTAGTTCCAGCCCAAAGCCACTCCCCAAGAACAATTTCGTGTAAGCGAACTGGAGTGCTTCGAATTGCATCCCATGTTTTTTGAACATGCATGCGAGAAAACGCCGAATACAACGACTCAAATGTGGCTGCGTTCATAGCGGCAATTGCCACTGCACCAACTGCTAAGTAATTCATGTAAGATTCACCCTGAATACCAGTGATCAGCGAACCTAAACCTAAGCCAAATGCAATTAATGCAAAGATGGGATCAACAACATTCGCCAATAATGAAGGAATAGCAAGTTTACGCCAGACAAAAAAATTTCGTAACCAAACGGTATAAACAGAACTTAAATTAATGATCACGCAACCCCCTGCCCGTTAAGCTAAAAAACACATCTTCAAGATTTGCAGGACGAAACAAATATTCAATCCCAGCAGGACGAATACTATGTAAGATTTCATTCACACGTAAAGCAGCTTGACCTGAAAAATAAAAATTATTATCCCGACGCTCACACAGAGAAAACTTACCTTGCACAACCATTTTATTAACCCACATGTCCGCATTTTCACCCCAAAGTTTCAAAACGTATTCACCAACGTGACTCAGAATTAAATCTTTCGGCGTTCCATAGGCAATAATGTGACCATGGTCTAAAATGGCAACATAATCAGCCAAGTTTTCAGCTTCATCCATATAATGCGTCGTTAAGAAAATAGCCAACCCTTGCTGCTTAAGTTGTTTAAGCCGATCCCAAATAATTAAACGTGCATGAGGATCTAAAGACGAAGTAGGCTCATCTAAAAAAATCAATTTCGGATTATTCACTAAAGACCTCGCCAGCATTAAGCGTCGACGCATGCCCCCCGACAACGCTTTGACTGCCTCATCAGATCGAGAAGTTAGCGACGCAAAATCAAGCAATTGACGCGCACGACTCGCTGCTTCATCGGAGCGAATACCGAAATAACGCGCAAAAAAATTAAGATTTTCAAAGACCGTGAAATCTGGGTCAAGCGAGTCAAACTGAGGCACCACTCCAACTTGCTGCCGTGCAAGATGCCCAAATTCTGGGATTGAAAAACCAATTAAATCGACAGTCCCAGTAAAATCGTCATCTAATCCCAAACAAATTTTAATTGTTGTCGATTTTCCGGCCCCATTTGGACCAAGTAAAGCAAGGCATTGCCCAGCTTTCAAAGCGAATGAAATACCATCTAAGACCGTTGAATTAGAAAAGCTCTTGAAAACATGACTAACACTTAAAATGGGTAAATTATTCATTTAGAACCAATCAGTCCCTATCACAATCATTACATTATAGGCAAAAAAAAGCGCTGCCTTATTACTAAAGCAGCGCCATACAGAAAACTTAATGAACAGTGTACGTTCAACTGTTATTTTGTTCCTGGAAATTTTCAACCTCTAAAGACTTTTGACTTGAAGAGGCATCAGCCTGAGCTGGACGATCAACCAATTCAACATATGCCATCGGTGCATTATCACCCTTTCTAAAACCAAATTTAAGAACTCGCATATAACCACCAGGCCTAGCCTGATAACGTGGCCCAAGCTCGTCAAAAAGTTTTACCACAATCTCTCTATTACGAATTCTACTAAAAGCTAAGCGTTTGTTTGCTAGGCTAGGGCTTTTGCCTAAAGTAATTAAAGGCTCTACAACCCTACGCAACTCCTTAGCCTTTGGTAAAGTTGTTTTAATCACTTCATGTTCTAATAGAGCGACGGCCATATTTCTAAACATAGCCTGCCGATGGCTACTTGTTCGATTTAATTTTCGAAGTCCGTTACGATGACGCATTTATATATTCCTTCAAACTATTCAAATTGATCAAAAGATCAAGCTTTATCAAGACCAGCAGGCGGCCAATTGTCCAATTTCATACCCAGTGTTAGCCCACGAGCAGCCAATACCTCTTTGATCTCATTGAGAGATTTTCTACCTAAATTAGGCGTTTTTAATAATTCATTCTCTGTACGTTGAATTAAGTCGCCAATATAATAAATATTTTCTGCTTTTAAGCAATTTGCGGAACGTACTGTCAGCTCAAGATCATCGACAGGCCTTAACAAAATAGGATCAACTTGAGGCGCCTGAACTTTATGCTCTGGTTCAGTGGTATTTTCTAAAGCGGCGAATACTGAGAGCTGTTCCACCAAAATTCGTGCTGCCTGTCTAATCGACTCCTCAGGAGAAATAACTCCATTGGTTTCAATATTCATCACAAGACGATCAAGGTCTGTACGTTGCTCAACCCGAGCACTTTCAACCGTGTACGATACACGTGAAACTGGACTAAAAGAAGCATCAAGAACAATACGCCCTACCGCTTTGGTTGGCTCATCAGGATAACGTCTTACGGTACCGGGCACATAACCAAGACCTTTCTCAACTTTGATTTGCATATCCAAAACACCACCAGACGACAAATGTGCTATCACATGATTCGGGTTTACAATCTCCACATCATGAGGTAAGTCAATGTCGCTAGCTAGTACAGGGCCTTCTACATTCTTGTGTAAAGTGACGGTAACAACATCACGCGACTCAAGCTTAAACACAACTCCTTTCAAGTTGAGCAAAATATCAACGACATCTTCTTGAACGCCATCCAGAGTTGAGTACTCATGAACAACCCCAGCAATTGAAACTTCAGTGGGTGCGAAACCAATCATAGAGGACAATAAAACTCTTCGTAGAGCATTCCCCAAAGTATGACCGTAACCTCTTTCAAAAGGCTCCATCACAACTTTTGCACTAAAAGGTGCACTTGAAACGACATCAACAATTCTTGGTTTTAACAACGCTGCATTAAACATAAAAAATCCTTATCAATACCCTCGGCTCGTTACACCGATAAGGCTGGTGGACCGTTAAGATTATCTTGAATAAAGCTCAACAATTAAACTTTCATTAATTTCTTGACTTAACTCACTGCGCTCAGGAATTGCTCTTAAAACACCTTCCAATTTTTTAGCATCTACCGAAACCCAGTCTGGGAAACCCAAAGACTGAGCAAGTTGCAGTGAGTCTAAAATTCTAGCTTGAGTTTTTGATTTTTCTTTCACTGAAACAACATCACTCACTTTCACTGAATAAGACGGTATATTCACCGCTTTACCATTCACTAAAAGTGCCCCGTGGCTCACAATTTGCCTAGCTTCAGCACGAGTCGATCCAAACCCCATTCTGAACGCAATATTGTCTAACCTACATTCGAGTGATTGAAGCAGAACCTCACCTGTATTTCCTTTTCGCTGAGAAGCATTATAAAAATATCTTCTAAACTGCTTTTCATGAATCCCATACATACGTTTGACTTTCTGCTTTTCACGCAACTGTTGACCATAATCAGAGGTTCTTGCACCCGAGGTACGACCATGCTGACCAGGTTTAGAATCAAATTTACATTTTGTATCGAGGCTACGTCTACCACTTTTAAGGCTGAGATCAGTCCCTTCTCTACGTGATAACTTACACTTTGGGCCTGTGTATTTTGCCATTTGAAATCCTTTTCATTAACGCTAAAACGCGATTCAGTTCACTTCACATGAACAATGGGGTTGTATAAAAATTATATTCTTCTACGCTTAGGTGGCCTACATCCATTATGAGGTAAAGGCGTCACATCCGAAATACTTGTTACTTTAATGCCTAACGCATTTAAAGCACGGACACTAGACTCACGCCCAGGACCTGGGCCTTTAATCAAAACTTCTAGATTTTTAATTCCGCACTCCTGAGCAGCTTTACCAGCCACTTCAGCAGCAACCTGGGCGGCAAAAGGTGTAGACTTTCTAGAACCTTTAAAGCCTTGCGCTCCAGAGGTAGACCAAGACAACGCATTTCCCTGCCGATCTGTGATGGTGATGATCGTATTGTTGAAAGATGCGTGAACATGCGCAATGCCATCAGAAATATTCTTTTTGATTTTTTTGCGGCCACGATTATTTTGTACTTTAGACATACTTCAAATTTTCCTATTGAATGTTATTTCTTTAAAGCAATACCTGCGCGCTTAGGACCTTTTCGCGTTCTTGCATTTGTTTTAGTACGCTGACCCCTAACAGGTAAACCCTTACGATGCCTAAAACCCCTATAGCACCCAAGATCCATCAATCTTTTGATACTCATCGTTACTTCACGTCGTAAGTCACCCTCAACAACATACTTAGCAACTTCATCTCGAATACTTTCTAACTCTTTATCGTCTAAGTCTTTAATTTTCTTTTGTTGCGGAACATTCGTAACTTGACAAATTTTTATAGCTGTCGATTTACCAATTCCATAAATTGACATAAGACCAATGACAGTGTGTTTATGGTCAGGAATGTTAATACCGGCAATACGTGCCATTAGATATACCCCTTTTAACCTTGACGTTGTTTATGGCGTGTGTCTGAGCAAATCACCCTAACAACTCTTTTTCGTTTAACTACTTTGCAATTTCTGCAAATTTTCTTTACTGATGCCTGTACTTTCATTTTGACTCCAATTCAGCCTTATTTTGACCTGAAAACAATTCTTGCACGAGATAAATCGTAGGGCGTTAGCTCTACCGTTACTTTGTCACCAGGTAAAATCCTAATATAATTCATGCGCATCTTACCTGAAATATGACCAAGGACAATATGTCCATTTTCTAATTTAACTCTAAATGTTGCATTAGGAAGATTTTCTAAGACCTCTCCTTGCATTTGTATAACATCATCCTTAGACAAGTAGTACCTCTTTCATAAAGTTATCTCACTTGAAATTTGACTTTTTCAAGAGTGCTTCATATTGCTGCGACATCATTGAAGCTTGAACCTGAGCCATAAAGTCCATAGCCACTATCACAATAATCAATAAAGAGGTACCACCAAAATAGAAAGGTACACTCAAACCCATAACAAGAAACTCAGGAAGTAAACAAACCAAAGTAATATACAGGGCACCAATTAAAGTCAATCTTGTTAAAACCCTATCGATATATTGAGAAGTTTGATACCCAGGTCTTCTACCGGGTATCACAGCACCGCTTTTTTGCAAATTATCTGCAGTTTCCTTACTATTAAAAACTAAAGCAGTGTAAAAAAAACAAAAGAAAATGATCGCAGAAGCGTATAACAAAACATAGAGAGGGTGGCCAGGGGACAAAGTTAAAGAAATTTCACTTAAAAAGCGACCTACCATTGTCTCAGTAGAACCAGTGCCAAACCATGAAGCTAATGTTGCTGGCAACAAAATAATACTAGAAGCAAAAATAGGGGGGATAACTCCTGCCATATTTAACTTAAGAGGCAAATGTGATTGCTGACCTTGATAAATACGCTTGCCAACTTGCTTCTTCGCATAATTAACTGTTATCTTTCTTTGACCTCTCTCTACAAAAACAACAAAGTAGGTAACTAATACTGCTAATAAGCAAATTAACAAACCTAACAAAGGCGTTAAAGCACCAGTTCTAACAAGCTCAAACAAACCACCGATTGCACTGGGTAAACCAGCAGCTATGCCTGCAAAGATAATAATAGAAATACCATTTCCAATACCCCTCTCTGTAATTTGCTCACCTAGCCACATTAAAAACATGGTGCCGGTAACCAGCGAAACAACAGCGGTAAATCGAAAAACATAACCAGGATCAATGACCAAACCTGCCTGCGACTCTAAAGCGATTGCAATTCCAAAGGCTTGAAACAGTGCGAGAAAAAAAGTTCCATAACGGGTGTACTGAGCTATTTTTCTTCTTCCTGCCTCACCTTCTTTTTTTAATGCTTCCAAAGTTGGAAGCACTACAGTCATTAGCTGCATTACGATTGATGCTGAAATATAAGGCATGATTCCCAACGCAAATACAGTGAAACGCGACAAGGCCCCACCAGAAAACATATTGAACATACCCAATATGCCACCTTGTTGGCTATCAAAAAGCTGACGCAATGCATTTGGTTCAATACCAGGTACTGGAATATGAGCACCAATTCTATAAACAACTAAGGCCAATATAAGAAATAGCAATCTATTTTTTAAATCACTTAACTTGTTATTTGCTAGTAGCAAAGATGGATTAAAAGCCACAAATATACCTTAAGATAAAACTTTTCCGCCGAGTTTAACAATAATATCTTGAGCACCTTTAGTAGCTTGTATACCCGTTAAACAAATCGCTTTAGTTAAATTTCCACTAACAATCACTTTTATCTTATTTGCATTTTTTCCAACTAAACCAGCATCAATAAGAGACTTAGCGTCAATATGATCTAATGGTAGACGCTCTAGAGAATCTAAAGTAACCTCATAAGACATATTGGCTGTCATAGAACTAAAGCCTCTCTTAGGCAGTCTTCTGTGCATAGGCATTTGACCACCTTCGAATCCGACTTTATGAAAGCCACCGGAACGCGATTTTTGACCTTTATGTCCTCGACCTGCTGTTTTGCCTAAACCAGAACCAATTCCTCTTCCAACTCGTCTACGAGACTTTTTGCTATTAGGTGCTGGTGATATTGTATTCAGTTCCATTATACTTCCTCTACCTTGAGTAGATAGTTAATCTTATTAATCATACCTTTGACTTCAGGCGAATTTGGCAAAATTCTAAACTTATTCAATTTCCGCAAACCCAAACCATGAGCAGTTGCCCTATGCGAATAGTTTGTACCAATTAAACTTTTAACTAACGTTACTTTTAATGAAGTACTCATGATCTATGCCCCAAACAATTGCTCAATTGTTAAACCACGCTTAGCAGACACTTCTGCTGGTGTTTTTAACTTAGATAAAGCATCAAGCGTAGCTCTAACTAAATTATAAGGATTGGAAGACCCATGACACTTAGCAACAATATTCCGAACACCCACAACTTCAAGCACTGCACGAGCTGGGCCACCAGCAATTATACCTGTACCCTCTTGAGCAGGAGCTAAAAAAACTGTAGAAGCCCCATGTTTGCCAAAAACTTGATGGTGAATAGTTCCGTCCTTAAGCGAAAATGAATTAAGTTGTCTGCGCGCTTGCTCCATCGCCTTTTGAACTGCTACAGGCACCTCACGAGATTTACCCTTACCCATACCAACACGACCATCGCCATCACCCACTACTGTTAAAGCAGCAAAGCCTAATATCCTACCGCCTTTAACAACTTTTGTTACGCGATTCACAGCAATCATTTTTTCTTTAAGCCCATCATCTTTTTGATCTGATGAACCACTCTTACTTTGTGCTCTTGCCATCACGTTCCCCTTAAAACTTTAGACCAGCTTCTCTAGCTGCTTCTGCCAATTCCTTAACACGTCCATGATAAGCAAAGCCTGAACGGTCGAATGTCACTGTGTCGATTCCATGCTGAAGCGCTCGCTTCGCAATAATTGATCCTACGACCTTAGCTGCACCTTTATCTGAAGTAGAAACGCCATTAAGTTGAGACTTAACTTCGGAGTCTAGGGTTGAAGCTGTTGCAAGAACACGGGAACCATCGCTATTCAAAACCGATGCATAAATATGCAAATTCGTACGATTAACAACTAACCTAATCTTTTTTGCTAATAATGCCCTCTTCCGAGTTTGCAAAGCTCTTCGTAAACGGGCAACCTTCTTAGATTCCATTGAATTTACCTTTACTTACTTTTTCTTAGTTTCTTTAATTACAACACGCTCATCCGCATACCTAACTCCCTTACCTTTATATGGCTCAGGCGGACGATACGACCTAATCACTGCACTTTCTTGCCCAACACGTTGTTTGCAAGCACCCTTGATCACCAACTCAGTTGGTGTAGGAGCCTCCGCAGAAACACCATCCGCCAACTTATGAACGATAGGATGAGAAAAACCAAGTGAAAGGTGAACCTCATTCGCCTTAACTGCTGCTTTGTAGCCAACACCAACTAACTGAAGTTTCTTTTCGAAACCAACTGTTACGCCTTTAATCATGTTTGCAATCAGCGCTCTTGTTGTTCCTGACAAAGCCACAGTTTCACGAGAATCATCACCAACCGATACAGTAATTTTTTTATCTTCTTCGTTAATTTTTACTCTTGGTGATAACGACATATTAAGAGTTCCTTTGGGGCCCTTAACAGAAATTAAACCACCTGAAAACTTAACTTCCACAGAGCCCGAAAGTAAAATAGGTGCATTAGCAACTCTTGACATATTAATATTCCTTTAAGCTACGTAGCAGATAACTTCGCCACCAACACCTGTAGCACGGGCTTTTCGATCTGTCATCACTCCCTTAGAAGTTGAAATGATCGCCACACCTAACCCATTCATGACAGTTGGCAAACTTGATTTATCTTTATAAATTCTAAGTCCAGGCTTGGAAACTCGTTCTAGCAAATCAATAACAGGCTCGCCAGCATAATACTTTAAATCGATTTTCAAAACAGGCTTACTCGAATTGTCACTAATTGAGTAATTCTCAATATAACCCTCATCTTTTAAGACATTTGCAATTGAAGCCTTTAACTTTGATGAAGGCATTTCAACAAAAGCTTTATCAACTTGCTGAGCATTTCTTATTCTTGTTAGCATATCAGCAACTGGATCACTCATACTCATTCTTTTTTCCCCTTACCAACTGGCTTTTGTAATGCCCGGAATTTCACCGCGCATCGCAATTTCTCGGATTTGTAATCTAGATAGCCCGAACAATCTAAACGTTCCTCTTGGCCTTCCTGTTAAACCACATCGATTTCTAAGCCGAGTTGGATTACCATTTCTTGGTAAAGATTGAAGCTTTAAACGTGCTTGAAACCTATCTGCTTCATCAAGCGAAAAATTGTTTATCGTATCGATAAGCGCTTTTCTTTTGGCTTCGAATCTTTTAACAAGTTTTTCACGCTTTTTTTCTCTATTAATCAGTGATAATTTAGCCACACGCTACCTCAGACTTTAAATGGAAATTTAAAAGCAGCTAGCAAAGCCAGTGCCTCTTCATTTGTTTTAGCTGTCGTAGTAATCGATATATTAAGACCACGCAATGTGTCAATTTTATCGTACTCAATCTCTGGGAAAATGATTTGTTCTTTGATCCCAATATTGTAATTACCGCGACCATCAAAAGATTTTGAGGAAACCCCTCTAAAATCTCTTACCCTTGGAAAAGCTATTGTAACTAAACGGTCAAGGAACTCGTACATCTTCTTTCCTCTTAAAGTAACCTTGCAACCGATAGGATAACCTTCGCGAATCTTAAAACCAGCCACAGCCTTTTTAGCACGCGTTACAACAGGTTTTTGACCTGAAATTTTAGTGAGATCAGATACAGCATGATCAATAATTTTCTTATCGTTTACAGCTTCGCCAACTCCCATATTTAAGGTAATTTTAGTTAGCCTAGGCACTTGCATAACACTTTTGTACGAAAACTTTTCTTGTAAATTTTTAGTTACTTCAGTTCGATAGAACTCTTGAAAGCGGGACATACTTTAACTCCTTAATTCGTTAACTCAGCACCAGTCGCAGATAAGACACGAATCTTTTTACCTTCTCTAGTTTCAATCCTAACTCGAGAGGCTCGACCTGTCTCTTTATCATAATGACTAACATTCGACTGATGTATTGGCATAGACTTTGAAACCACACCACCAGTCAAACCTTTTAATGGGTTTGGTTTTTGATGCTTCTTAACTACATTTACGCCTTCTACTAACAAATGTGTATCACTGACGCGCTCTAAAATTACGGATTTCTTCCCTTTGTTTTTACCCGCGATTACTAGAACTTCATCACCTTTAATAAACTTATTCATGAAAAATCCTTATAAAACCTCTGGGGCAAGAGAAACAATCTTCATAAACTTTTCAGTTCTAAGCTCACGCGTGACTGGCCCAAATATACGGGTACCAATTGGCTCAAGTTTTGCATTTAGAAGCACTACCGCATTTCCATCAAATTTAATGAGCGAACCATCTTGCCTACGAACACCTTTAGCAGTTCGCACAACCACTGCGTTATACACTTCACCTTTTTTAACCCGACCCCTTGGAGTTGATTCTTTAATAGAAACCTTAACTACGTCGCCCACATTGGCATAACGTCTTTTAGAGCCACCCAGCACCTTAATACACATGACTGAACGTGCCCCGCTGTTATCGGCCACAGCAAGCCTTGATTGCATTTGTATCATGAATTAATTACCAACTTAATAGTTAACTATCAGTTTTGGCCCCGTAAATTGGGTTGAAAAACTGTCGATTATATCCGAAATATAAAAAAAACTATATCGATTTAGCTTTTTCTAATATTTTTGTAACCCTCCAAGATTTATTCTTAGAAATCGGCCTGCCTTCTGTAATTTCTACCAAATCACCTTCCTCTACAACATTCTCTTCATCATGAGCAAAGTATTTGTTTGTCTTAGTAATGTACTTTCCGTATAAAGGATGTTTTAATCGATTATCTACACTCACAACTACAGATTTATCCATTTTATTACTAACAACTCTGCCAGTAAGCGTTCTTTTTAAGCCTTTTGATGATTTCGAGCTCATATATTCCTCATTTTCTCTGAGATAAGAGTTTTAACCCTTGCGATATCTTTCCTAATTTTAGACAACTGACTAGTATTTGAATTTTGCTGTGTAGCAAGCTGCAATCTAGCCGAAAACTGTGCCTTTAAAAGATTCTCAACTTCAAGCTTCAAATCATTTACGCTTTTCTCTCTTAATTCGGATAAATTCAATTTAACCTCCTACTTGGCGTGTAACAAAAATAGTTTGCATGGGAAGTTTTGCAGATGCCAACTTAAAAGCTTCTCTTGCTAACTCTTCAGATACGCCATCCATTTCATATAAAACCTTCCCGGGCTGTATCTCAGCAACATAGTATTCAACGTTACCCTTACCATTACCCATACGCACTTCAGCAGGTTTATTTGTAATCGGCTTATCAGGAAATACTCGTATCCAAATTTTTCCGCCACGCTTGATATGGCGAACAATCGCTCTTCTAGCAGCTTCAATTTGACGAGCTGTTAATCTTCCTCTTCCTATTGATTTTAGCCCAAACTCACCAAATGAAACTGATGCCCCTCTTGTTGCAACACCAGTATTCCTTCCTTTATGTTCTTTTCGATATTTACGACGCTTTGGTTGCAGCATCACACACTCCTATTATTTCACTCGGGCTATTATTCATCACCATGGTGTGACTGATCGTCACTAGCTGACTTAGATTTGCGCTTTACGCGTTTACCGGCTGGAGCACCAGAGGGTCTTTTGGGTTTACGTTCTTCTTTTTCCTCAACAACAGGAGAAGGAACACCAATACCTAGTAAATCACCCTTGTAAACCCACACTTTAATGCCAATAATTCCATATGTTGTTTGCGCAACTGAAGTCGCATAATCAACATCTGCTTTGAGCGTATGAAGGGGAACTCTACCTTCTCTGTACCACTCTGTCCTAGCAATTTCAATGCCATTTAAACGACCAGAGGACATGATTTTAATACCCAACGCACCCATCCTCATTGCATTTTGCATTGCCCTTTTCATAGCACGCCTAAACATGATTCGACGTTCTAGCTGCTGAGATATGCTATCTGCAATTAATTTTGCATCTAATTCAGGTTTTCTAATTTCCTCAAGATTTACATGAACCGGCAAACCAACAAGCTTCTGAAGATCTTTTTTAAGAATCTCAATGTCTTCGCCTTTTTTCCCGATTACGACACCTGGTCTAGCAGAATAAATTGTAATCTTTGCATTTTTAGCCGGACGTTCTATAACAATTTTTCCTACAGACGCATTTTTTAATTTAGCATCAAGATATTTTCTAACTGCAATATCTTCCAATAACATCTTGGGAAAATCTTTATTAGACGCATACCATTTTGAAGACCAGTTTCTTTTTACGGCTAGCCTAAATCCAGTTGGATTAATCTTCTGACCCATACAATACCCCTTTAGCTTGCCACCGTCACATAGACATGACTAGTTTTCTTTAAAATTCGATTGCCTCGGCCTTTAGCTCTTGCTGTAAACCTTTTAAGTACAGGGCCTTCTTCAACATATATTGTCTTGATATAAAGATCATCTATATCAGCACCATCGTTGTGCTCAGCATTTGCAATAGCACTCTCAATTACTTTTTTCACAATGAATGCACTTTTTTGAGGCGCAAACGAAAGTATATTAATTGCTTGATCGACTTTTTTACCTCTAACCAAATCAGCAACCATCCTACCTCTTTGCGGTGACATTCTGACACCTTTTAGAACTGCTCTAGTTTCCATTTTGATCCTCTATTTTTTTGCTTTTTTATCAGCCGCGTGACCTTTAAATGTACGCGTCAAAGCAAATTCACCCAATTTATGCCCAACCATATTTTCATTGATATAAACAGGGACATGCTGCCTTCCATTGTGCACCGCAATTGTCAAACCAATAAACTCAGGCAACACAGTCGATCTTCTTGACCAAGTTTTAATTGGTCTTTTATCTTTCTTCTCGGCGGCGATTTCGATCTTCTTTAAAAGATGCGCATCGCAAAAAGGACCTTTTTTTAATGAACGTGACATGTTTTACACCACCTATCGTTTATGACGACGTTGAATTATCATCGAATCTGTTCTTTTTGCACGCCGTGTTCTATAACCCTTACACGGAGTACCCCAGGGGCTTACAGGCGCACGCGCTTCACCAGTACGACCTTCACCGCCACCATGAGGGTGATCAATCGGGTTCATAGCAACACCTCTAACCGTAGGACGAACACCTCTCCAGCGAACAGCCCCAGCTTTACCTATCTTTCTAAGGCTGTTCTCTTCATTACTCACTTCACCGATAGTAGCTCGACACTCAACATGAACACGCCTAATTTCACCTGAACGCAAACGCATTTGCGCATAGACCCCATCTCTTGCTAACAACATTGCCGAAGAGCCCGCAGACCTTGCAATCTGAGCACCCTTACCTGGCAACATTTCGATGCAGTGTACTGTTGTACCGACCGGAATGTTACGAATTGGCAACGTATTACCCACTTTAACGGGAGCCTCTGAACCATTCATCACTGTTTGACCAGCAACCAGACCCCTTGCAGCCACAATGTAAGAGCGAGAACCATCTGCATAACAAACTAAAGCGATATGCGCTGACCTATTTGGATCATATTCAATACGCTCGACTAAGGCAGAAATGCCGTCTTTATTTCTTTTAAAATCAACCAGTCTATAATGACTTTTATGACCCCCGCCAATATGCCGAGTGGTAATTCTTCCTGAGTTATTACGACCAGCTGTCTTTGATTTCTTTTCAAGCAAAGCAGTAAAAGGTGAACCTTTATGCAAATGGTGATGCACAACTTTTACTGTACCCCGATTACCCGGAGATGTTGGTTTAAGTTTTTTTAGAGGCATTACAAGGTCTCCGCAAAATTAATTTCTTGGCCAGCTTTCAAAGTAATGTATGCCTTTCGTGAATCCTTTCTTGATCCAAAAATTTTTCCGAATCGCTTCTTCTTACCTTTAACATTAATTACACGAACTTGCTCAGCATCAACCTTAAACAAATACTTAATTGCCGCCTTGATCTCAAATTTAGTAGCATCTGTGGCTACTTTAAACGCAATTTGATTTGTTGACTCAGCAAGAGATGTACTTTTTTCAGAAACAATCGGCGCAAGCAAAACACGTGTTAGTCTTTCTGCAATCACGATAACATCTCCTCAATTTGCCTTACAGCTGACTTTGTTAGTACTATTTTTTTATGGCGAACTAGAGAAATCGGATCTAGATATCTAGCCTCCATCACCTCAAAATCAACCAAATTACGACTAGCCAAAAAAAGATTCTCATCAATTTCGCCAGTCAACACCAAGGCAGAAGTAAAACCCATTAATTTAAACTTAGAAAATAACAATTTTGTTTTGGGCGCCTCTAGCTGAATATCATCAACCAAAACCAATCTTCCATCAGCACCTAATTTAGAGAGTATTGAGCATAAACCGGCTCGATACATCTTTTTATTAATTTTTTGGGTGAAATTTTCATCAGGCGAACTTGGGAAAATTTTGCCACCCCCACGCCACAATGGACTAGAAACCATACCCGCGCGAGCTCTACCTGTTCCTTTTTGCTTCCAAGGCTTTCTTGTTGACGCCTGAATTTGCGAACGACCTTTTTGAGCCCTTGTTCCTTGCCTACCATTTGCCTGATAAGCAACCAATAATTGATGAACTAATGGTTCATTATATGCACGACCAAAAACAACATCCAAAACATTTACAGTTCCTGACGCCTGGCCGGTTTCGTTAATTAAACTTAACTCCACTCGAACCCCCTACACTTTAATTTTAATAGACGGCCTCACGACCAACTGACTGCCTTTGTGACCAGGCACCGCACCCTTAATCATCAATATCTTTTTTTCAACATCGACACGGACAACTACGAGATTTTGTACAGTTTTGGTAACATTACCCAATTGACCAGCCATTCGCTTACCAGGAAATACTCGACCTGGGTCTTGCGCCATACCAATTGAACCAGGCGCATTGTGCGAGACTGAATTACCATGAGAAGCACGCTGAGAGGAAAAGTTATGGCGCTTAATTGAACCACTAAAACCTTTACCAATTGAAACACCCTTAACATCTACTTTTTGACCAACTTGAAACAACGTAGGCTCTAAAGACAAACCAACTTTAACCTCACTTAAGTCAGACTGATTGACCCTAAACTCAACCGTTGAAACCGCCGATCCAATTCCTGATTTTGAGTAATGCCCAGACTCAGACTTCAGTACTCTTGAATTTTTTTTATCCCCAAAAGCAACCTGAACAGCCGAGTAACCTTCTTTATCTTTACTTTTAATCTGAGAAACTCTGTTTGATTGCACATCAACAACAGTAACCGGCACCGAAGAACCAGACTCATCAAATATGCGCATCATACCAAGCTTGCGACCTATTAGCCCAAGACTCATGACAACTCCATTTCTAGCTACGATTGGCTAGACTAATTTAAATTAAATTTTTAAAATAAGGGCAGAATAATACCACGCTTACAATACAAAATCTAGAACTTTTTACTATTGTAGTTTAATTTCTACATCAACCCCAGCAGGTAAATCAAGCTTCATTAATGCATCAACTGTTTTATCTGTTGGGTCAACTATATCCATCAACCTTTGATGAGTACGAATCTCAAACTGATCTCTAGATGTTTTATTAACATGAGGGGAACGCAAAATGTCAAAACGTTTTATTCTTGTCGGCAAAGGCACTGGGCCCTTAACGACCGCACCAGTTCTTTTAGCTGTATCAACTATCTCAAGCGCAGACTGATCTATTAATTTATAGTCGAATGCTTTTAGCCTAATTCTAATTTTTTGTTTGTTCATGATTGACCCTTAAAGAACGAAAATGCTTAAATTAGCATTCAATTTTCAAAGCAAAGCATCAGCGTTGATGCTTTACTTAACTATACAAAAAGCAATATTACTTAGAAATTTTACTGACGACACCAGCACCTACTGTTCGACCGCCTTCGCGAATCGCAAAGCGCAAGCCTTCTTCCATCGCAATTGGAGCAATCAGTTTTACGGTAAGCGCTACGTTGTCGCCTGGCAGAACCATCTCTTTGTCTGCAGGCAAAGAGATTGAACCAGTCACGTCGGTTGTTCTAAAGTAGAACTGCGGCCTGTAGTTACTGAAAAACGGTGTATGACGTCCACCCTCTTCTTTGCTTAACACATACACTTCTGCATCAAAGTCAGTGTGCGGTGTAATTGAACCAGGCTTAGCCAATACTTGACCGCGCTCTACGTCTTCACGTTTTGTTCCTCGTAGTAACACACCCACGTTGTCACCAGCCTCGCCTTGATCAAGCAATTTACGGAACATTTCTACGCCCGTACAGATAGTCTTAACCGTGTCTTTAATACCAACAATTTCGATCTCTTCGCCGACCTTCACCACACCACGCTCGATACGACCAGTTACTACTGTACCGCGACCTGAGATTGAAAATACGTCTTCAATTGGCATTAAGAATGCGCCATCAATGGCTCTTTTGGGCGTAGGAATGTAAGTGTCGAGCGCTTCGGCTAGCTTTTTGATTGCACCTTCTCCGAGTTCACCTGTATCACCTTCTAATGCAAGCTTGGCTGAACCTTTAACAATGGGCACATCATCACCTGGAAAGTCGTAACTGGATAGCAAGTCACGAACTTCCATTTCAACAAGCTCAAGCAGTTCTTCATCGTCAACCATGTCGCATTTATTTAAAAACACGATAATGTACGGAACACCCACTTGACGAGCCAAAAGAATGTGTTCACGGGTTTGCGGCATGGGGCCGTC
>DIYC01000073.1:1773-5017 GCA_002428895.1 Burkholderiales bacterium UBA6064 | reverse complement strand
GAGCCAAGGTGCTAATCAGGTTGTTTTTTGTGTTACTACTGAGTAGGCTCAACAAAGTTTTATCACAACCTTTTATTTTTTTTGGGTAGTCCATTTCAGATGCGCGATCATAAAAATAATATCTAAAATATTTGTTGATTGCATCAGGTGAAAGTATACTGCCATGCCCCAATTCAGAAAAAACTCGCTCAGATTTACTCTTACCAACTTGAATGGCTGGTAACATGTCTGTCGATTCTTGATCAGGGTTAAGTACATATACCTTTCCTTTAGCCAAATCGCCATGCCGATTACAACGGCCTGCAGCCTGAGCAATTGAATCCAAGCCTGCTAAAAATCGAATCACGCATGCAAAACTAATATCAACACCGGCCTCAATTAACTGCGTACTCACACACAAAACAGGTTCCTTGTCATTCAAACGCCGACGCACTTTCTCTAAAAGAGACTTTCTATGTGCTGCACATTGGTTAGTACTCAGATGAAATATAGCGGACGAATCAACACCACTATTTTGAAACTCAGTGAATAAACTTTGCGCCCACTGTTTTGTATTTACAATAATTAAACAACTTTGCGCATCGTTAAACAGCTGCATTGCAAAAGTACATATTTCTTCTTTTGACCAACCTTGAGATTTGCATTTATTTTCGACTTGTACACGTTCCAAACGTGCATACAACTCATTCACATTTAAAATTATTTCATTCTCCTTTGAAATATTAAGCTGCCCTTTATTTGGATTTTGTAACTGATTAAGTAATGGTTGCGTGGCAGTACACAGCACAGTGGTTGTCTTGGCGTAATCGGTCAAAAAATTAATTGCATTACAAAACATATGAACACAATTAATTGGTAAGGTTTGAATTTCATCAAAAATTAATACGCTATTAGCAAGCTGATGTAATCGCCTAACACCGCGAGTACCACCACTAAATAACGATTCAAGAAACTGCACCATGGTTGTAAAAATTATTGGCGCATCCCAATTTTCTGAAACTAATTTACTTCGCCAAGTTTGCAATTCAGGCTCAAGGTTTGAGTGGTGTTCTAAAACCCACTCTATGGCTTCACCCTGTGGTTGAAGAATTGAACGGACTTGTGACGCGTTCTGCTCAATAATTGAGGTAAACGGAATAATAAAAATAATTCGCTCTAAATTATATTTTTTAGCATGATGTAATGCATATCTTAAACTCGCCAGTGTTTTACCACCACCTGTAGGCACACTCAATGTATAAACACCTTGTGGTTGCTGGGATTTTTTAAAGCACTGATCTGACACTTCCTTTCTGATTTTTTCTACTTCTGTGTTGCATGAAAACTCTAAAAGCTTAGTCTCAAGACGCTTAATCGCAATATCCCAGTTGGGCAACCCCTGAAGCCTAATAGCAGCGTTTTCAGGATTTTCAAAATCAGCGCTGTTAATTCTGTCTGCATCTATCAAACAACTAAAAAGAAAGCGAGTATAAAAGCCTAAATTAAAATCTCGAACCAATTGATTCTCTCTGTCTTCATTTCTGCATGATGCTCTTCGTATTTTATTAATAAACCGAAGAATTTCTTTAACTAAATTTTCATTGAGAAAATCATTCGCTTTATTCGAAATACAATCATCGGCATTTTGTTTACATTCTTCAAGATGCGTTTTCTCATCCGCTTTTTTCATCCGCTGACAAAATCTCGGTTCCCCATCTAAAGTAAGACAATCAATCAAACCACTATGGTGTGAGGCAATACAAACAGCAAGTATTTGTCCACAAAGTTCGCCCTTGCCCGCCGAAGTCCCAAACCGTTTTAAACTTTGATAGACAAACTGAGCGCCTGCAGTTGAGTGATCTATTTTACCTTTCAAGCCTTTCGCATCTACGTACTCATCATCTTCGTCCAAATTAATAAGCCCTGTAGCAGATTTAATATAATTCTGAAATGTTTGGCTATATTTGCCGTAATCATGCAATAAGCCAATCACACGCCCTGCATTTTCGGAATCAATTTTTGAAGCAAAACGCGCAGCAATTTCACTCACCTCTATCAAATGAGTTTTGAGTAATTGAATTTCAGAGCTCCCCGTGCGTTTGTGTGCAATAAAATCATCACAATCCCGCACAGTTTCACTTGTAATCATTGCTTAGTATCCTTTTTAAAACTAAAAGAATTTATTTCGGCACAGTCTTAATGTGCACACATTAAAAAAACAACTAGATACTTTTAAAAATCAGAATAACTTGACGGCACTCAAATTACGATTGAATCTTAAATTTTTACTCAAGCATGCAGAGTAATAAATAAATTAAATTGTGACGATAAAGTTTAATAAAGTTGACACGTTGAAGTAAACAGATTTTTTACAATTTGTAAATGATTAAAAAATAACTATAGTGACCCAACACCCCCCTAAAAGTTGATAGCCTAAAAATAACTCCTAAAATTAGGACACCTAATTTTTGCAAATATAAAAGTAAGATTTACAATTTATAAAGCATACTTTTAGATTTGCAAGGAAAATAGTGAATGGCACAGATTAACAGGCATATTAAAAGCAAGCTTCTTAAGACGCTGAAAGTAAGCCCTGTGGTGTTTCTAAATGGCCCTCGTCAGGCTGGTAAAAGCATATTAGTTCAGTCTATCGCAAAAAAAAATACGTGGCTGAATACGTCACATTTGACAGCGCAACACAAATGGCCGTCGCTGCCAATTCACCCGAGAATTATCTCAAACAACGTAAAGGCGCTTTAATTATTGATGAAGTGCAACTTGTTCCTGACATTTTTAGGGCATTAAAAGTTGTAGTTGATGAGTTAAGGCAAAATCATAAAAAAAACTCAGGGGTCGTTTTCTTTTAACAGGCTCAGCCAACATCATGGCGTTACCAAAATTATCAGACCCGCTGGTGGGGCGGATGAATGTACTAACTTTGATAGTTATTTGACGACTATTTTACAAAGAGATGTCCGTGCCTTGGCTGAAATTGAAAAGCTTAGCAGTCTGCTCAATTTACTTCGTATTTTAGCGAACCGTGCAGGTGGTTTGGTGAATGACGCAGACATTGCGCGTGATGCAGGGCTTAACTCAGTAACTTCACGTAATTACAAAACCCTGCTTAAAATGCTGTTTTTAACATTTGACTTGTCGCCCTGGTATCGCAACATCGGTAAACGTCTTGTTAAGGCCCCCAAAGGATATATGACCGACACCTTGTTGCTTTGTCATCTGCTTCAATATGAATTAAGCGACCTTGAAT
>DIYC01000073.1:0-1557 GCA_002428895.1 Burkholderiales bacterium UBA6064 | reverse complement strand
CCGAGCTCTTTGGACGTGTGCTTGAAAATTTTGTCGCCACAGAGCTGCTCAAATTAATAACATTTCATGAGGAAAAAATCGATTTATTCCATTTTAGATCGGTCAAAAGGGGTAAACCCATAAAGTTTGAACGCCCCGCTGGAACTTACTTAACTGAATCAGTAACTAAGAATTTTCAGATTCTGGTTTATTTCAACAATGAACACCTCAAGCAACCACTCCATTTCATCATCATTAAGTAGTAATCATTCTGTTCATTTAGAGCATAGCAACCCACAAACCCAAGCAGCAGTTCCTGCTCAGGCTGCTAGGGCAACCGCTTCTGCATTATTAAGTCATCATGCAAATGTACCAACACCGCCGAATGCAGGCAATTCCCAATTAAATGCATTTAGGGCTGGTGCAGCCAATGCAAATTCAACACATTCTATGAGCGCTGCGCAAGCTGAAAAAAGATTGTTGACTGCCGCTTTAACTGGCGATGTCGAAACAGTGAACCAAATGCTTGCTATAAACGGTGTCAACTTTGATGTGCGTGCTACAAATGGCATCACTGCTGCGCATTTTGCTGCACTAAACGGGAGCGTAACAATCCTTCAACGCCTTCAACAAGCGGGGGCCAATATGCAACTTGAACGATTTGATGGCATGACTCCTTTGCATTTTGCGATTCATGAAGGCAATATTCACGCTGCGGACTATTTGATTCAACAAGGGTTTGTTACGCAGGCCAATAGCTCGCACAGCAGTTTAACACCCGCTGTCAACAAAAGATTGCGTGAACGAATTACCAATGCCATCGCGACCAACCAGTTTGAGAAAACAAAACAATTGTCAACTGTTTTTCCAACGTTGATTCGGCAAAAAGATTTTCAAGCAGCGATTCAACACCGACGTGAAAAAGTGGCAGAGGGCTTAAAAATACACATGGCCAATACGGTTGCATTTTTGTCGCAGTCAAAGATGTTAACCACTAATTCGGGCGACTGGTTGCACCAAGTGGCTGCATTTAGCCTAAAAGATCAACATCAACACAAGTTGGCAGAATTTATGTTTCCTGGCGAAAAAGCAAAGGCTCAAAAAGCCAAACTATCGGCGTTGATTAATCAACTCAGTTAACTGCTATCTGATTAGCCATTCACACGGACACTTTAGTTCGTTTTTTTGAGCGCATCAATCACGAGCTTTTCAAATTCTTCGAGCAATTGGGGCTTGACACGCAACAATGCTTTTTCAAACAATTCTGGCAGTTGCGCCCTGAGTAAATCGATTTCAGGGTGGCTTTTGTGTTGTTGTGTTAACGATTCGATTTCGTCTAAACCGGAAGAAATGACTTCGGTCAGTAAGGGAGGACCCCCTTCAAATTGATCACCCATAGCGAACCTCTTGCTGGTGTGGCATCACAGTGTGCGCTGCAGCGTTGTGTTGATTGTGCGTAAAAATGGGGTACCCACGTTCTTTGTAATACTGAAAACGTGCCCGCGCATGTTGCTTATCGTGCGCTTCTAGGCTGACAATTTCAACGAGTCTATCAAAGCGCGCAAAAAAACTAGGGCA
>DIYC01000028.1:966-2788 GCA_002428895.1 Burkholderiales bacterium UBA6064 | reverse complement strand
TATGGTGCAGCAGCAGTTGATGCTTTTGGTGTCGCAGCTGACACTGCATTTGCAGCAGTCCCTTTCTTACCTGGTGGTGTTGGGCTTGGCATTCAATCTGTAAGACATGATTCAAACTATGGAATTGACAAGTTAAATAATGTTGAAAGTGTTGCCTCAGAAACACTGGGCGCAACGGGCTTTAAAGGCAGTCGTGGTTTTGAATTAAAAAACACGCCTTATCAAAAAGTGAGAAACCAACCAACAAGCATTTATGGAAGAGAGTATTCGAGTCATTCATTAGATCAAATGCAAAATAGGGGTATCATGCCTTCTGTTGTTGAAAATACGATTCAACATGGTAAATTTTTTCCCACGCGCTCTGGTACTAGTGGTTTTTATGATTCCGCAAACAGTGTACGTGTGATTACTGATACACAGAGCGGTAATGTAGTGACCGTTATCAGAGGGGCACCTAATCAATGACAGGCAAAGAAGAAAAAAACTTTCGTTTCACATTAGAAGTTCGAAATTTAGTGATGAAGAATTGGGATCCAATTGGTGTTGATGACATTCCAGAGGCTCAAGATGAGTATGATGCATATATTCCTGTAATTTGTCAGTTGCTCTTAAATAATGCATCTAGAAAAGATCTTTTTGATTATCTTTGGGAACTTGAAACAGGCCACATGGGTTTGACCGGTAATAAAGATCATACGTTGTCTTTTGTTGAAAAATTATTTTCATTAAATCAGAATTAAAGTTACAACCTCCACAGAGCGCTGCTAAAAAAGGTGTATTCATAGATGCTAACGTCAATCAGGAAATGCGGGACTGTTCAAAAAACGCATAGCGATTTTAAGTTACCCTGCATGCATGTGAAGAGAATTATTTATCTCGCTGATCTATCTGTTCAAGCTTTTCAATAGGCAATGTTCCGTAAAGTGACTCAATCATCTTGGGCTGAGTAATCATTGTTTCGGTGATTATGTTTACCAATTTAAATAACGCAACAGCAGTTTCGGGTTTATCATTCAAATCGATTGAACCAGGATGCACTGCCTCATTTCCAATTACCCTAACAACATCTAAGCTCTGTTGAATTTTAGAATTGAGCCCCTTCTTAACCAATGAAGCAATATCTGTATTGATGTTTTTCCCAGGTTCCCCAAGGTGCTTACACAGTTTTTGAACACACAGGCGAAGAAGAGCAGCTGCTCCACGAGGTGAATTACTTACAATACGACTGGCTTCTTCGTAATCAAGCAAAACATCTTCTGGTAGATCAGGATTAGGTGGGGGCGCTTGCGAAGATGCGGGAAAAATCAAGCTCTTCCCAACCCAAATAGAGTATATATGACAGTGTGTGCACCAAGAAAAAGAAAAACCTTCAATATTCTGAATGTTTCCACTCGGAAATTGTGATAGAGCTTCACTCCAAACTTGATTAGCATAAGCCTGGCAACACGGGCAGTGAAATGCCGATTTTTTATGTTGGGGAGGCGTGAAACTTGGTGCAGCCATATTTAATCTTCCCTTTCTTTTTTAACGTTAAATTTAGCGACTTTGTAAACTGCCAAGGAGCCTAGGGCGTATCCGGTTTGGAATTTACCAACAATACATCCGCCCCCACACCCCCCACCCAAAACTCGCCTTTAAACCACCATTCCCAGCAACCAAGCTGCCCCACCCACTTGATTACTTCAATTGTTTAAATCACTTATTTTTCGCCCAACTGTCTTTCAGCGTCACTGCTCGATTAAACACCATGCGATCGGGTTGGTGGTCTCGCAAGTCGGACACAAAATAACCATGGCGCTCAAACTGAAACACGGTTTCTGCT
>DIYC01000028.1:0-768 GCA_002428895.1 Burkholderiales bacterium UBA6064 | reverse complement strand
CAACTGAAACACGGTTTCTGCTTCGCATCCTTTTAAGGTTGGCTCGATAAAGGCGTTCACGGTGCTTAAAGATTCTGGGTTAATACTGTGCATAAAATCTTTTCCGGCAGAGCCTGGCATTTCATCAACAAACAGCCGATCGTATAAACGTACTTGGGCCGATAAGGCGGTGTTCACATTCAGCCAATGTAAGTTGCCTTTTACTTTGTAGGTGTCGGAACCGGGGGTGCCCGATTTGCTGTCTAAAAAGACATTGGCATGCACGGCAACCACGTCACCGCGATCCGATTGATCAAAGCCCGTGCATTCAATCACATAACCATAACGTAAGCGCACGCGATTACCAGGAAACAGGCGGAAGTATTTGGGGGGCGGGTTTTGCATGAAGTCGTCGGCTTCAATCCACAATTTTTTGCCGATGGTAAAGTTGCGTTGCCCCCATTCTGGATGATTGGGGTGCACGGGTGCGACGCAATCACTTGTCCAATCGTCAGGAACGTTATCTAAAATTAACAGCAAGGGCTTGAGCACCGCGACGGCTCGCGCCGCTTTGTCTTCTAGGTCGTCTCTTAAACAACCTTCGAGTACGGAATAATCGATCCAACTGTCTGCCTTTGAAACACCAATGCGCTGGCAGAATAAGCGAATGGAATCGGGTGTGTAGCCACGGCGACGCAAGCCGCTGATGGTAGGCAACCGTGGGTCGTCCCAACCGGCGACCGCCTGGCTTTCGACCAACTGTTGCAGCTTGCGTTTGCTGGTGACGAC
>DIYC01000141.1:2730-4325 GCA_002428895.1 Burkholderiales bacterium UBA6064 | reverse complement strand
ACACAGATTTTTGAACGCCCTCTGACTGAACAAATTGAATTAAAGCAACACGTTCTGATTGCGTTAGCGCTTTGAAAAACTGCTTGCTTTGTTCAGCCTCGCCACCATGCCATAAAATAGCTTCTTCAATGTTACGAGCTCGACCATCGTGCAACAAGTGACTATGGCCGTTAACCGCTTGAATTAACCCAATACCCCACAAAGGCGGAGTTTTCCATTCTCGGCCATGCGCCAAACCATCAACACGGTGATCCGCCAAATCCTCGCCCATATCGTGCAACAACAGGTCAGTGTAGGGCCAAATACGCACGCCTTGCGCATTCTCGCTGGCTGCACTAGGCCATTGCGACTCTACAGTCACATAACTTGGATGATGGCACACTGCGCAATCAGCCTGATGAAACAATTGTTCACCCCGTTGCACAGCGGGGTTGTTCACGTTTCGACGCGCTGGGGGTGCTAATACAGATTGGTAAAAAATAACTTGTTCAAGTAGGCTATCAGTTATTTCATGCCCTCCCAGTTCAGCACCGCTAGGTGCTTTTAAACAGTCAGTTTGCGCTGCTGTACAAGACTCATGAGGCACTTTCGAGGAAGTAATACCAATATCTCCCCGAAATGCCAATGCAGTTTGACCGGCTAAAGACGCCACATTGGCTTTCCAACCAAAACGACCTATCACATTATCCCCTAAAAACGGATCGTGAACACGATTCACGCGACCGTGTATACTGCTTTGGGCCTGCATTTGTTGCGCTGCATTGTCGAGCAAGTCTTGAGGTGAAATCGCATCAATCAAACCAACACCGATGAGTTGCGGCGCAATTCTCGGGCTCACTTTAACGTCAGGATGTAACGGCCCGTAAGCGAACTGCTTGAAAGAATAGGTAGGAGCTAGCAATTCATAAGGCGTTCCATCAGGGTACTTACCCAGTAAAGGGACGGTTTGCACCACAACTTGCGCTTCGGCTTGAACCCCATCAATCGCTGCATTGTTCAGTTGATCACCATACACAGGCTCAGGAATTACACCATACCGAGCACGCAACTGGTGTTGCATGTCAGTCAGAGTATTGGGTTCGATCGACAAACGAAATAACAAATCAACAGCTTGCTCGGTGCTTATGCCATCAACTTGTTGGGGTGGCTTACCCCTACCATCAAACGCATGGCAAGCCCCGCAAGAGCGTGCAATAAAATGCGGGCCCAATCCGTCACGCGCAGAAGTGCTGGCTGGTGCTTGCACCCAGTTGCGTTTAAAAAATGAATTGCCAATTGCAAATCGAGTGCGTTCAGGTTGACTCAGATTAGCAAATGGAAACGAAAACGCATTCTGGCCAGTTGCATACACCGTGGTTTTACCTGCGGTCAATTCACCTTGAGACTCAGGAATTTGAGACCCAGGAATAGTTGAGGCAGCAAAAACAGCCCCCTGCACTACCCCAGCGAATAGAATCACCAGTCCATTAGCGATTAGAAATGAATGCATATTTTGATACAATTGACTCATAAACCACTGCCAGGGCTAAGGTTGCAACACTGTCAATTTGCTAATACCCAGCGCACTTGCAGCAGACACAATGAACTCACTTTGT
>DIYC01000141.1:2141-2526 GCA_002428895.1 Burkholderiales bacterium UBA6064 | reverse complement strand
GAACTCACTTTGTTGAATTAAGCTGTTAATCGTGGCTTGAATTCGAACTTTGCCTTGCCCATCTTGACCACCACCGAGTTCTTGATCAAAAGGAGCTTGAATTTGATGAGCCAATTCAACACTGCGCACAATTTGCTGCCCTGTGCGATCGGCCACAGCTTGATTCTTCGACGCAACAAGATTAGCCAATGAGGCCACTCGCAGCTGCTGTCGCAGCTGATCTCGCTCGCGCTGGCGCGCGCCGGCTGGCTCTGATCACGGCAGGANACGACAACACCATGGCCCACCCGACCGCCGCGCTGACCGCGATCCTCGCCTCGGCCTTCGCGGGCTTCTTCGCCTACAAGCATGTCGCCTATTCGGGCAGCCTCTGGTGGCAGTTCGA
>DIYC01000141.1:0-2123 GCA_002428895.1 Burkholderiales bacterium UBA6064 | reverse complement strand
AGCCAATGAGGCCACTCGAATCACTTCACCATTAGAACGCGTATACTGCCCTTGCCAGATATTCAAAATAGCCTGAGCATTGGCAACAATGTCGCGATGCGTGTGATCAGAAAAACAAGACTGCTCATCTTCTTGATCTTGACTAGATAAAGCAACTTCCATACGTTCGCCTGCTAACTCGCCACGTGAAAGCGAACTCATACCAACAACGATGTGACGTAAAGACTCTAGGCCACCCGCTTCAAACTGACTACGATAGTTCGCAGAACTACCAGGCACCCAAGCAGCCACCAACGATTCTAGATCATCCACCAACAGTTGACTCACTATCGACAAGTAAAGTCGTCGACGCTGCACCACGATTAAGTTTTCAGTGCCGAGAACATAATCGGTATAAGGTCGAGTACCTGGGCCAGTTTTGTTCAAGTCTTGACCCCACAATAAAAACTCAATGGCATGCCAGCCTGTCGCTACATTTTCTTCACCACCCCGCTCATTGATTGCAATCAAATTAGTTTTAGAAATTTCAAAGTCAGTGCGTTGAATCAAACCTGCTCGCGGTGCGCCTTGAACATAATCAACATACGATTCATCTATCGGCCAGGCGTTGATTTGACCTTCTAAGCCATTATGAGTATCAATTGGGCCACCATAAAAACGATACACCTCGGTTTGACCGTACACCTCACGGGCTTTTAGCCACGCACTTTTAGCTTGATTTAAGGTCGATTGGCTAGGCTGAGCAAGAAATGTTTCAACTGCAGCATGCACTTGCTGCGCACCCTCGGCTGCATCTTGGTAACTGATAAAGACTAAATCGGCATAGCCCTTAACCACATCGTTCACCAACACAGTTTTTGTCGCAGCCTGTACATTCGAAACAAACGAAACAGACTGATGCAACGAACCAGGTTGGTCAAACAGACTGACAACTGCACATGCAACTATTACAAAATATTTCAAGCCTTTTATGTGCCTATTTTTATACTGAAAAAATTGAGAATGGAATTTCATCGATTAACCTTTAAAACGCTGCTTTAGTACGAACACCCATCACTGTCACAGTGTCTTGATCACTTCGAGCACCTGGGTTACTGATGTGAATCAAATGTGGTGACACCTGCAAGTGATCGTTCAATTGATAAACATAAAAAATTTCTGAATTGACTTCTTCTCCGCTTAAAGCAGGTGTTGCCGCTTGATACACATCACTGGCAAACAATGCACCCACAGCAATTCCCAGGCGATCTGCTGAACGGCCCCAAACCGATCCTGAAAACTCTAAACCACCCGTTAAACTGGCATCAAAATTAACATTACCTTTGGTTTGATAACCCATTCGAGAAAAAACCGCCACCGTGTCTGTCATCTGCTGAGACATTGAAATACCTACGCCTTGGTGGATTTCTGGGGTAGCGTTAAATGCATTTTCAGATTGCGGATTATTCCATGCATACAATTGATACACTCCAGGCAAACCCACCCAGGCTTTACCCTCGTACTGCAATTGAACAATCGCAAACGGATCACGCAAACTGTGACTGAAAGCAGCACCATTGCCCGCCCCAAAAAGGCCTAAAGAAGCCTTCCATCGATTGGTATTGTTAGCATTCCACGCATAAACTGCAACGACACCTGGGCTAAAACCATATTCATCGGCACCCACATCGCCACCCGAATCAAGCTGTGGATTGTGCACAAACACATTATTTAAAAACCCTTCAGACTCGTCATCGGCAATGACGTTATTGTCAAAAAAGACGAACGGATCAATTTTACCCACGGTTAATTCCAATCGATCAAACGACTTACCATCCGATCTAACATTAACCTTATTCCCCAATTGGTACCACATTTGCGCCAACAATCCCGTTGAATTGTTAGCTTGTGCACCCGATAACTCAAATACCGTTGAATTGACAGCGCCGGTGAACGAAGTCACGTTGGTGTTGACACCCTCACCTTGTCCGAATCGAAAATGTGTGAACAACAATCCTTCACTATGACCCTGATTAAATTGCCCCAAAGGCATTTCAATTTCAAAATCTGCACGATAATTCAGTTGCGATTGCGACTCGCCTGCAACAGCCGGTGGCCCTGAAACCTTTCCTGATTAGCACCTT
>DIYC01000097.1 GCA_002428895.1 Burkholderiales bacterium UBA6064 | reverse complement strand
TCAATAATATTTGGTACGACCCTAATTACTTACTTCGAGCTAATCAATTTGAACTTAGTAGTAAATAAACCAGAAAAGTTCCAGGTTAGGATGATATTTCTTGTAAAGGTTAATGTTGACTCAAGTAGGCTAGGGGGTGCCTCATATTGCGATGTACGAGCTCAATTTGGAGACACTCTAAGTTTAGGAAAAATTTTATATGGAACTTTTTGGTTAACCCTTTCCACCTAACACTTTCAAACTCACTAAAAGTAGCTAACCATGCCTAAAGGAATCGGAAATTTTTTTAATCGCGTCACTGGGCGCGATCATAATCAAAATGTTCAAAATAACAATAGAAGGGGCGTTCAGCCACCCCAACTGAATGTGAATCAACCACAAGTTGCACAAGGTGCAGGCCGTGTTGTACAAGCAGGCGCGCAAAATTTACAAAACAGACGCAACGCACAACGACAAGATCATGAATATAACGGCCCTTTTGCGCAATTTCTTTCCCCTGGGGCAAGACAAATCATGGCAGGGCTTGACGATATTCTTGTTGAGTCAGATGACGATGATAATCAAGATGCGTTTTTCCAAATTATGGGTCAGATGATAGGCCAATTGGCTATTCAAGAAGCTCAAGCTGAGCAACAAAATCAGCAAGCCCAGCCGCTTGCAGCACCACAAAACAGAAATGCTGTGCCAGCTCAAGCAAACCAACAACCCGCACAAAATCAGCAGGCGCAGCAACCCGTCCAAAATCAATCGGCACAACAACCCGAGCAGCGGCAAAACTTATGGAACCGTGTTGACCCAAATGATATGGGTGATATGGTACGTTTAGCAGAGTTACGAGTTCACCGGAACGAACCTGACCACCAACTTGTCACCATTCCAGAAGGTCGAAGGGTACGAAACATGCGAATTGTTCAACCGAACCCACACCCAGCAACAGACAACCTGCGGGGTTCTGAATATGTGCGTGCACTTGGCCAAGACATTAGCCTAAGAATCCATTTAAGAACTTGGGTAAACGGGCGACATGTCTTGAATCAAGTGCTTGCTGACGAACAACTAAATACCGCAGAATCGCGTCAAAGAGTAACGAATACGGTTGATCGTTTAAGAATGATTGCTTCGGCAGCAAGGTCTGACAATGAAATGAGTCGAATCATCGACCGAAACGCCATGGAAGCCAGTCGATTTTGTAACGATCGCAGTGGCTTTTATTTAAATACCATGTATGGTCAAGCGTATATTCATCACGTCACGGCTGCACTTCAAAATGGGCGAGATCAAATTAACCCGGCAGACTTGTTTAACTTAGGTATAGCCCACTTCCGTTTGGATACCCTTCACAATTTAATTTTTCAAGATCGCAGAAATGGTATACGCCATGCGCAAGGCGTTCATACCATTTTAGAAGCAGAACTCATGTTGCAAGACAGGCTTGACTTACCGGTACACCATGACCGTGAACAAATCATAGCAGGCGGCCTAACACAAGCCATGGCTGACAATTTGGCCGAGCGGGTTGAGCAAACCACCATTGAAGAAGGCGGTTCAAAAGTATGGGCATTCATGTCAACCTGGGGCCCATGGGTCAGCTATATTTCCGAACTGCCGCATGTCAAAGAGCAAATGAAAGGTGATGATGGCATGGAAAGCATTTTTTATGAGCAACTAGATGATGTCATGACTAAACGTAATGTTGCTGGTAGTGTCTATCACAGCATGTCAGAAGAAGATTTTAATCAAGAAACAATCGCGATCAGAGACAATTTGGCCGATTGGCTTCGTGTGGTTGTGGGTGAAAACACGTGGACATTTCTTGTGAATTACCGAACCAATATTCATATGGACAGAAACAATCTGCCGCGTCGCTTTCAGCAACACTAAAACAAATTTTTAAAAACCACCGAGAAAATTAGATGAGAACTAACCTCTTGAGTTCATTCAATTGGCCCATGGGCATAAGCTGGGCGAATCAATCAACAGCTCAGCCCAATTCAACACAAGCAACTTCGCCGCTTTCACTTGAAAATCAAAATAAACTGTTTCAAGCTTTTGAACAAACTAACTGGTTACAAGCACGGGCTGATATTGCACAAAACCAACCCAATTTGTCGCGTGTGTTGGCTGCGCTTGATTTGGTTTTACCCAGACAAGTCAATGAACAATCAGATTGTCTCGGTGTTCTAGTCAAAGCACACCATATTCAAGATACTCATTGCCCACAATCATTGTGGGTCAAAGGCAACCTCAATAGCGGCAACCCACAGCTTGATAACTTGTTACAGTTTGAAAAAAACCCAGAAGGTGAAAAAGCCAGCCGAGCAAAAGATCTAAACGACGGCACGGTTCAACTACAACGCCTCGAAGCTTTACATTGGCTCACGGGTATGCTGTTAAATGAACAATTAGATGTGGCAACAAGTTTGATCCAACACAACAACACGCTCGACTTAAGCGACCAAGCTACTAAAACCCTTTTAAACAGGGTGTTGCCCCAAACAGCCAGGCCGAAAAAGGAAACAACCCATGGTTTAAGTCAACAGTGGTATGGTCAACTGGTTTCGGCTTTGGCCCCAGAAACCGATAACAACCCACCTGCTGCACACTTGTCCTCAAATGAAATCCATCAATCAAAACAAACAGCTCTTGAAATCATTGAACTCGTCAGCTTGTTGGACTGGGCCACTTTGCCCGCATCAAAAAGTGGCCCACAACTCAGCGAGTTTCCGGTTTATAGTGAAAATGGCTTAAGCGATGCTATCGAGAACTTAATTGAAAACGAATACGAGAATGAAACCGAAGATGGCGTTAACCCCTACCTGCCTACGCTGATCAGTGGCCTAAGCAGACACATCGAAACCGTTGCTGAAGATGCTCCGTTTAAAGCAACCTTAGATCAAAGTTTCTGGCGATATGAAAGCAACGGACAAGAAACAACATTTCATACCAAATCTGAAGTCATTTGCTTTTTAGCGGAATTGGCAAATCAACAATTAAATTCTAAAAATTTCGATGATGCCAAAGCCAAGGGCGAACTTCTGCCCTTGTGTGTTTATGAAATAATGACAAGGCTTACAGATCAAGAAATCCCTCAATTCATCTCGCAAGCACACCAACAACTTCATGAAACTATTCGGCAAAATCAAGCCGAAAAAAATGCAGCACTTGCCAGAATCGCCGCAGCGCAGCAACAACGGCAAGAACAAAAAAAACAATACGCCGAAAGAACGCAAAAATGGATAGAAGAAGCCGAAAAGTTAGGAGTACGTGCCAACAAGCAAGTTGTTCTTATTGCAAGTAGTGGTAGCCACCCAGCCATTGCCAACAAAACCTTTGATATTCAAATTCCTTTAAATGCAGCTCAGTCGATTGAACTAAATGATCTATTACAAAATGAAACCCATTTTATTTGGATGGATATGGCACACAATAAGCGTGGTTATGCTGCGGTAGAACGCGTCAAAAATAGCAATGATGGCTTTAATGCATTTTTTCGAGACAATCAGTGCTGGAACAGAGCCACTTGGGTGTCAGTGTTTGAGCAAGCAGAATCAGCAACCCAACTGGCTGAACAAATTGATACATGTGAAATAGAAATAGGTTCACATGTAAAACAAATAGTTACTGGTATGTACAGGGGTTACATCACTTATGAACGTGGTCGGCTTGCTTTTTTACACCAAGGTGAAGAAGATCAAATGAGCACAAGCCCTGCACACTTTAGAACAGGCCAAACCGTCGACAATTTTTGTGCCGAATTTGGCTTAGAGCCAATACAGTTTCCTGACCTATCAAAGTTCTTCGACAAACCTGTTGAGCATTTCATAGAATCGCAACTAAGAGGTTGCGTACCCAAATTGGCTTCCGGCATCCGGCAAACAATAAATGAATTGGTTTCACTGGAAAGCCTAGGCTCGTCAGGAATGGCGACCAGCGATATACCCGTAGCAGTGCATCGTGCTTTGGGCATGACTGTTGTTGTTGTCGAAAGTGGTGCCGACAACACTCTGCAAAGCATCCGATTTGCTGCCCCCAAAGGTAACCCGCTAGAAGCTGAAATTAACAACAAACCCAAAAACGATGAAGGTATCCCTGTGTTTCAAAAGGGTGAGATTAGCCGAATTGTTAAACAGACCCATGTTGCCGTGATTCACCTAAAAAGCCAAAATGCAAACGATGGTCATTTCACCGTTTTCTTACCAATTAATAGCGTGCTTGGCCAACAACTTGACGCTGCCCGCAATCCAGGAAAGATGCTACAGCCAAGCAAACCCAAAGCAATAGAAAATAAAAACACACCAAAAGAGCATGCGGCCATTTTGGCAAACTGGCACAAACAACTGACAACGCAAGAGGCTTTAACGTTACAAACCACAAATGCAATACCTAAGGTCGCTTCGCTTGCTCAGCCCATTACCACAAGTTCACGAAACCTTCAAACCAAACCCGCAGCCAATGACCCCAGTATAAAAACAAACAAAAAATTAATCTCTAGACAAACAAAACAGAACTTTCATTTTAAGAATAACTTGTTAAATCGTTTCTTACCCACTCAAGCGGCCAAACAACTAAAACCAGTAAGTCAACCAGAACCCATGGACATTGATCATTTAGTAAAACCGATGGAAATTGATGCCGCACAAACCAACCAAGCTAAAACGGTTCAGGGGGAATACCAACCCATTCAATTTCCAGGATCCGAAGATTTGCAATTGATTGCAACTCGAGAAACAGATCTTATCGACCCGCTTTCGGTTCTTAGAAAAGCATTTGAGTTTTCAGAAAAACCGTTAATTTTCGACTTTGTTTCACCCCGTGATGTAGATCAACAAACATCAGACCCTTTGAGTGAGTTACTTGCTGAAAATTATCAAAATCAAATCAAGGTGAAACAGCTCAAAAATCCAAATAGGAAACAAAACAACCTAGAACGTGTTTTTCAAATTGAAATACCCTCCCATTTACTCGGTAGCGAATTTATTGACGGCAAGAACAACGCACGAACTTTCAACCTGATTGAGTTTAATTGGCCTGCGAACAACAGCGAATTTAATGAAGCAGATAGAAAAAATCGCCTTGAGCTTGCAAATAGATTATTAAATCAATTTACCAAAGACGGCAACATCCCAATTATTCGTTCAGATTCTGATGAAAAACCGCAGACGGCGTTGTCGCTTTTGAATGTTTATTTGAATAATCAAAACAAACAGAATATAAAATTTCGTGACTTTTATTTTCAGCTGTTTCCTAGTGAACACAAACCACAAAATATTCTGCTTATGAATTCATCTGACTCAAGAAATCTTATGGAAATAACTGCTCGTATTACAACGGGCTAAACTAAACAGGAACCAGTAAGTCTGGTATTGGCTTGAACAAATTTTTATTTTTTTTGCGCATAAAAAATAGGGGGAAATTTGAAAGCGATATTCGAACTCTCAGTCTCTATTTCTACTTTGTAGTCCACATCTTCTGATGCATCAGAACAGCGACCCAGAAGATAAACGAAAGCTTTTAACTTAGCCATGTCTAACCAATCAGGAAGAATTTTAGGACTATCAGTCTCAGTCTTAAGAAAATTATTCTTAAGCCACTGTATTGCACTTCGCAATTCACGCATTTTTTTAGCTCTTTCTTCAACTGTATCACCCAATAAATTACCTTTAAAACCTTCCAACTGTTCTTGAGTTTGATTCCACCCCCAAAAGCTTTCATTAAAGGTAATATTTGTCTCTTCTGAACGGCCAAAGTTGATAACTGCTGCCGGCTTTCGCTCTTCAACATCGTATTCAGCCCCTAAATCAGAAGAACAATCAGACGTGTTGTCGAAAACCCCATCATCTTGAACAATCCATAAATCAGGGATTGGGTCTTTTACATCATTGACTGGCAACGATGCTGCAAAAGGAGTACTGCTTTCTTTGTCACCATTTTTAGCTGGATTTACAACTTCTTCTTGACGACTTTTGTTCTGTTGTTTTTGTTTAAATAACCGCGTACAAGCTTCGTTAAGTGCGTTAATTTGATCGTGATGTGGAATAAGCCCTTGACGCCCTTTTCTTAATTCATCGACAAGTGATTTCACCTTGTCAGCGACATTAAAATTATCGGGAAGATTGTTTTTTGAAAGAAACTCATTAAATTGATCAACAATCAGTAAACTAGCTGACCTGCATATGCCGTTGGCTGAGGAAAACTGACCGTTGAACTCACCATCATTTTGCTTATCCTGACGGATTAATGCCATCTGATCTGCACATTTAATCAAGTCATTGGCTGACAATGCATAACCATCAA
>DIYC01000171.1:425-4815 GCA_002428895.1 Burkholderiales bacterium UBA6064 | reverse complement strand
AATCCGTATAAGTATTACGATCCAGACGGACGTGCACCTATGTTAATTCCTTACGGTGTTGCGGGGTTGATTGGTGGTGGTTTTGGTGCTTTAGGTTCAACAATCGGTCAGCTTGCATTCAATCCAGCAGAAAAAGAATTCAGTTGGGGTCAAGTTGGAACAGCTTTTGGTGTCGGGTTTGCATCAGGGGCAGCCAGTTTGGGGCTTTCCTCTGTCAGCTCGTTTGCCACGTCGCTTGCTGGCGCGACTCTGATCGGTGCAGGCTCAAATGTTGTGCAATATGGCGTAGACTCTTATTTGTTTGACAATGGAAATTGGTCGCTCGGTGGAGTTTCTGGTGCAGCCGTTTCTGGGGCGGTTGGTGGTGCTTTTGGCGGAGCAATAGTTACAAAAAGTAAATGGTTAGATTTAGATAATTCAACAGGCGCATGGAACGCAATGGGTGGTGATGCGTATGTTCGTTCAAATAACATAATAAATCAGACTGAAGCCTTGATTGGTGGCACTTCTTTTTTTAGATCATTCGGAGGAAGCCTGATTTCAAGCTATGAACTTGATTTTAGTCAAGATAACTCGCTAGGGAGCGGACTTAATTTATCGAACAGTAATCTTGGGTTAAACCCAAGTAGTTCGGGCATGAGTTTAAGGTTTTAGGTGTAATAAAGAAGCATATGTTTGATTTTTTTACAAAAGACCAGTGGCTTGCCATTTTAATTGCAATCCCTTATGGATTAACTGGTAATTGGGTACAACTTGTGAGTATAAAGTTACCTAAAATTCTATTGGTGAAAATTTGTCGATTTCCAATTACCTATTTTTTTGCAAGTATGTTGATTTCTGGAACGGTGCTATCAGCATGGTGTTTAAGTGTTTTGCTGTTTAAACCTCTGGTGGATGATTGGCAGTTGTTTGGAATAACTTGGGCATTTAGTTGGATGATTATGGGTATCTGCGTTAAGTTATTTTTATACTGGAAATACAAAAGATAATTCAAAGGGCGTTCAAAACTTAGTGGCACAAAAGAGAACACACGTACACTGAAATAACACAAACCATCTCATCGCCTCCACCAAGAGGTTTAAGTCCTGATAAAATACGGGCGTGTTATTTTACTGAGCTACCAAAATGCTATATCCAGAGCTATTTCAATCACTCGAATCTGTTCGATGGTCCATGAGCAACGACATTCCTTGGGATCAATTTCAACCCGATCAATTGTCAGACGAACAAGCCCAAACCATCAAAATGAATGCCATCACAGAATGGGCTGCCTTGCCTGCCACTGAAATGTTTTTGCGCGACAACAACCACGACAGTGATTTTTGCGCCTTCATGTCCATTTGGTTTTATGAAGAACAAAAACATTCTTTAGTACTGATGGAATATTTACGCCGGTTTAAGCCAGAACTTGTGCCCACCGAACAAGAATTACACCAAGTGCTGTTCGAGTTTGACCCCGCGCCACCCCTAGAAACGCTGATGCTGCATTTTTGCGGTGAAATTCGCTTAAACCATTGGTACCGCTGCGCTGAACAATGGCACACAGAACCCGTGATTAAACACATCTACAAAATTATTTCACAAGATGAAGCACGCCACGGCGGGGCTTATTTGCGCTACATGAAAAAAGCACTGATTGAACAAGGCACCCATGCAAAAGCCGCCTTTTCAAAAATTGGTGTGCTCATGGCTTCAGCCAGACGCACCAATAAACCCTTGCACCCCACGAATTTACACGTGAATAAAAACTTATTCCCCAACGACACTGTGCAAAGCCGCCTACCCGACCCCGATTGGCTAGAGCATTGGCTTGACGTGCAAATTCAATTCGACAAAACCTGGGAAGACAAAGTCATCGACCGCATTTTGCACAACCTCAGCCTACTGTTTGAAACACCCATAAAAACCGTACAAGACTTAAACAAATACCGCAAAGAAGCCACTGCACAGCTTCAAAGTCAAACGGTAGCCAACCCTTCACAGCAAGTGGCATGACCAACCCCAACCCCTTGCCTCGGTTTGAAGCAAAAATTTGCCAACCTCACCAGTTGGCAGAACAACTCAGCAAACTGCCTAAACCCATCGTATTTACCAATGGCGTATTCGATATTTTACATCGCGGCCATGTCACCTACCTCGACCAAGCAGCACAACTGGGCGCCAGCCTCATTGTTGCTCTAAATTCAGACAGTTCCGTAAAACGTCTGGGCAAAGGCGACGACCGCCCCATTAACTCGCTCGAAGACAGAATGCGAGTCATTGCAAGCCTAGCCAGCGTTAGCCTAGTGACTTATTTTGAAACCGACACCCCGCTTGAACTGATTCAACAATGCCACCCGTCTGTACTGGTTAAGGGGGGTGACTGGCCTGTTCAACAGATTGTTGGCTATGCAGAAGTAATAGGTTGGGGAGGTCAAGTGGTTTCAATTCCTTTTGATTTTCAACGGTCAACTACCAGTACATTGAATAAGATACGTGGGGTGTAGGGGTTAACTATTGAAATAAAATAATTTTGTATTGCATTTGTCTACACATACATAATACAATTTCATAATGAAAATAACAGGTTTTAATTGGGACAAAGGCAACTGGCCAAAGTGCGGTAAGCATGGTGTTTCTCGCGAAGAAATAGAGCGACTTTTTCTAGACAGTGAAGTTCTAATTGCGCCAGATGTAAAACACACCACCTCTGACGAATGTCGGCACATTGCAGCCGGTCAAGTCGATGGAAGAGCTATTTTTGTTGCCTTCGCGTTTCGAGGAAGCTTGATTCGACCTATTAGTGCCCGTTATATGCATAGCAAGGAGGTTAAAAATTATGAAAAAGGTTCCTAAATTTAAAACAGACAAAGAAGCAGAAGAGTTTTTAGAAAAAGATTTATCAGGTTTAGACTTTAGTCAGTTTAAACCAATGCGCTTTGAAATTTCAAAAAAAGAAGCCTCTTTAAATATGCGCGTACCCGCACCATTAATGGAAGCAGTTCGCGCAAAAGCTAAAGCACAAGGAGTTCCGTATTCAAGATATGTCCGAATGGTTTTAGAAGAAGACCTCAGAAAAAGTTAAAAAATGCTGATTGAAGTAATCGGCCTTAATTTGATTTTTAATTAACTCGTACATGGTACCCTCATTTATCAAACCGCAATCATTCTAACAATGACTCACAAAACTAATGCACCCCCCCACAACCACCACAATCATCAAACAAATCTAAACTTTGATTCATTTCATCCATGATACGATCCGCTTCTTTTTCTGATAAAAAACCCGTAGCAACATGTGAGTGAATATAAGAATAGACAAAATAAAATTTATAATGAAGCTTAGCGTCTTCCTCAAGCTTCCAATTTTGCTGAACACGAGCCTCAACATCTTCTTTGATTATTTCAATGATTTCAGGTTTTGAAAGACCACGCGCCCTTGCTACAAGCTCAGGCACATAACGATATAAGTAGGCATCCTCTACCTTTTCTTTATCGGCTTTTAAAACCGCCTTAGAAAAAGCTTTCTCAATTTCTTTGACCCAGTGCCTAGAACGATCAGGTAACTTCATTCATCTTCCTTTATACGCAACAATTAAATACTCAATCAACTGCGAAGCACTTTAACGCAAACCTCGAAGTTGAACAATAGACTGGCCTCAAAAATTAACCTTAGCCCATTAATTTGCTGCACACATTGCATTGTAGGGTTGTTCAAACTCAGCGTTTCCTTTAAAGTGTTTTTTCCAATGCGTTGACCGTTTAATATTCTGTGCGTCAAAACTAAAAATAACATTCATGCCATGCCCACTTCAACAGACAATTCCTACCCACCCCACAAACCCACTGTCTCGTACCTGCGAGAAGAAGACATCGAATACGGCTTAATTGGTAAGCTTAACACGCTGAAATACACTTACCGCAGCGACATTACCGACAGAAAATCGTTAGAACACAACTTTCGCCAACAATTTGAAGCGCTTAACCAGGTGCACCTTAGCGATGCAGAATTTGCTCGGCTGTTAGATGAAATTGTCACTCCCGATGTGTTTAGCGCATCAAAAACCTTACGCACCCTCAACAGCTTTACACGAGACGACGGCACGCCACTTCACTACACTTTGGTCAACCTTAAAAACTGGTGTAAAAACAATTTCGAGGTGATTAACCAACTGCGCATAAACACCGATTACAGCCACCACCGCTACGATGTGCTGATTCTAATCAACGGGTTGCCCTGCGTACAGATCGAACTTAAAACGCTTGGCGTAAACCCCCGCCGGGCGATGGAACAAATTATTGAGTACAAAAACGACCTGGGCAACGGCTACACCAAAACACTGCTGTGCTTTGTGCAACTGTTTGTCGTCAGCAATCGCGACCAAACATTTTATTTTGCCAACAACAATGC
>DIYC01000171.1:0-195 GCA_002428895.1 Burkholderiales bacterium UBA6064 | reverse complement strand
TTTTATTTTGCCAACAACAATGCCCGCCACTTTGCCTTTAATGCCGACGAACGTTTTTTGCCAGTGTATGAATTTGCCAATGAAGCCAATCAAAAAATACGCCACCTAGACGACTTTGCCGATCATTTTTTACAAAAATGCGCACTGAGTAAAACCATCAGCCGTTATATGGTGCTGATTGCCAACGAACAAAAA
>DIYC01000060.1 GCA_002428895.1 Burkholderiales bacterium UBA6064 | reverse complement strand
TCGTAGTGGTAAAAAATAATTTCTTCGGCCTGCGCTTGGACATTCAAAGAAATCAGAAACAGTGCAATCAGTCCAATCAATTGAATCCATTGAATGGAAACAATCCTCAGGCTCTGAGCCCATCGTGTAGGGCGGTTGTTGATAAAGGTGTTCATAAGAGTCACTACGTAGCTAAAAAAACAGGCGTACTGTCAACAAGTTTTGTTGGTTCATTCAGTTTGAGTATGTGTTTAAGAAAAATGAAATGGAGTAGTTATCATGAATGAACTACTTAATAACGGCGTTCAAAAATCGGGGTAAAAAATATGAAACCTTTGAAACGAAGAAGAAAATTTAAGGTCTTAAGTCGGATTTTCATTTTAAATGGGTATAAACATGCTCTTAGTGTCATGATTAACGAGTAATTTGCCCTCTTTTACTTCTTTTGATTTAAGTGCTTCGATTTAAAATAAAGCTTAGTTTTTGGTTTGTGAGTAGATTATGAAAGATGCACAAGTTAATCAACGTTCTTCTGGAGATCAGTTAGAAATTTTGTTATTTTCATTAGGTTCTAGCGAAGTATTTGCCATTAATGTGTTTAAAATTCGTGAGGTCACCGACATTATGGACCTCACTAAAACGCCAGGCAGGCGGCCTGAAGTGAAGGGAATGATTTCATTACGTGGCAACGTGCTGCCAGTCATCGACTTAGCCATGGCGGCAAACATGTCTTCTAGTCCCTCTAATTTTAAAAAGCTAATTATTGCTGAGTTTGCTTCGCGCAGTGTTGCTTTTTCTGTGGCGGATGTTGATAAAATAGTGCGCGTTAAATGGGAAGATGTTAAACCACCCCAAATCGCTGAATCGGAAGATTCTGCGATCTCTGGCATTATTTTGCTGGAATCGGGTAAGCTGGTTTCTTTGCTTGATGTAGAAAGTTTATGTCAACGCATCATCCCTATGGCGGAGGTAGAGCATGCGACTAAAACCTCTTTGTCGGTCGATGTCCCTGGCTCTATATTTTTTGTCGATGACTCGAAGGTGGCACGTAAGCAAATTACAAATGTCGTTGAAAAAATGGGTTTAAAACACGCATCAGCAGTCAGCGGTGACGATGCTCAAAGTAAACTCATGGGCTTAGCTTCAGATGTTAAAAATGCCGAGCAGTTAAAAGAAAAAATTGCTTTAATCATGGTCGATGAAGAAATGCCAGGCATGGATGGGTGCGCTTTAACCAGAATGCTAAGAGCCGATGAGCGATTTAAAAAGGTACCCATTATTATGTATTCCTCTTTAACTTGCGCAGAAAATGAACGCCGTGGTTTAGAGGCTGGGGTCAATTTGTATGTTAAAAAATTTGATGCTTCAAAATTGGCCTCTGCGATTAAAGAAAAATTAGAGCAAGAGATGGTCGCGGCTTAAGTGTTCAAAATTGCGCACAAATTAAATTTATTTGCTGCATCGCAGCAAAAATATTGTATGATGTGTTTTTCACCTTGTACAAGGATTATTTATGAAACCGCAAGATTTAGTTAATCAAACCACTTCTCAATTGCTTGCTCAAAACTCTAAAGCTGTTGACCTGCTGAGCCAGGGTGTCGATCGGATGGTGAATGGACTTAAAACCGCTAATGCTCAGATTATTGGCATGTATAAACAGGCACCAGAACCTTTTTCTCCAAGTGAATCTACCTTAGGTCAATTGCAGTCTGCGATGGATACTTACACAAAGTTAATTCAGCTCACTTCTGCGTATGTACTCAGTACCACTGCGGAAATGGCACAAGGTATTATTCAAAAAACTTCAGAGGCAACAGCAAAAGTAGCTTCTGCTGCAAAAGTTTAAGTACGTACTAAGCCACAACGGTTGAACATGAAGTCAAGAGGGCTAACTGAATTATTGGTTGTAAAGCCCTCTTAAAGCAAAACCACAAAAAATCTGATCCAAATTGCTGCTATTAATCGACATGCAGTGATCACTTAGCACCAAATCACCGGCTAAATTAAAAGACTGCACTTGATCAATTTTGTCCACGACCTGCTGCAGCGTGATGTTTGTTTTTTCTTTAAAATTAATTTGATCAATATGCCGTCGTTGCCAGGATATTTCAAGAATAGGTTCGTTTTTCCGGCTTTCCCCCGCCATATTTTCTAAATCAGTCACTGCTTGAATTGTGATTTCAGCTGTCTTGTCGTATTCAGGTGAATATTTTTTTTTGAAGTCTTTAAGAATTAAGTTTGAGTTTGTTAAGAACGTTTTTAAATCACGGTTACGTGTTTTAAAAACAACGTGTTCTGGGTCTCTGTATTCATACTCAAAAACAACACCCTTTGCCATAGAATCTAAATCTGTTTCAAGGTTTCGAGTGCAGGCTTGAAGTATCAATAGGAAAAAAACGGCAAACAATGCGTGGCTGCGAGTCATATCCCAATTCAAAAGTTGAGTACTATGTATTCATTATGATGCATAGCACACAACTTGAAGGGCTAATATCAGCTGCCTTTTTTCATGATTTCGAAGAATTCAGCGTTATTTTTGGTTTGTCTAATTTTATCCATGAGAAATTCCATGGCTTGTGTTTCGTCCATGTCGTGCAATAAACGCCGTAATACCCAAATTTTTTGTAATAAATCATAGGGTACAAGCATTTCTTCGCGTCGAGTTGACGAGCGGTTAATATTAATCGCCGGATAAACACGTTTTTCGGCCATTCTTCGTTCAAGATGAATTTCCATATTGCCCGTGCCTTTAAATTCTTCGTAAATTACTTCATCCATACGCGACCCCGTGTCAACAAGGGCGGTGGCAATAATTGTAAGCGACCCTCCTTCTTCCACGTTTCTGGCAGCACCAAAAAACCGTTTAGGGCGATGCAACGCATTGGCATCAACACCCCCTGTGAGTACTTTGCCCGATGAGGGGACAACGGTGTTGTAGGCTCTGGCTAAGCGAGTAATTGAATCGAGAAGAATGACCACATCCTTTTTGTGTTCAACCAATCTTTTGGCTTTTTCGATCACCATTTCTGCAACTTGCACATGTCGAGTTGCTGGTTCATCGAAGGTGGAGGCCACCACTTCACCACGAACGCTGCGAGTCATTTCTGTAACTTCTTCAGGGCGTTCATCAATTAATAAAACAATCAGTTTAATATCGGGATGATTATCGGTAATTGCATGTGCAATATGTTGCAGCATCACCGTTTTACCTGATTTTGGAGGTGCGACCAGCAAACCCCGTTGCCCTTTGCCAATAGGAGCCACCATGTCGATAATTCGACCAGTGTTGTTTTCTTCGCCTCGAAGTTCACGCTCAAGCTTAAGAGGAACGTTGGGGTGGAGGGGTGTTAAGTTTTCAAATAAAATTTTGTGTTTACTGCTTTCTGGTGTTTCACCGTTTACTTTGTCGACTTTCACTAAAGCAAAATAACGCTCACCATCTTTTGGATTACGAACCTCACCTTCAATGCTGTCGCCTGTATGAAGATTAAAGCGTCTAATTTGGCTCGGGGAAATATAGATATCGTCTGGGCTAGCCAAGTAGGAAGTTTCGGGTGAACGTAAGAAGCCAAAACCATCGGGCAACACTTCAAGTACGCCATCACCAAAAATTTGTTCGCCTTCTTTAGCGCGTTTTTTTAAAATTGCAAACATAAGTTCTTGTTTGCGAAGCCGGTTGCCGTTGTCGATGCCTAAGCTGGATGCGACCTCAAGAAGCTTAGAGACGTGTAAAATTTTAAGTTCAGATAGATACATAAATGCGTACTGGAGAATGGGTAGAAAATATTGATGGGAAGTTAGGGTTTAAAGCACTGGTCTTAATCTAAATGATTATAGACCAGCTTTTAAATATTGGTTTAATCTTAGAGGTTTGAATCGATGAAAGAGGCAAGCTGTGATTTAGACAGCGCCCCAACTTTAGTGGCGACAACCGCGCCGTTCTTAAAGAGCATGAGCGTAGGAATGCCACGAACACCATATTTAGAAGGTACTTCTGAGTTTTCGTCTACATTCACTTTAGCAATTTTTAATCGAGTTGAATACTCTTTAGAAATGTCATCTAAGATTGGTGCAATAAGCCGACATGGGCCACACCACTCAGCCCAGTAATCTACAAGCACGGGTTGATCAGATTTTAAAATATCAGTTTCAAAAGATGCATCGCTGACATGTTGTATCAGGTCATTGCTCATTTGTTTCCTCTGTTGAAAAAATTTGGCGGTTAAAACCTTTAGGCCATAAATTAGTATTTTTGTTTTTATGGGCTATTATGAACAGTTTTGTCAAATAACCCAAATATGTTACAACTAAAAAAACCACAAAACGAGCGTTGAAAGGTTTCTGTGATGTGTAAATTGTTTTTAGTGCACTTTTCTTTTGTTTAATTTGTTTATTTTCGCATAAAAAATGAAATTAGAACCTTATTTCTACCCTTATTTTCATCAATTTGATTGGAAGAATAAACCTTCAGATCAAATTTTATGGGTGGTACCACGAATTGATTTAATAGCCGAATTAAAAAAACAGTGGGCGAGTTATTGTGGTGGTAAAGTGCAACGTGCCGCGTTGGTACAATCCGTAGACCGGTTAAGTCAACCTAGAGCAGTGCTACCCTGGGCGAATTGTATGGCTCAGTTGGTGCGGGCATTACGCAATCAGTCTGCCTTGTCTCGTGGTTTGTCGGGTGCACAAATATGGCTTTTAGCCAGTGAAATTTTGGATTACGCAAGGCGTTTAGTTTTGCAACAAGAACCTCGAAAACATTTGGCAAAATATAGCGCTTTGTGTCGATTTTCTGAAAGAGAAGTGGCCTTTATTATTCAAGTGGCAGAGGTCTTTGCCGATGAACTTAAAAATTTGTGGATATTACCCGATAAAAACTGGGTTGCTGTCGAACAGGTTATTTGGTTTGATGATGGTGAAACGCTACCTCAGTATTGGCTGCAAGCTTTTTTACCCAATATACCCGTACAGCGTGTTGAGTTGCCTCTCATTTCTGGGTCTGAACCCTGGTTACAACTGTGTCACTCTGAGTCTAAAGCCTCTATAGCGTTAACCTTAGCACCCAACGAGCAAACTCAAGCTCAGCAGGCTGCGGCTGTCATTTTAAATTGGTTGCGAGAAGATGATCAAACTGAAGTGGTGGTGGCGGTTGTTGATCGTTTAGCTGCGCGTTTTTTGGTGCCGGTTTTAAACCAATTAAACATTCAGGTTGATGATC
>DIYC01000004.1:397-3521 GCA_002428895.1 Burkholderiales bacterium UBA6064 | reverse complement strand
CAATATTGACAATCCGACCCCAATTTTGGGCTTTCATCGCCGGTAAAGCCAATCGAATAGTATGAAACGCAGCCGACAAATTGATCGCAATAATTTTGTCCCACTGCGCAACCGGAAATGTTTCAATAGACGCAACATGCTGAATGCCCGCATTATTCACTAAAATATCAACCTGCCCCAGTTCATTTTGGGTCGCTTGAACTAAAGCTTCAGCGCCAGAAGCTGTCGACAAATCCGCATCATGATAGGCCACCTGAACACCACAAGCTGCGATACTTTGCTTGGCCGCTTGAATTTGATCTGGACTTCCGAAGCCATTCAACATCACTTTACAACCCACTTGCGCAAGCCGTTGCGCAATACCCAAACCTATCCCGCTTGTTGAACCTGTTACCAAAGCCACTTTAGAAGCTAAATTCATCATTTTCATCTCATCTTAAAACAATCGAATAACAGTCAAAATTTCATGTCATACTTAACAAAAAACTGGGCTTACGTGCTTTTGCGCTGTTTACTCAAGCGATACAACAACAAGGAGTTAGCCAACATGAAAACTCGACACCAATCCGTGCAATGGTTAAGCCCAGAAGGGTTACACCGGTTAGCCTATCGCGAGTGGGGTGCGGCTGACAATCCTCATGTTCTGATCTGTGTGCACGGGCTTACCCGCACAAGTGCTGACTTTGAAACCTTAGCCAATTCACTAAGCCAAACCTTACGTATAATTGCCCCCGATATGCCAGGCAGAGGTCAATCCGATTGGTTGCCCTCTGGGTCGATGTACGTAATTCCTTATTACATACAAGCCATGATTGCTCTTGTTGCTCGCGCGAATGCCAGCACTTTAGATTGGTTGGGCACCTCGATGGGCGGGCTAATTGGAATGGGCTATGCTGGCTTAACTGGCTGCCCCATTCGTCGCCTCATTTTAAACGACGTTGCACCCACACTCAATTTAAATGCCTTAAAGCGAATCGGCGAATACGTTGGCAAACCCGTCACCTTCAACTCTTTAGCAGAAGGACGCACTTACGTACGCAAAATTATTGCTCCGTTTGGCCCACATACTCAAGCCCAGTTTGACCAATTAACCGACTCGGTACTCATCCAAAAAAACAACCACTATACTCTGCACTATGACCCAACCATTGGCGACAGTTTTCGTAATCTTACCGAAGCCACTGTTCATGCACACGAAGATGCACTTTGGCAAGCCTACGATCACATCACTGCAAAAACACTGCTGATTCACGGTGAACTCTCCGATTTAGTCACCCCAGCAACCGCCCTTGAAATGACCCAACGTGGGCCCAAAGCCATGCTCAAAGTCATTACAGGCATTGGGCATGCACCCACTTTAATGACAACCGAACAAATTCAAATTATTCAAGACTTTTTAGTCTAAAATAATGGCAGGACTTTATTTAGGGAAAGCATGGTATCAGTTTCATCGCCTTTAGGTTCAGAACATGACGACAACACGCCCTCACTCGTTTGCTCACAATTAAACGCTGAAGACTGCCAGCGCGTTCAAGCCGCATTACACTACGTTGAACATCACACACAAGGACTTTTACTCGACACCCAAGAAGCCACCTACCCACATGTGTTAGCCGTTGGTCAACTCCTGGCCGAACTGAACACCGACGCCAACACCCGTATTGCAGGCATTCTTGGGCCCATGGTGTTCTTCGAACGTCATCTCGAAGCCAAAATGGAACCACTTTTCGGTGATGAAGTGGTTCGTATGCTTTCAAGTCTGAGAAAACTTTTTAAAGTTCGTTCATTGGTTGGCCCATCGTCTCACTTATGCGCCATAGAATCTGTTCGCTGGGCGGAACAACTCGAAACCTTGCGTAAAATGTTATTGGCTATGTCATCTGACATTCGCGTAGTCATGATCCGCTTATGCTCTCGATTACAAACACTGCGATTTTTTTCCAGTCATCCCGATGTCAAACAACAAACTGGAAAAATTTGGGGTTCGGCTATTTCTCATGCACGCGAAACAATCGACTTGTACGCCACACTAGCGAACCGATTGGGTTTGTGGCAACTTAAATGGGAACTCGAAGATCTTGCATTTCGCATCCTTCAACCTAGCACCTATAAAGAAGTAGCTGTCTTGCTCGATGCCAAACGCACCGAACGCGAAGCATTTATTCAACATTCAATACAATCCATTAAAAATACATTATCTGAACAAGGGATTCCATGCGAAATCTCTGGGCGTCCTAAACACATCTACAGCATTTGGAACAAAATGCGTAGCAAAAATATACCCTTCGAGAAACTGTACGATATTAGTGGTTGTCGCGTCATTGTTGCCGACCAGTCGGCGTGCTACAAAGCCTTAAGCATTATTCACAACATGTGGCAACCCATCGAGGACGAGCTCGATGACTACATCAGCAAACCAAAATCAAATGGTTATCAATCTCTACACACGGTGGTCATGACCACATGCGGTAAAGCACTCGAAATTCAAATTAGAACCCCTGAAATGCATCAGTTTGCAGAATACGGTGTGGCTGCGCACTGGCGCTACAAAGAAGCAGGCACTGAAGGCTACGAAGGTAAATCACGCGCCGAAGGGCAATATGAAGAACGTATCGCTTTGCTTAGGCAACTGCTTGCTTGGCAAAAAGATGTGACCGACACGATGGACGTCAACAACAACTGGGCTGCAAAAATGCAAACCAGTGCGCTTAATGATCAAATTTACGTGTTCACACCCCAAGCTAAAGTGATCGAACTACCCCAAGGAAGTACTCCACTAGACTTTGCCTATCACGTGCACACAGAATTAGGTCATCGTTGCCGAGGTGCCAAAATCAATGGGCAACTGGTGCCCTTAAATCGGCCTCTTGAACACGGTCAAACAGTCGACGTCATCAGCGCCCGAAAAGACAACAACAATGGCCCTTCGCGCGACTGGCTAGCACCTAACTCAGGCTATTTAGCCAGCCACCGAGCACGAGAAAAAGTAAAACGTTGGTTTGCCCAACAAGATCGACGTGAACAACTTGAACGTGGCCAAAACGTAGTTGAAAAAGAACTGCAACGAATTGGACAAACCACTCAAAACATTGAAAAACTGGCCCAAATGATGGGCTATGAAAAA
>DIYC01000004.1:0-146 GCA_002428895.1 Burkholderiales bacterium UBA6064 | reverse complement strand
GCAATTGAGCATACGCTGACCCCGAATATCTTCCCAGAACCCAACACCAACGAACAACAAATACGGCTTAGCCCACAACAAAAAACCAATTCAGGCAACAATTCAGGGGTTTTAATTGTTGGCGTTAGTGCGCTCATGACCAATCT
>DIYC01000043.1:8022-9534 GCA_002428895.1 Burkholderiales bacterium UBA6064 | reverse complement strand
AAGGTTTTGTTCCGGGCGTTCGCGCCATCGAGATCACGTTAACCTTAAAAACCGAACAAAGTGCGGTTCGTATTTTTAACCTAGGCGGAAAGCACTAATGCAAACTCACCAACAGGGTGCGGCAGTCATTACTGCGATGTTTATTGTGGTACTGAGCACACTTGTAATTAGCCCTTTAGTTTGGACACTGTTTGCCAGCGCAAAAAGCATTCAGGTCTTTTCTGCGCTAACACAAGCCATTCAAATTGCAATCAGTGGTATTGACTGGGTGCGAGTGATTTTGCGGGAAGATGCACGCAGTTCCACAACCGATCATCTGAATGAATTATGGGCTTTACCTTTGGCAGACACCACTTTAAATGAAAGCTTAATGCGTGACACTGAACGTATAGGCAACATTCAAGATCGGAATGTTACCTTGCATGGCCAAGTATTGGATGCACAAGCTCGATTCAACCTAAGAAACTTAGGAATGGACGCAGAGAATCAAAAGGAATGGCTTAAAGCGTTTGATCGCTTAACCAACTTACTCGATATTAACCAAGAACAAAAAAGTCGTATGATATTGGCTTTGAATGAATTATTCCCTAAATCGGATTCAGACAACGAAGAAAACAAAGACAATAACAATCTGACTGAAACAATATTAAGGCCAATTGTTCCCCTGGATTGGCACAGCTTTTGTAAGCAATATCAGTTATCTGAAGACACCTTTAAAAAACTAAGTTCATTTGTGACCATACTTCCAAATGAGACTACTGTCAATCTAAATACAGCCGACAAAGAGGTGATTTTTTCCGTTTTACTCAACATTAGCAAAGGCCAAGTTCAACAGATAATGGAAAATAGATTACGTGTAACTTTTAATGATTTAAATGATGTTCGTACGTTAGTACCCCCTTCAGTAGAAATAAATGAAACACTCGTGGATGTAAAAACAAATTTTTTTTTAGTTCAAGGCGAAGTAAATATCGACAATTCTGAAATTTCTTCGTCTGCATTGCTTGAACGCAATGACGATCGGGTATTTATAATTTGGAGAAAAAATTGACACAAAAAAGCACAACGTGCTTAGTTCTTTGGTGGCCTGCAAATCGTTTAAACTTAGACTCGGAAGCCCTAAGCACGCAATCACTCTGCTACAAAATAATTTCGAATACTGGCCTAACACTCGAAACTGGTCACAAATTACTCAATCAGTTACCGAAAACAATACCTTGTATGGTATTGGTTAACCCTTTAGACTTATTATTAATTGCCATTAAACCACCTAAAACCCCAAGTAAAAAACTTAAAAATGCGTTACCATTTATCGCTGAACCTCACCTATTAAACAATCCTGAAGACAATTACTATCAACTCTGGCCCCATTTGCTGGACAGTGAGGATGAAGCACTACTGTCGATTATTTCAAAAAAAACGATTCAAACCCTTTTAAGGGTATGCGCACAGTACTCGATCGCAGTAAAAAGTGTATCCTGCGAATCACTGTTAAACTGTTCAAAGCCCTGT
>DIYC01000043.1:1905-7835 GCA_002428895.1 Burkholderiales bacterium UBA6064 | reverse complement strand
CTGTGCATGGGTATCACAAGAAACTCTAATTCTAGTTGATCAATTAAAACCACCCAGTGTATTTGACTTAAGCCAAATCACTTGGATGAAACCGATTATTCAAAAACGTCTTCAATCTGAACGCGAAACCAAGTCTAATCAATGCTGGCTAATTCATCAAAAAGATTTTGAATTACTCAACTCTAATTTTTCAGAATTATTGACGATTGTTGACAATCAAAACTTTAAACCCGATTTATATACATTAATCAATCACAGCCTACTTGATAAAGAAGACAGCCAAGGATTTGACGCACATTTAAATAATACCTTCACAGGCACCCATTTAAATGCCTTGTTAAAACCCACCTTCGTGTTCGTTTCCGTATTTATTCTTGGAATTAATATTTTGGCATACCGTGCCAATCAACAGCAAAATGAGCTTAAACAGTTAATTAAAACAACATTCCAAAGGGTTATGCCGAACACACCTCTAGCAGCAGATCCTGTTTTACTAATGCAACAACGTCAAGCAGAGTTAATGCAGGGCCAGGCGCAAAACCCTTCTGACAGCTTTACTTATCTATTTCATCAAGTAGGAATCAGTTTAGAACATTTACCGTTTAACAGCTTGGAACAAATCGAATGGAATAATAATGAGTTAGTGCTGGATTTTTCCGAAAATGTTACGCCTGATATGCATGAGCAAGCGATTCGAACACTGCAAACACACTCAATCAATGGAAAGTGGGCTCAAACCAGTCAAGAAATGCCATTTTCTTTAATCGTCCAATTGCAGGAACAACGATGAATTTTAAAGCCATTCAACATGCTTTTAAGCAATTAAACCCAAGAGAGCAATTGTTGCTCAAACTTGCAAGCGGTTTGGCTCTAACCTGCTTCACTTGGTTGGTTCTGATCGAACCTGCGGTAACCACCCTCATAAATGCCAACGAACGTAAACGAGAGTTAGTAAAAAAAGTTAACGAAGTCAATGAACTAGCTGCTTTATTGGAAAAACTTGATCAATCCAATACAATTATTTTTGATGTACCTACAGATAATTTAAGCCAATTAAACCAATTATTAGCTCAACATAGCTTAGACTCAACAGCAACAACCAATCTGGTTACAGCCGATGAGATTGAAATACGTTTCACCGAATCGCCTGTAATCTCGGTTTTAAAATGTGTTGCAGAATTTGAAAAAATGCCCAATACACAATTAACCCGAATCGAATTAAACAAATCAGAGGCAGGCCAAGTCACCGGTCAAGTTAATCTCAGAAAAACCTCGGGACAAATAGGAGGATAAACAATGGTGCGCGGTTGGTTAATATTCATTTTAGCAAACGTGTTAATTTTTTTATTTCTGATCCCTGCGTACGATTTCAGACCTGATCTTCATACTCTTTCTAAAAATCGCCTCACTTTATTAAATATTCATGGTTCGATTTGGTACGGCAGTGCTTCTTTGGGTATTTCAGACGGGCGGCGAACATATGCCCTACCCGGTGAAATTAATTGGTACCCCATGTTATTTCTTGATGGTATGATTATAGGGTTTTCAGTTTCTCATCCTAATCTTGAAGACAACATTTACTTTGGCCTAAGGCCAATTGGTTTTGGCTTAGGGTCTGGCAAAGCGTCTTTTCCCGCGACGTGGCTTACAGCGCTAGGTGCTCCATTTAATAGCATTCGACCTGAAGGCCAAATCGAATTAAATTGGGGAAGAATTGTTTCAGGCGAACCATTTAAAGCTGAATTAATCTGGACAGATGCTCAATCGGTATTGTCCCAAGTTCGCCCTCTCGGAGATTACAAGCTTGAAGTATCGGGCGTTACAAAAGGCCCCATGAATTTTAAAATTTCAACCCTGAAGGGCAAACTTCAGATTGACGTTAGTGGTGAAACTAAGCCCGGTGAAAAGCCGAACATTAAAGGGTACGCATCGGCTTCAGATGGTGTAGACTCTCCGATCAAAGGAATTTTAGGGCATATTGGTAGGCCAAAAGACGGAAAGTATGAAATTACGATCTTTAACGAAGTAGGAAGATAAGATTGTGCAACAACAATTCATAAAATTACAGTTTAAAAAGCAGTGGCTAACCTTGTCGCTACTTTGCAGCCTTTGGGTTTCCAGTAGCTCATTGTATGCACAATCGAGCGGTGACAACGACAAGTACGCACTCAATTTTGTCAATGCCGACATTTCGGCAGTTGTAAGTTCAATAGGTTCATTCACCAAAAAAACATATGTGGTTGACCCTCGCGTACGTGGCACGATTACCTTGGTTTCTCCTGAACCACTGTCTCAAACCGAAGCCAACAACGCCTTACTAGCAGCCTTGCGCTTACAAGGTTTTACCATTGTAGAGTCGGGTAATGTGGCTCGTGTTGTACCCGAGAATGATGCAAAAACCCAAGCAGAAACAGTAAACCCAAAAAATGCCTTGAACAAATCAGAAAATATGATTGTGACTCAAGTGTTCCAACTCAAAAACGAATCAGTTACTGGCTTAGTTCCAATACTCAGGCCCCTGATTACGCCCAACAACGTGATTAGCGCATACCCCAACAACAACACGATTGTGATTACCGATTATGCGGACAACCTGAAACGGATTGAAGCCATTATTACCAACTTAGATGAGCCCACAAACAATGATCTTGAAATTATTCCAGTCCATCATGCTTTAGCTATTGACATTGCGGCTATCGTCAATAAACTCCTTGACGAAGGGTCGCGTAGTACAGGTGCTGCGATTGATGCAGGTCAACGTTTAACCTTAGTGGCAGATCAAAGAACCAATAGCTTACTAATTCGCGGAGCCAGTAAATCCCGTTTACAACGAGCAAAAAAACTAATTCAGCAGTTAGATCAACCCACGCAACAGGCTGGGAATGTCTGGGTTGTTCATTTAAAAAATGCTGAGGCCGCTCGCTTGGCACGAACCTTACAAGCCATTTTATCCAATACACCTTTTTCTGAAGATGAATTTTCTTCAGATCGCATCACAGCTGACACAACAAAAAACTTAGGTACCACACCAACTAATGATGAAGCAAGAACTGCTGTCGGGTCTAACTCCCCAGAGTCTGGCGGTATCGTTCAAGCCGATACAGCCACTAATTCACTGATTATCACTGCCCCCGAACCTGTATACCGTAATTTACGTACAATTATTGAACAATTAGACGTTCGGCGTGCACAAGTTTTTGTCGAAAGCCTCATCGTCGAAGTGTCATCCGATAAAGCGGCTGAATTTGGAATTCAATTTCAAGGTTTGTCAGGGGTATCCAGAGGGGGTTCTCAACTTATTGGCGGCACCAACTTTACCACGCCCGGTTCTGGGACCAACATCTTAGGGGCAGCAGCTAACTTAGGTGCTGTTGGCCGAGGTTTAAATATTGGCGTGATTAATGGTGAAATTAATATACCAGGAGTGGGCACCATTTCAAATTTAGGATTTTTGGCGCGCGCCTTAGAAAGCAAAGCTGACGCAAATATCTTATCAACCCCCAACATTTTAACGCTTGACAATGAAGAAGCCAAAATTGTAATTGGGCAAAACGTACCGTTTATTACTGGTCAATTTACCAACACAGGCAATACCAACAATGGGACAGTCAACCCTTTTCAAACCATTGAAAGACAAGATGTAGGCCTTACGCTCAAGGTTAAGCCACAAGTTTCAGACGGTGGTACAGTCAAACTTGGCATTTATCAAGAAGTCTCATCCGTGGTTGACAGCAGCAATGATGCCGGAGTGATCACCAACAAACGGTCGATCGAATCAAACGTTTTAGTAGAAAATGGAAATATTATTGTTTTAGGCGGTCTCGTTGAAGACCGTGTTAACGGCACTGAAGAAAAAGTACCTGGTTTAGGAGATATTCCCTTTCTAGGTAATTTGTTTCGATACGACAATCGAAGACGAGTTAAAACCAATTTAATGGTCTTTCTAAGACCTGTGGTCGTTAGAAGTGAAAATGATTCCTCGAACTTAGTTGCCGACCGCTACGACTACATGCGAGAAACCCAAGCAAACCAAACATTTAAATCTCGACCTTTATTACCCTCTTTAGAAGGCCCAGTCTTACCAAAACGACCACAAGGTGATGAAGTATCCTCGTCTAATTCATCCTCATTGCTGTACCCTGGTGACGCATTCAAGCCCAATCAACAATTATCCAATCAAGCCAATACGATACCTGAAGTTGATCAAAAACCCAAACAGGCTAAAGTGAATCAACCAAGTGTTATTCCCAAAAAGACCGAGGTGCCTTTAGTCATTAGCTCGTCTAACTCAAAAAAAACGTACAACTGGTTAAATATGAATCAGCAATTTTCAAACGAACCGAAAACGCATGACTGGCTTGATCAATTTAATCACAACCAGGCACCTAAAACTCACAATTGGCTCGATAACTTGACTAGTAAAACCCAGTGATTCCTCTACCCTACAATAAATCTGCCATCAGTCAAATTCATTATGCTTATGCGAAGCAGCATCAACTTCTTTGTTTAAACCAAGAAGGGAAAACCTGGAAAATTGCATTTGGCCCAAAAACGCCCGAATTTGCCATTCAAGAACTCATACGTAGCCTTGCTGCACCCATTGAATGGGTTTATTGCGAAGATGAACCACATCTTGTGCAAACCATTAATCAAGCCTATTCCTCTCAAGAAAGCCATGCTGCAACAATTGCAGACGAGGTCGCAGGCGAATTAAATTTAACGCAGTTAATGCAAGAAATTCCAAATATCGAAGACTTACTTGAAGCTGAAAACGATGCGCCGATTATTCGCATGATTAATGCCTTGCTCACACAAGCCTCAAAAGACAATGCATCGGACATTCACATCGAACCGTTTGAAACGCATTCTTGCGTTCGCTTAAGGATTGATGGCACACTACGCGAATTGCTGCAACCCAAAAGAGAACTGCATGCGGCTCTGATCTCTCGAATTAAAATCATGGCTAATCTTGATATTGCTGAAAAAAGATTACCACAAGATGGTCGAATTACACTCCGAATAGGAGGTAGACCGATTGACGTTCGCGTTTCAACCTTACCCACGGCGCATGGCGAGCGTGCCGTTTTAAGATTGTTAAACAAACAAAATGGCCGCTTAGACCTGAAACAATTGGGGATGCCCAACGACATTCTGACCCGAGTTCATGAAATTTGTCACCTGCCACATGGTATTTTATTGGTAACAGGCCCTACGGGCAGCGGTAAAACCACCACTTTATATGCAGCCTTAAGTCGCATTCATGCTGACAAAACCAACATTATGACGGTCGAAGACCCCGTTGAATATGACTTACCAGGTATTAGTCAAATTCCTGTCAACTCAAAAATTGACATGACTTTTGCCAAAGCACTTCGAGCCATTCTTCGACAAGACCCAGATGTCATCATGATTGGCGAAATTCGTGACTTTGAAACAGCACAAATTGCGGTACAAGCCTCGTTAACGGGGCATTTGGTGTTAGCAACTTTACACACCAACGACTCCATCAGCGCAGTCACTCGGCTTACCGACATGGGTGTTGAACCCTATTTATTATCCTCTAGTTTACTAGGCGTACTGGCACAGCGTCTTGTTCGTTTACTCTGTTCTAGCTGTAAATTTCAAACAGAAAACACCGCGAATGAGCCTATCTGGCAAGCCAAAGGGTGCGAACGCTGCGCGCATACCGGCTACAGCGGGCGAACCGGCATTTATGAATTTTTTAATGTTGATGAATCAACTCGGCACCGAATCCACGAGCAACAAGATGAAGCCGTGTTACGCAAATCGCTGCGAATGAAAGGGATGCAAAGCATGTACGACAACGGCTTAGATTTAATTGCAGCAGGCCTAACCACGATGGAAGAATTACTCCGAGTCACCAAGGACTAACTATGCCCATTTACCAGTATGAAGCACTGAATCATTCC
>DIYC01000043.1:0-1704 GCA_002428895.1 Burkholderiales bacterium UBA6064 | reverse complement strand
TATGAAGCACTGAATCATTCCGGTAAACAAGAGCTAGGCTCGATTGAAGCAGATTCTGAAAAAACAGCCCGAAACCAGTTGCGCCAAAAAGGCTTAACGCCTTTAAAAATTGAGGCAAAACAACCTAACCATGAACGCAAAGGCATTCACTCTTTGTTTTTACCTAGGCTGAGATCCAGCGAGATTGTTTTACTCACACGCCAATTGGCCAGCCTATTACAAGCCAGTTTACCGCTGGCTGTTGCGTTAAAAGCGTTAATTGAACAAACTGAAAAAGCCACTCTGAAAGAAAAATTAACCCTAATTCGTAGCGATGTGATGGCAGGCACATCACTATCTGTCGCACTCAAAGCGCATTCAGAATCATTCTCCGAAATGTACGTTGCAACCGTTGCTGCCGGCGAAAACTCAGGTGACTTAGGCACTGTTCTGTCTAAACTTGCCGACACCTTAGAAGCCAAACATGCATTGCAACAAAAAATTTCTGCCGCCTTTATTTATCCAATTGTGGTAACCCTGGTGGCCTTGGCCGTGGTCGTGGGTTTACTCACCTACGTGGTGCCTCAAGTGGTCACGGTTTTTGAAAACACAAACAAAGACTTACCCACTTTAACGGTCATCATGATTGCCTTATCTGACTTTCTTCGTGATTGGGGCTGGCTCTTAATCATTGCGTTAGTATCGGGGTTTTTCTTACTAAAAAAAAGTTATACGTTGCCGCACGTTCAACAACGTGTCGACCAAACACTCTTAAATATACCAATTGTTGGCGCCTTCTCAAGAGCCGTGAATGCCTCAAGGCTGGCCTCAACATTGGCAATTTTAATTGGCAGCGGTGTGCCCATTTTGAAAGCAATTGATGCGGCAAAACAAACTTTAACCAACCACGCTTTAAAACAAACCATGCAAGGAGTTCACGAGCAAGTGAAAGAAGGCAGTAGCCTATCTAACGCACTGAAGCGAAGCGGTTTATTTCCGCCGATTTTAACGCACTTGGTGGCTAGTGGCGAAAACACCGGTAAACTGGCCGAAATGCTTGAACGTGCAGCCCACAGCCAACAACTCGAAGTTGAACGAAAAGCCATGTGGCTAACTAATTTACTCGAACCTGCCCTAATTCTGGTGATGGGGCTTACCGTGTTACTCATTGTGCTTGCAGTGATGATGCCGATTATCGAGATTAATCAATTGGTGCAGTAAGGTGGACCGGCTTTCAAACCAACTCACAAGAAATACTTGTCTGTTCGTACACCTGAACGCACCATTAAAACCATTGATTGATTGCGCATTAAGGTGCATTATTGCACTATGACTACAAAAACTCTTTCATTTATACCGTCAGAAAAGCTTCAAAAATCGCTTAAAACCACTCAAAGTGAAATGGTGCGACTTGCTGCGCAAATTGCACAAGTTGACCCAGACGAACGTGACTGGCTACATCGCTGGGCGATGATCAGTACCGTTGGCGCATCGACCCGAATTGAAAATGCAGTACTTACCGATGCCGAAATTGAATGGATTGATACCACACTCACAGAGGTAGGCCACACAACGGCTTTTGAATCTAAAAAGGCAGAAATTTTAAACAAACTGTCGAAAGATCGGGAAAGAAGCCTAGAAGAAGTTATTGGTTGTCGTGAACTGCTCTCTGTTGTCTACGTTCAGTATGAAGACTTTTATCCCCTTTCAGAAACAGTGATTCGA
>DIYC01000148.1 GCA_002428895.1 Burkholderiales bacterium UBA6064 | reverse complement strand
AGCCGCCATGGTGCCACGTTTACTTCGCGCCACGGTCACCACAAAACCACAACCACTCAGCCTGCTGCGAATGTCTGAGCCAAGGTGCTAATCAGGATAAAAATTAAGGGCTGCAGGTTCGGCTGCTTTGTAATGGTATTCCCAAGTTTGGCCGTTGGCAGTGATGCTGCGCAAACGATAGCGCCCCGCTTTGGGTTGGTCGTAATTAAACGTGATTCCGCTTGTAGGTTGTCCAGAAAAATAGGCTCGATTAATTTTAGCTTGTGCAGTGGCGGTGTCGTATTCAACAACAATTGTGTTGTTGTTCAGGTCGTATATTTCAGTAACATGGTAGGCAGGGTAACCACCGTAACCACTGCCATAGGTGTTTAAGGTAAAGTAACCGAATTTGTAAGTTAGGCCGTCGGGCGAGTGCACCAGCACAGCGCCGTTGGTTTCGCATTTCATAATCCAACGGTCTTTTGAAATGAATGCGTAGTCACTGCCTGTGGCGTTGTAAAACATTTTGCGAGTACCATTGGGCAGCTCGAGTACAGGGTTAAAGCGTGCATCGCCAGGAGTACGACAATTGGCTTGTGTGCTGCCTAAGCGCTTGCCGGTGAGTAGTCGCCCAAAATGCATGTCCCACCCCGCACCCAACGGTGAGGCCCAAGGTTTGTAGTCATAGTTTGGGGCTGTTTGTCGGCTTTGCAGTGATCGGTAGCTCCGTGTGGCAATTAAATCTAAGCCGTTGTTGCCAGGTATCACAAGGTCTTGGTGCACCAAACTGAGACTGCCCGAAAAGGGGTCGATGATTTCAGTTCCGACTGAATTGTCGTAACTTCGAAAGGGATCGTACTCTGGCGTGGAGCAATAATCGGGCAGTGTCACGGCATGTGCCTGTGTCGCAATTAAAAGCATGGTAGTGGTTTTGAGTAAGCACGCGTACAGGCTGCTAAGGCTCGGGGAAAAAATAAAACGATTCATACAACAACCCTTCTACAGAATGGGGGTGGGATTGTGGCTTTACCAAGGGTTGTAGCCTCGAATCAGGTTTTCGCTGCCTGCTGATAAAGTGCAAGAGCCTGAGCCAATAAATGCAAAGGGTCGCTGTGTTTGTTGTGCAATTAAAATTTGTGCATACAAGGTACGCCCTGCAGGGGTGGCGGTATCAAGAACAAAATGCCAATTTGTGCTAGTAGAGCAAGCGGGGCGATCAAATGCATGAATGCCTCGGATTAACCGAATGAGAACGCAAGACTCGGTCCCGTTGCAGACGGCACCCACCCCAGAGGACATAGACTCGATTTTACAATCCCAACACACACCGGCTATGGCGTGGGTTGTGAACAAAGAACAGAACACGGCAAGTGCCAGTGATGTGAGATTTTTCATAAATACTCCAAAATGAAACATGTGTTGTGTCAGATGTAATTGATCTTAAAAAGATTTTTGACATCCAAGAAAATTCACTGGCATTCTAATGAGATTTAAACTGTTGGCTGCTTCAACTGTGCAGCTTGTTCTGCTTTGTTTGGATTAGCTTGTCTTGGTCGCTCGAGTTGATTGTGTAGGTTATGATCACCCAGACAACCTTTTGGGGTACTTGCTTAGAATTATTGGTTTAGTGAATAGGCAACTATTCTAAATATCCTGTTATAATATACAGTACTTAATTTGAGTTTACATTTATGTCATTGAGTTCTATTGAAATATGCGCCGGTGCTGGAGGTCAAGCTCTTGGTTTAGAGCAAGCTGGATTTGAGCATGTTAGTTTAATTGAAGTCGATGTTCATGCCTGCCAAACATTACGTATAAATCGCCCAAATTGGCATGTTACTGAAGGTGATTTAAGGCATTACAACGCTGAAAAATACAAAGGGATTGAATTATTAGCAGGTGGAGTTCCTTGTCCTCCTTTTTCCAAAGCAGGCAAACAGCTTGGTCAAGATGATGATCGCGATCTTTTTCCTGAAGCCATCCGGTTGGTTTCTGAAACTAAACCACAAGCTGTCATGTTAGAAAATGTTCGTGGTTTACTCGATTCGGTATTTGATGAGTATCGAGCGAAAATTATAACGGATCTTAAAAAATTGGGTTATTTTGCTGAATGGCGTTTACTGAATGCAAGCGATTTTGGTGTTCCTCAATTGCGACCACGAGTTGTTTTTGTAGCCTTAAAAAAATCTGCAGCTCATTATTTTCAGTGGCCTACTAATCATGGTATTAAGCCCCCTACAGTTGGTGAGGCGTTATTCGACTTGATGGCCTTTGATGGTTGGTGTGGTGCTCAATCATGGCGTGAAAGGGCGTCTGATATTGCTCCTACATTAGTAGGTGGTAGCAAGAAACATGGCGGTCCTGATTTAGGCCCAACAAGAGCAAAAAAGGCTTGGGCATCTCTAGGGGTAGATGGTTTAGGTATCGCTGATGTTCCACCGACTAAAGATTTTGTGGGTATGCCGAGGCTTACAGTTAGAATGGCAGCTCGTATACAGGGCTTTCCAGATGATTGGCAATTTAGCGGCAAAAAAACATCAGCTTATCGT
>DIYC01000134.1:7945-11505 GCA_002428895.1 Burkholderiales bacterium UBA6064 | reverse complement strand
GAACAAAACCTTCTTCAATTAGTGTTGTATCTTCTAAGTTAAGTGTGATTGGCTTGCCTTCATAGGTCGGTGTTTCGTGCTTAAGTGCTTGTACACGACCAAACACCGTTTCTTCAGCCCAGCCAGAAAGCTCACTCCACAAGCGAATCCGCATACCAATAATTGGTAGCGACTCAGTTTGAATCGTTTTATTGGTCTGAGTAAAGGATTGGCTGGCTCTGATCAGTGATTGGTTTTCGACAGTCCATAAGGTTTGAATTTGTTCAAGCGGAAAACTCGGCTGTCTGGAGGTATGTCGAATTAACAAACCTTGATCAATCAGCAAAAGAGTATCACCTGGATTCAAATTTTTATCCACATATAATTCAACTTCACTAAAATCGAGTTCCATTTGAGAAAAGACCGCATCAAACAGATGAATGTGTTCGTCTTGTTGATTAATTCGCCCTGCTAGTTTTAGTATTTCCGATAAACCACGCTGTGATAATACCGTGATGGTGGCAACAATCGCTAGAGCAATTAAGATTTCTAGCAGCGTAAAACCATCTTGAAACTGTTTTAGATTTTCTGCTTTAACATACCTCATGGTGCATTACTCAAAAATACCACCAAACGCGCAAGTTGATAATTCGAGTTTGCGCGGTTTTGGTCGTGTACTGTGACTTCAATTCGTCTAAAGTGGATGTTCGGTGTGTTTTGTACTTTGACTTTACAAATAAACTGAAAATGAGCTTGGTTGCACGCGCCTTGAAATTGCCCAGTGTTTGGAAAAATACCTGAGGTACGAAGGTGAGTGGCAAAGTTGCTTGCACTCCATTGCGCATAGTTTCTTTGAAGAAGTTGATCTTGTTCGGCATTAAGGTTTCCGGCTGCCTTTAGGCTAGCAATTAAGGCAATCGCAATAATCGTTAAGGCAATTAAAGCTTCAATTAACGTAAATCCGTTGCGTTTCATTGTATGTACCCTGTGCTATTCAGGTTTGGTGTGTTGGATATTGTCATAAGTTCAAATCTGCCATTGAATTTGCGATTAAGCCTTATCGAGGCTTCGTTCAATTTAAATTGAATCTGTTGATTTTTTAAATGTGGTCTTGGCGTAATATCTAAATAAGAAATAGTGCGATTACTTTCTAAAAGCTGAACTTGTAGTGTTTCTGGATCCCATTTTCTGGGTCGTAACTGTTCGTCATCTGGGTATCTGACCCACTTATTATTTTGCTCATAAAGAAATTCAAAACCGTTAGCCAGCAATGATAGTCGCAGGGTTTGATTGCGTAATTTAGACTCTAGTTGAGCTAGCCATAAAATTTGACTGAGTTTTTTAGCTTCTTGCTGTACATACTGTGTGTTGCTAGGAACACCTTGAACAACAACTAAACCCGTTGCGATGGCAATCACTACAATGACAATTAAGAGTTCGAGTAGCGTAAATCCAGTCGGTTGTTTGTACGATCGACTATAACTGAGAAGAGGAAATGTCGGCATTTTTTCCTTCTCCGCCAGGCTCTGAATCTGCGCCAAAGCTAATGACCTCAATTTCTGTAGCTAGGCCAGGGTTAAGATATTGGTAGTTAAAACCCCAGGGATCGACAGGCATCTTATTTAAATAGCCTTCGGGTTTGTAGTTGGGTGGGATCGGTTCTAGTGTCGGTTTTTTGAGTAGTGCCCCTAAGCCCTGTGCTGCAGTGGGGTAGCGATTATTGTCTAGACGGTATAAGTTGAGTGCCTGCACAATCGAGGAGATGTCTTGTCGAGCCGCAACTTGACGAGCCTCATCGGGTCGGCTCATTACTTTGGGCACCACAAGCGTTGCAAGAATTCCTAAAATGATCACTACCACCATAATTTCAATTAAAGTGAAACCTTGATTTGGTTTTAAATGGAGATAAGGTTTTAAAAAAAGTTTAGTTTGTGTCATGATTCCATCTTTTTAATTGTTCTTGTGAGCATTCATTTTAGTTGACTGCGCCATTGGTAAACGATTTAATAAGAAAAAAACTGTTTTCTCATTCAAAGCCATTTTATTTTTACATGTTATAGGTTAATTAAGCTTAGCTTTTTTCAAAAGTTAATAAAAGGTAAATTTGTGTCTCTAATTTTCGTGCGTCATTCTCCTGTGTTAATTCGAATAGCTTCTTTTATGATCTATCTCGCTACCAGTGCGTTTCTGATTTGGTTTTTAATTCAATGGTTTCAACCTAAACCCGATGTCGTTCCTATGGTTAGTTCATCACCGTCACCTCAATTTCAGCTCGATCAAAGTGCTGAAGCAAGGTTACTGGGTGCCGAAGTGCAAGGCGGTGTTACTCCACCATCGGTTCAGGTTATTGGTGTTTTTGCGTCAAGCTCTGGGTTATCGGGTGCGGCAGTTTTAGCGGTAGAAGGCAATATTCCCCAATCGTACCAAGTGGGCCAACATTTAGTGCGTGGTTGGCAAATTGATCGTATAACAACCCATGAAGTTGTTATTTCAAGAAGTGGTCAAGAACATCGAGTCGCTGTGCCACAGCAGATGCAAGGCGATCGTTTTATGACGATTGTACCCAGTACTTAAAAACTGGGTTTGGCTTCTTTTAAAACTTGTGTGAGTTGCTTGCCCTGCGAGTCTTCGATTTGAATTTGAAGGGGTCTAAAGCTAGTACGGTCAAACCAAAGTCGAATAATTTCATCTTTCGTACTTCCTTGGTTGCTTAATACCCAGGTTTGAAGGGTTTGATTCGTTGTTTGAAGCAGCAAGCTTGCTTGGTTTAGTTGAAAATTTTCGTATTCCAGTTGGCTGGTTGTGATGATTGGAATGCTTAATAACCTTGGTATACCCATTGGACTTAAACATTTTAACAGCGCAGATAATTGATAAATTAAACTTAATCGGTCTTGAGCATTAGAGACCCAGGCTGTGGTTTGGCCAGTTCGTGAAAAAAAAACGTTGTGTTTCTCATGGTTTACTTCACTGGTTTGAGTTGGTCTATTTCCTCTTTGTTCACGGTACACCTTGGGGCTTAAGCCTTGTTGAGGCAAGATTTTACCTTCGCTACTTTGGGTTAGTTGCCCAGAGTAAAACAGAGTGAGTAAGCCTTTAGCCTCAGAGCTTGAAGAAACAGCATAACCGCCTTCTGTTAAAGTAAATTGATGTGTAGTGGTGGCCAGTTGACCAGGAATACTGCTGTGAAACAACGCAAAACTTAAAGTTTGATTGGAATAAAATTGCTCCAGATTAATGCACTGGATTACACTGCTTTGGGTTTGGGTGAGTTCAGCCCAAGTTGTCGTTGGAGCTAAAACCAAACAGCCTAACAACCAAGCACTATGTCGTTGAATCATACGGCATCGCATAAACCTTATACTCTCTACAAGCCAGGTGTTTTTTTTGGCGCTACAACGCATTAAACTAGCCCAGTTTGATAACCGTTGGTATTTGAGTTAATCGACAAAATTTGATTTCTTGTGGGTTTTTTGCCTTCAGCCGTAGAAATATGAACCCAGCGGTCATATTCTAAAATAAGTTGATCATACTCTAAACCGGAACGGGCAATTTTTTCTGCAACTTGCCTTGGTGTTCCA
>DIYC01000134.1:5235-7704 GCA_002428895.1 Burkholderiales bacterium UBA6064 | reverse complement strand
GTTCCAAAACCAGGACAGGTAAAGTCTGCGGCTAAGCCCAAACAGTGTTGAGAGCTGTTCGTGCCCCCCACGCGTTGATTAACAGCTTCACTGCGAAAGCCACTGTGAAGTTTTAAGCGATGACCCGAAAATAAACTTTCAATTTGCCCAAGCAACTGAGACAATTTGACTAAGTTAGGCAGCAGATGTTCAGGGCAAGCGTTACGAATGCCATGTTTTTCAGCAGTATCTGAACGACACAACGCATCTAAAGAAAAGTGAGGGTGAAATTTTGTTAATAAAAATAAGTCTGTCATGTTAGTTAAATTAAATCGCCATCAAAATAAACAGTTTAAGCATTCGATTTTTTTAATCGACCTTGATAATACGTTGCATAATGCTTCTGCATTTATTCTGCCAGAAATAAATCGTCAAATGACTTGTTATATGGCGAATACGTTGAATTTAGACTTAGCACAAGCCAGTAAGCTGCGGCATGAATATTGGACTAAATACGGTGCAACTCTTTTAGGGATGATTAAGCATCACAATACTGACCCGAAGCACTTTCTTGATCATACGCATCAATTTGATTCATTCAAGCATATTTGTATTAAACAATCTTATATCGCATCACATTTAAAAAAATTAAAAGGGTTAAAAATCATTTTAACGAATGCGCCTAGAGTGTATGCCGAGAAAATAATTCGTCGCTTAGGCTTGTTGCCTTTGATTGACGGCTTAATTTCAATCGAGGATATGGTCATTCGGGGGCAGTTACGGCCTAAACCCTCTTTGTGGTTATGGCCTCAATTACAGCGCTCATTAAAGAAAAAGAAATTAATTTTAATTGATGATACTTTGGGCCACTTACATTCTGCCGCTCGTTTTGGTTATCAAGTGGTTTGGGTGAATCGGCCTGATGCACATCCGCGGCCCTTGTTACGTAAAGGTAAAGTGAACTTGCGGCTAAAATGCATCAGCCAAGCTTAATTTCTTATGCTAAATTTTTACTGTTACAAAGATCCACATGCTTTACACATTGGATCTTTGGGAATGCAAGTTGACTTAAACTGCCCAGTTAATGCGTTGTATCGGATTAAGTGATTCATGAGAGGTTGGCCAAATTGTCCTAATACTTTAAGTGCCTCACTCGCTTGCAAGGTGCCGATGATTCCAGTGAGTGGTGCAAATACACCCATTGTCGCACAATGCGTTTCGTCGTTCTCTGTTGTGTTTGGAAATAGGCATTCATAGCAACTCGATTGTGAGTCATTAAAATGAAAGCATGCTAATTGACCTTCAAAACGAATGGCAGAACCGCTAATGAGTGGTTTTTTGTGCTGCAAACAAGCTTGGTTAATCTGATAGCGCGTTTTAAAGTTGTCACAACAATCTAAAACCAAATCAATTTCAGCAACATATTCTTCGAGTAATTTGCCAGAGAGTGATGTATTCAAAGCCGTTAACTTGAGTTCAGGGTTAATTTGTTTTAGTTTTTCAGCAGCAGTTAAGGCTTTGTTTTGGCTGACATCTTGCGTGGTAAAAAGAATTTGGCGTTGTAAATTGGTCAGATCAACATGATCTGGGTCGGCGATGATTAAATGTCCTATGCCTGCACACGCTAAATAAAGTGATGCAGGGCAACCTAAACCACCAGCACCCACTACTAATACTCGGCTTTGCTGTAACCGAGTTTGGCTAGTAATTCCGATTTCGTTCAATAAAATATGACGAGAGTACCGAAGTAACATCTCGTCATTTAGACTGCATTTGACCGTGTCGGTGTTCATTTCCCTGAGAATGCTGTTTCCTGAGGTTTAGACACCTGTACCGGTTTTCCCTTGAGATGATTTAAAGCCTGATTTAATTGATGATCGTCTTCAGCACCAAACACAATCGGTTTAATTGATTCTTGTTCAGGGGCTAAAGTTTCTCCCTCTTTGGCTTTAAACTCAGATTCACGATCATTTGATAAGTGCTGTGTTAAATCGACTTCACGAATTCTTGCAACAAGATCACCGCCGGGGGTATCGGTCACTAAGAAGTCGGGTTCAATGCCTTTGGCTTGAATACTGCGACCTTTTGGCGTGTAGTAGCGCGCAGTGGTTAGCTTGATGGCCGTGTTGTTTTTGAGTGGCAGAATGGTTTGTACGGATCCTTTTCCAAAGGTTTGTGTCCCCATGACCACCGCTCTTTGGTGATCTTGAAGCGCACCAGCCACAATTTCAGACGCTGAAGCTGAACCTGCATTGACTAGAACAACCATTGGAACAGATTTGGCCAATTCACTCAGTTCACGCAGGTAGTCACTTTCGCGAGAAAGCAAATAGTCTTCGCTGCGCGCAACCAATTCTCTTTTGCTATCGCTTGTTCTGCCATCGGTAGTGACAACCACCGCATTTTTAGGGAGAAACGCTGCGCTGACTCCAATTGCAGCGTTGAGCAAGCCGCCTGGGTCGTTACGTAAATCGAGTACTAAACCATTTA
>DIYC01000134.1:1534-4991 GCA_002428895.1 Burkholderiales bacterium UBA6064 | reverse complement strand
GAAAAGGCCTTCACTAAATTTTCTCCAGTTCTTTCTTGGAATTGTGTAATACGGATGTAGCCGTAACCCCCCTCAAGCATTTTTGACTTAACACTTTGAACTTGGATTACATCGCGAATAATTTCGATTTCAATTGGTTTATCAGAGCCTTTTCTTAGAATAGTGAGTCGAATAGGAGTCTTGGGTTCACCACGCATTAAGGTCACTGCTTCAGAAAGGGAAAGGCCCTTGGTGGCTTTTTCATCAATGCGCATGATTAAATCACCAGCCAGAACCCCAGCTCGTTGCGCGGGGGTGTCTTCGATCGGAGCAATCACTTTTACAAAACCATCTTCCATACCCACCTCGATACCGAGACCGCCAAATTTGCCTTGCGTACCAACGCGTAATTCGTTAAATGCTTCTTGGTCAAGGTAACTCGAATGCGGGTCGAGGTCAGAAACCATACCGCTAATTGCGCCTTTAAACAGTTTCATGTCTTCTACGGGTTCAACGTAATATGATTTAATGGCGCTGTAAACCTCAGTAAAACGCTTTAGCTCGGCAAGTGGAAGGCTTTCCGACTCTTCTTTGCTCGCAATTGCGCTGGCTGCTACCCCTGCTAAAACACCTGCTATTAAACCAATTAAAATAAGATGAAAATGTATAAGTTTTTGGCGCATTGTACTTTACCGATTTGTATGAGTGACCCACAAAAGGGGATTAAATGGTTTGCCTTGATGACGAAGTTCAAAATATAAACCAGTTGATAGGGTACCACTACTATTGCCTACTTCAGCAATCTTATCGCCTAGTTTAACAAAATCACCTGCTGAGTTGAGCAATGTAGCATTATTGCCATAAACGCTCAAATAGTGGTCGCCGTGATCAATAATGATAATTTCCCCAAAGCCACGTAGCCATTCAGCAAAAATAATTCGACCTGAGCCAACTGCATATACGGGGGTACCGTTCGAAGCTTTAATAAATATGCCCTTCCAGGTGGATTGTCCAGTATCTTTTTCGCGTTTTTCACCGAACCTACCAACTATTGTACCTTCAGTCGGCAAACTAAGCTGGCCTTTTAAGTGGGCAAATTCAGTGCTATTTTGGGTTGACAAGTCGATTTTGCTCTCTTCAGTGTTGATTTTGGCGGGGGTGGGATTTGATTTTCGTTCTTGTTGTCGCTTGCGTTCTTGTTCAATTAATTTTTTTAAATCAATAATTACTTGCGTTAAACGAGTTTCATCCGCGATTAGTCGGCTTTTTTTCTGTGTTTGGTTTTCTAAAGTGTTATTTAATTGATCAATCAACATAACCTGTTCATTTCTTTGTTCGTTTAATTCACGCTCCTGCTGTTTGAGTTCATTCACTGTTTTATTGAGTTGAGTTTGTTGTTGAGTGAGTTCTGCGTTTATTTGATCAAGCTGTTTGGCTTGGGCTTGTTGTGTTTGGCTGAGTTTTTGCTCAGCTTGAAAAATTTTTTCAAGCCACCATTGCTCTCTGGCTGCTGAGCTTGGCGATTGGCCTGAAAGCCACTCTTGAGTTGCATTCTGATGGGTTCGTAAATGTTGGTTTCTGATGACATCCTTAAGTCTTTGTTCTGTCTCTTTGAGTTGTTTTAGGGCGTTTGACTTTTTTTGTTCGAGGCTTTGAATTTCTGTTTGTTGTGCAAGCTGTGTTTGTTGCAGTGCTTGCAAGCGAAGTTGACTTTGTTTCAGTTGATTTTCAATGAGTTGAATTTGTACGCTGGTGCGCTCACGATCCGATTGTGTATTGTCAATTTCGGTGGTCAGTTTCTGTATTTCTTGGCGAATCGTTTCTCTTTCTTGTTCAACTCCGGCTGGGTCTTTGATAGACCATGCCGAGTTAGAAAATAAACACAAACTTGCTAAGGTTAAAATCAGAAATGATTTGATTTTAAATAAAGGGTGACTAGGTTTACTCACGACTTAGCAGAAGCCTTACCTTGATTGGCTACAGCGGACATGGCGGAAGCAATCTCTTCGGCATTGCCTAAATAATAATTTCGTAAAGGGTTTAATTGATCATCGAATTCGTATACTAGGGGTTGTGCGGTAGGGATGTTGAGTTGCATAATGCCTTCTTCGCTGATTTGATCAATATGTTTAATCAGTGCTCGAAGCGAGTTGCCATGTGCCGCAACAATAACTTGTTTCCCAGTGCGAATGGCTGGAGCAATGCTGTCGTTCCATAACGGAATGACTCGGTCAACTGTGTCTTTAAGGCACTCACTCAGAGGAATTTGACTCTCGTTCAGCTTGCTGTAGCGACGATCATTGCCCGCATAGCGAGGGTCTTTTTTGCCCATGGGTGCCGGTGCAATCGAATAAGAACGCCGCCATAGTAATACTTGTTCTTCGCCGTATTGCTGCGCTGTTTCAGTTTTATTCAAACCTTGTAGGTTGCCGTAATGCCTTTCGTTTAAACGCCAGGAATGAATAATCGGGGTATACATTTGGTCAAGCTCATCCAGCGTAAACCAAAGGGTTCGAATAGCCCGTTTCAGCACAGAGGTGTAAGCAATATCAAATTCAAAATGATTTGCTTTTAACAGTTGCCCAGCTTTTTTAGCTTCTTCGCACCCTTTTAGGGTGAGATCGACATCGGCCCAGCCAGTAAATCGGTTTTCTAAGTTCCACTGGCTTTCACCGTGGCGCATTAAGACAAGTTTAAACATGTTAAATCGTTTTTACAAAAGGTTTAAATGGACAGCTCAATATTTTAACTCTCATTAAGCCTTTATAATGGAAGCTAATCAAAAGTCGAGCTTGTTCTCAATAAAAAGGTTTATATGTCACAAGAATTTTTAATTCAAAATATTTGGCTCATTGCTTTGATGGTGGGTTCTGGCTTAATGCTGGTTTACCCTGTGTTGTTTGGTGGTTTAGCTCGGTATTTAACGATTGCTGAGGCTATGCTGCTGATTAATCATAAGAAAGCGGTATTAATCGACCTTCGAGATGCTGCTTCTGTGGAGCAAGTGGGTAGCTTAGGTGGTTCTACTCGAATTGCTTATTCAGAATTAGAGTCTCAATTGCCCAATATGCCTAAATTAAAAGGCAAACCTTTGGTGTTTATTTGTCAAACTGGACATCAGTCGATCAGTGCAACTAAAATTGCAAAAAAACTGGGTTTTAATGAGGTTTATGTTTTAAAAGGTGGCCTAAAGTCTTGGCTAGAGTCGGGTATGCCCATTCATAAATCATCGGGTTCTGGGACTCATCAAGAAGCAGTAAATAAGCAACCAGAACCTAAATTGTCTAATTCCATAAAACCTAGAAAACGCGCTTAACTTCATGTTGTGTGTAATTAAAATGGCAAGTCCTCAAACCCAGTTTTACGTTAAAATGTACACCTCAACGGTTTGCCCGTATTGCATACGCGCAGAGCAATTGCTTAAGCAACGTGGAGTTACAACAATCGAAAAAATTTACATCGACAATAACCCAGAACA
>DIYC01000134.1:0-1330 GCA_002428895.1 Burkholderiales bacterium UBA6064 | reverse complement strand
CACAGCGAGCTCAGATGATTGAAATTACTGGCCGCCGAACAGTCCCCCAAATTTATATTGGTCAAGTTCATGTGGGTGGTTATGATGATCTTTTAGCGCTCGATCGGTCAGGTCGACTTATTGCGTTGTTAACCCAATCCATTTGATTTTTTAAAGTGAAGTTATTAAATAAGTAGGAATATTCATGTCTGAGCAAACCACTAAATCCGAAACCGTTTTTCAGTTACAACGTGTTTACCTTAAAGATGCATCGATCGAATTACCCAATGCCCCAGAAATTTTTTTGAATAGAAATCAGCCTAAAATCGAGATTCAAGTCGATGTTGGTGGCAGTCGAATCAACGAAACTATTTTCGAGTCTGCTGTTACTGTCACTGTCACTGCCAAAATTGAAGACAAGGTTACTTTTTTGGTTGAATGTAAACAAGCGGGTATTTTTGAAATTTCGGGTATGCCTGAGGATCAAATTCCTCCTATTTTGGGGGTTATATGCCCTAATATGGTTTATCCCTATCTCCGAGCTAATTTGGCTGATTTAATTACGAGGACTGGGTACCCGCCAGTTCATTTATCTGATGTTAATTTCGAGTTGTTTTATCAAAAACGTCTTGAAGCTGAAAAGCAAAAAAATAATTCGAGCGAATAAGATTTTCTCAATGAGTACCCCCATGCAGATCACGTTTTATGGTGCTGGTGCCTGGGGAACTGCCTTGGCCAGTCACATGGCTAAAGCGCATCAGGTTACTTTATGGGGTCGTGATCCACAAGTTCTTGCGCTCATTCAAACCCATCAACAAAATAGTCGTTATTTGCCTGGTGTTTCGTTAAACAAAGCTTTGCAGGTTCAACCTGATTTTGAAGCTGCCGTTTCCTCTTCGGTAAAATGTTCCGGAAACTCTACCCTCTGGGTATTGGGTGTGCCAGTTTCGGCACTTCGTCAAACACTTGAGCGGCTTAAATCCGTTTTGGCGGTGCAAGACTGGCCAGTTTTAATTTGGTTATGCAAAGGTTTCGAAGTGGGCACGGGCTATTTGCCACATCAAATTGTAGCCGAAGTGACGCAAGGTCTCGTTGCTGGTGGTACGCTCACTGGCCCATCGTTTGCTCGTGAAGTTGCCTTAGGGCTTCCCTGCGCTTTATGTGCAGCCTCCACAGATGCGGTCACTCGTCAGGTAATGGTTCAGGCGGCGCATCATCATTCTATGCGTATTTATGAATTGTCTGACGTGATTGGTGCTGAGGTTGGCGGTGCTGTTAAAAATATCATGGCGTTGGCGACGGGTATTTCTGATGGTTTGGGTCTGGGGTTGAATGCTCGGGCTGCTTTAAT
>DIYC01000026.1:22735-23108 GCA_002428895.1 Burkholderiales bacterium UBA6064 | reverse complement strand
TGAATGGGGGCGTTATGAATGGGTACATTATCGATAGGTGCAACAGCGCGCCCAAAAGGCTGGGAAGGTTGGGGGCGCTCTTCTAGACTGATAAAAGCATAAGTCAAGGCAGCTGCTAACGAACACTGAAACAAGCTCATAACAAGCGCAACATCCATTCCTACATGATTGACGTGCGCATCAGAAGAATTTGCACTGCGGTAATTTTGTCGCATCAAAATTACTGCAATAGTCCAACCAATTGAGGCACCAAGAGGGATAAAAGAAATTCTGGCAATTTGATGAACCGCATTGCGTGTTAGTGAAATAGCCTTGCAGCAACCTGCTGCACCTGGAACCTGAACACTTGTTTGAACTGGGGTTACATTTTGAA
>DIYC01000026.1:16452-22519 GCA_002428895.1 Burkholderiales bacterium UBA6064 | reverse complement strand
GGGTTGCATCATGAATTTGAAGTCCTTAAAACATCTGAATGTTTGTGTTGCATGAAATTTAATGATTTACAAAAAGCTGACCAAAAGAATTTTCCTATTTGCCGTTAGAATGATTAAACCGTATAAGTATGATTCGGTTCAGTTAACTCAACATCATCTTCTAGCGATAAATCAGAGGCTGTATCATCGATGGTTGCAACAGTTCTCCCCGAAGGTTGACTCGGATCGAAGGGCTCTGAACTAGGTGCAGAATCACAAAGAACAACAACTGTTAGAAAACAGGAAAGCGTGCTCAGAAAAACCAAAAAATGCGGTACTACCCTACTAGACAAAGACTGTGCATAAGGATCTGTTGCGTTGAAATGTTGTCGAGCCAACTTTGCGGCAACAATCTCGCCAATTGAAACACTCAGCGCGAAAGAAACTTTAGCAATTTTATAAACCGCATTGCGTGTTAATGAATTTGAAATCGCTTTGCAGCAACTTGCAGCACCTGGCACCTGAAAATTTGTTTGAACTGGGGTTGCATTATCAATGGGGGACATCATGGTTTAGAACTCCTCAAAACAGCTGAACAACAACAGTTGGTAACCATACTGAGTTTAAAGTTCCATTCTTTTGAGATCACAAAAGATTACCGCCTGTCTTTGAGTGCCCTTGCCACTGTGGCTAAATCGGTGTACTCAAGTTCACCGCCTAAAGGGACACCCCTTGCTAATCGCGTTACTTTAAACCCAAGACGTTGAATACGCTCGGTTAAAAACACCGCAGTTGCCTCCCCTTCAGTAGTAAAATTAGTGGCAAGTATAACTTCTTCAAAAGCTCCATGTTGCAAATGTTGAAACAACTTTGGCCAATCGAATGAGTCGGGCATTGTGCCATCTAAAGGCGACACTTTACCCATTAATACATAATAACAACCTGCATACGTGTGAGTTGATTCAATTGCAGCTAAATCGGCAGGACTTTCTACCACACACAGTAAATTCGAGTTGCGTTGTGTATTGGCACAAATTGAACACAGCGTATCATGACTAAAATTATTACACTGAAGGCAATGCTTCACCTGCTCAACTGCTGCCAACATTGATCTACCCAATTCTTGAGCCACTGTTCTATCATGTTGCAGCAAAAAGTATGCTAACCTTTGCGCCGATTTTGGCCCAACACCAGGAAGCTTTTTAAGTGCTTGTACCAAATTGTTTAGAGAATCAACTTGTACAAACGGATCTGCCCAACCCGATTTTTCGTAATCATTCATTAAAATGGCATTTTAAAGCCAGGTGGCATAGGAAACCCTGCTGTTAAAGGTGCCATTTTTTCCTCGGTTAAAGACTCCGCTTTACGCACTGCATCATTAAAGGCCGCTGCAACAAGATCCTCTAGCATGTCTTTGTCATCCGCCAACAAAGAAGGGTCTATCGTGACCCGTTTCACATCATGTTTACACGTCATCACTACTTTAACCAAACCCGCACCAGCGCTGCCCTCGACTTCCATTTTTGCAACCGTTTCTTGCATTTTCTGCATTTTTTCTTGCATTTGCTGGGCTTGCTTAAGCAGGTTGCCCATTTGACCTTTCATCATTTCAAATTCCTTGCATTAAAGTAAATACTGAGCCGAGTTATTCGACCCGTCTAATTATAAAACAACAGCATCCGCAAACAATTCATTCATAAAAGCTGAAAGTTATAAATCTGCTGGACTATTCGTGCTTAAAGAACGAATAGAACCCTCAATCACTGTTGCACCCATTTCATGTTGCAATTGCTGAACCAGTGGATCATTTGCAATAGATTTTAAGGCATGCTCTTGAGACTGCCTACGCGCAGATTGAGCTTGCAAAGAGGCAGTGTGCTGAACAGATCCTTGCTCAAACTGAATTTGAATAGGGCGACCAAACTGATTAGAAAGCATCAGTTCCAATTTGTCGACGACCCCCACGTCAGATAAACTTTTTGTCGCAATTCGCAGCACTAAACAAACCAAAGGTTGGCCCGGCTGCTCTTTCCAGGCGACAAACTCGGATTGCACCAAGACTTGACGAATTAACCCCGTTGCCGACAACGATGCAGCAAAGTCTGGCCAAGTGGCTGCATTTAATTGCTGCCCTGCTGCATGATTGAATGAGTTTAACTGTGAATCACTCTGAAAATTTCCAGATTGAGACTCAGCAGCTTGCGATTGTTGCATTTGTGAAGGAGTGCGGGATGACTCAGTTTTTGTATAGCGCGGATCTTGATTACGATTAGCAATCACTTGATCAACTGCTAACATCGCTGCATCCAGCCCCTTTAGAGCCTTTGCACTATCAGAGTGCTGAATTGTTTGTGTTGCTGCAGTATTCGTTGATATTGAACTAAGCCCCTGAACTTGATTCTTCTTCACAGATTGCTGATTGTCGCTAAAATTTTTTGAAGCAGGTGCTAACACCGCTTGAACAAGCTGCAAACTGGTGCTTGGTCTAAAACACAACAGTCGAATTAAAGCCATACCAAAACCAATGTGTGGCTGAGGGGCCAAATGCAATTCATCACGCGCATGAATAGCAACTTGATAAAACAATTGCAAATCTTCTCCTGAAAACTGTTCAGAAAATTCGAATAATGCCGCATGATCAGGGTCATCACTGCGCAAACAACCCGCTACACTCTGCATTGAAAGGTAAAAACATGCGCTTGCAAATTCGTCGAACACATGCACAAACGAAACATTTTTTTGCGACAAACGCGTGGCCAACTGCATTAATTGCTCACCACTTTGGGACGCAAGCCCTTGTAAGATAGCAATAGTGACATTTTCATCAACAAACCCCAGCATCTGCCTAACACCACTTTCGGTAAGGGTATTGGCACCATAAGCAATCGCCTGATCAGTAATCGACAACGCGTCTCGCACACTGCCACGCGCAGCTTTAGCAATTAAGCGCAACGCACCAGGTTCAAACACAACACCTTCGGATTTTAAAATACCTGCCAAGTGCTCAAATAACTGATCAACGCCCAATTGACGCAAACTAAACTGTAAACATCGAGACAACACTGTTGCTGGAATTTTTTGTGGATCGGTGGTAGCAAGAATAAACACAACATGTTCGGGCGGCTCTTCGAGTGTTTTTAACATGGCGTTAAACGAGCTGGTTGAAAGCATGTGCACTTCGTCAATCACATACACTTTATATCGACCTGAAGTAGGCATGTACACAGCATTATCGAGCAATTGCCGCATTTCATCCACACGGGTATTTGTTGCTGCGTCAACCTCGATTAAATCAGCAAAACGACCTTCGGCAATTTCTTGGCAAGCTTGGCACTGACCACAAGGCTTTGCAGACAAGCCTTGTTGACAGTTTAATGCTTTTGCAAAAATACGTGCTATGGTTGTTTTACCCACGCCACGTGTACCCGTTAATAAGTATGCATGATGCAAGCGATTTAAATTTAAAGAGTGTGACAACGCTTGTACAACATGCTCCTGACCGACCAGCGAACTAAAATCTCTTGGTCGCCATTTTCGAGCGAGGGCTAAAGAAGCAGATTGACCCATGCAACAAAACACCCTTACGATGCGTTTAAGAAAATGACAAAAGGTGGCGAGCCTAAACCCCGGCACTGGCTTGACGACTATGGCTGCTCCCTTCCGGGCCTGACCAGGTTCACCGCTACACCATGCGGGAAGACCCGCCGGTTAATATTCTACACCGAACTAACCCAATGAATGTGACCCATACGGTCAATGAGTGCACCTTGAATCTGCTCTTTTTTTGAATGATCGATTAGGGTGGCTTGAAGCAACTGCATGTAATGCTGCACTTGCTGAACATATTGCTGTTGATTGGCAGTGTTCACTGACCATTTATAATCAAGCACTAGCCAACCTTGGTCTGTTTGAATCACTTTATCAGCTCTTGCTAACTGCCCCGCTTGATTGACCCATTCAATTTCACTGTACGACTGGTTAACATGTTTAAACCATGTTTGAATCTGGGCATTATTTAGAACCAACGCAACTGACTGCTTCACTTGCTGCAATTGCTCCGTGTTTAACATGAATAATTCGGGTTCACAGTCTAGCCAACAGTTCTGCCAAAACTCATCAAAGTGAGCACACAAAAAATACTGGTCAATCTGTTCAAGAACAGCATGAAAAGCATTGCCCATCAGTTGCTCATCTGAAGCTGTGAGCGATTGAATCACACCAACCTGTTGAGTAAACGCTGAATTGATTGGATAGTATTTTCGAATCCAAGCTTTCACTTCTTGAGTCGACTGTGACGTTTGCATCTCGGTCTCAGGCCATGTTGTCTCACGTGCGTGGGGTAAAAGACGAGAATACCAACCTCCACTGTGACCATGATGATTGGTGGTACCACTCAGGTGAATTTGCACACGCGCACGAGTTAAAGCCACATACAGCAAATGATCCTCTTCATCCAACTGAGCTTGTTGTTCCGTTTCAAAAACCGATTGTCTGGAAGGGCTGATGCAACTGTCTTTATTGACCACCGTGATACCACGAGGCGCAAGCTCCCCAAGCGGCCAATCAATAAGTAAATTCAATGAACTGCCCGACGGTCTATTTTCTTGACAGGCATCGAATAACCACACATGATCCGCTTCTAGCCCTTTGGCAGAATGCACCGTCAAAATACGCACCACCGATTCATCCGTTTCACCTTGTTCACCCTCTGAACCACCATAAGTTGCCAACACTTTCACTTGTTCTATGGCATCATTTAAATTTGGGTATCGACCGCTATTGACTTGCAAACACCAACTTTTTAACCACTCCCAATGCTCCGCAAACAAAATTCGTTGTGCCGAAGGCGTTGCATTTAAATACTTGACACTGGCTTGGGTTTCTTCAACCACACTAAAAATCACATCGAATAGGGGTAGCCGCTGCGCTTTTTCGTGCCAATCGTTTAAACGCGCATACACAGTGCTTGCCCAGAGTTCATGCAAGGCCAAATGCGCCAAAGCACGCCACACAGTGTCACAACCTAATTCATTCATGCAACGCAACAACTGAGTCAACTCATGGGTTTGAATTTGAAGCAAAGGAGAGCGCAACAGTTGCAACAAACTGGCACTGTCAGTGGTCGAATTGAGCCAAGAAAACAAGGCAAGGGTATCAGACCATACTAAGCTTTGATAACGCTCACCGATATCTTTCAGCTGATATCCAATACCATATTGACGCAGCACCGGTGCCAATTTATGAGCACTTTGATGAGACTTCACTAAAACCAATACTTGACCGTACCGTGAAATTTTACCGCTCAGCTTAAACTGCTGAAGGGTACGCGCCACGAACTCTGCCTCGGTAACATGGACTTCATCATCAGGTAAGTTTTTCGCATAGCGCACCAGGGGATAAACCAACAAACTGAAATGATTTTCCTCCCGTTCACGGGAGCTTAAGCAACCATGCTGGCGAAACTGTGTTTTTCCCAATCGTGGAGTATTGACCAACACTGAATTGACTAAATCGACCACCTCTGGGCAACACCGCCGAGTATCATCCGATTCAAGTACCTGCGCAGAAAAATGAGTTTGCAACCAATCTTTCACGTAATTAAATAAGCGAGATTCTGCTCGCCTAAAACGATAAATCGATTGCTTAGGATCGCCCACCAAAAATACAGTGGGCTGATGGGTAAGGTCATACTCCTGAAGCCACAATCGCAAAATACCCCATTGAATTGGATTCGTGTCTTGAAATTCGTCAATCAATACATGCCGAACTCGACGATCTAATTTTTCAAGTAAGTAAACTCGTTGATCTTCGTGAGCCAAAAGTTGAAAAGCTGTTTCCTCAAGATCATCAAAATCACAAACACCCAATTCATGTTTAACTTCTTCATAATAGTTAAATAAGATTGGGGCAACCGCAAACAAAGCGACAGACCAGGTGTAATCGCGGGCATCCACTGCTTTAGCGCGGGCCATTTGCATGGCCTGACCAATAGATAACCATAAATTATCGTAGTCATCTGAATTAATTCCGGCTTTTTCTTGCTGCAACTGAGTGATTTTATTTTTAGCAAGCGATCCCTTACCCTTTT
>DIYC01000026.1:15275-16259 GCA_002428895.1 Burkholderiales bacterium UBA6064 | reverse complement strand
GATCCCTTACCCTTTTCAGTAAAGATCTGCTGACATAGCTGCTCAAACACGTGCTCTGCGGATTCAGGTGCACGTTGAAATTCAGTTAAAAGAGTCTCAATTTCAACCGCCTTTTTTTGCTGCGTTGACGTACCCTGCCCTAACCACTTTGCCATAATGTGCAAATTATCAATAACTACTTGAGACTGCAACACACAACTAGGCCAATTTTGGTGGTCTATGGCGAATAGTTCAATGAATGACTGACGATCAAAACAATTTAACCACAAAGAAACACTGACTCGATGAACCAAAGTGCACGACAACATGTGCAACAATTCAGGGGTATCCCACTGAGAAGACAGCACAGCAAACTGTTGTTGTAAGTGATCTTGTTCAACAGAAATACTCGCTTTCGACTGAGCAAAAAACTCTAAGAAACGATTAATCGCAAGTCGATGAATCAACGCAGTTTGCTCGCTGGGTTCAGCCTGTCGAGAAAACCCACAGCCCAGCGGTGCCATTTGACACAATGATGCAAACCAACCGTGAAAGGTATCGATTGCAACCCCTTGCATACTGGTCAACACAACACCCGCTAAACTTCGTGCACGTTGCCGCAACTCAGCGGTGGGAATGACGCCACGTTCAACCAGGATAGATTCCAGCTCAAGATCAGGGCAAACCATACACTGGATTAACAGTGAGGTTAAGCGCTCTCTCATTTCAAGTGCTGCTTTGCGGGTAAAAGTAATGGCTAAAATTTCGCTAGGTTGAGCGCCTGCCAATAAAAGCCGAAAAATGCGTGCCGTGAGCAACCAAGTTTTACCACTGCCAGCACAGGCCTCGACAACCACATTATGATCAGGATTACATGCTATGCGAACGTTTGACATGAAAGGCTAAGCAAATGACAAAATATTTACTTTACCAAACATCAGAGAAAAAAGGAGAAAACAGCCAAATGTTTTCAAAGGAACAACCGATAAATTAACCCACTGCTGC
>DIYC01000026.1:2450-15038 GCA_002428895.1 Burkholderiales bacterium UBA6064 | reverse complement strand
CATCAGAATTTGTTTCATGGTCTCAATTTCCTTTTTCAACGCAGTAAATTGCGCAAGTATTTCAGGACTAGCGCCATCTTCAAGAGCATTCAATAGCGCGACCGAAACTGCCTCAATTATGTAGTCAAAATCTGTCAAGTCTTTTATATCGCCCAAATTTTCTAGGTCTATTTCAACACCACGTCTTCCCTCAACGTCAGCCTCAGCTTCCTCTAAATAACTATTGATTTTCTCTTGAGTTACTGGGTCAATCGCTAGGTTTGGATTTTGTATTGGAGAACCAAATAGCATCACATAAGCTTGATTCAATGGAACGCCTAAAGAATCAAGAGCGGCTTGACCTTCTGGAGTTAAAGAACCGTCTTCGTCTAGCCCTTCAGTCATAATAAATTCATAGGTTTTAGCCATCCAGGATGTTTTTTCCAAAAGACCCGTTACGCTAAAGTTACCCTCTTCATCAAGGGTTAAGCCTTCTGTATCACTTGAAGGTTTGCCTGTAAAAATCATGTTCAGCGCGTCTGTCAGCTGAACCATACCCTGAGCTCTAACTCCCGCGTCAGCCGACTCTGAAAGTTGTTCTACTGTTTCTTCTACTGTTTCTTCATCAACCGATAGATTGTCTGGAACATCTCCGGGAGTGCTGATTAACTCTAATGCATATTTAATATCATTAATAATTTGAGGGTCTAGGCCAGCATTTGACAAAACCTCGGGAGGAAGCGCTGCAAACAACTGCCCCAATAACACAACTTTTTGACCATCCTCTGCGTCCGCATTGGCCCCAGAAGTTAAAAACGCAGTGATTGAATCAAGAAGCTCGGTAGACTGTCCATTTTGAATCCCCGCAAGGGATGACGCCAAATAATTGTTCGCATCTTCAGCATTTAGAGTAAGATCACCCAACGTGATTGTTGTGCCCGAACTACCAGATTCGGCAAACTGCACGAACAAAGAAGTTAAAAAGAAATTTTGCAATTCGGGTGGGAAATTCTCGAGATTATCAAGTAATTTCTGCTGCTCAGGCGTTAATAACTCAGCAGGGATACTCTGAACCGCTGCAAATAATGTGCTTTGCTCAACGCCAACCGATTCCTCGTATAAAGTGGAAACCTCGCCGGCTGAAAGTGTATATACTGAAGAAGCAGTTGACATAATTTAATTAATTACTCTTAAAATTGCAATAATTTGCCCTACTACTTAAGTATCTATTCGACACAATTAGTTCCTTATTAATGTAGCGTAACTTAGCCTGAAGTTGCCTCATTGTAAAACGACCTATAAATATCCAACACGAAACAGGTTTGGCAAGCTTTCTAGCTGTCTGAATGTTCGTTTAACCTATTCGTGGCTTGCTTTTAACGCCAAATCAATTTACCCTGAAGAACTAAAATATCTGCTTATTCTCTATTGAAAGAAAAAGGGTGTACGAACACCTAAAGGCAAAGGAATGTTTAAAATTAACGCCGATGATAACACGAATGCCCCCCCCTTGATTGAACTAACCCCTGGTGCAACAATTCACTCAGAGGCGCTGCAAGCACTCAGTTCTTTGGCAGCTAAGACATTTCAAGAAAATGGTGTACTCGTCATCAACAACTTGCTGTCAAAATCTAAAATTAAAGAACTCTGCAATTTTTTCTTTCAACGCTATAGCGCTTATTTAACCGAACAAGCCGTTACAAACTCGCTTCATGTGGGCCACAAACGAAAAATGATTACCGTCAACATTGAGGACAACTTCAATGACCCTGACCTTTATGCCAACCCCTTACTCATGCCGATTCTAGAAGCCCAGCTCGGAAGTGATTTCTTGTTAGGCAGCTTTGGCGTCGTCTGTTCTTTACCTGGGGCACAAGATCAGCATGTGCACATCGATCACTACAGTCTTTTTTCTGAACAAAAAAAGCATCTTGCTTTGCCCAGTTATGCAATCAATTTAATTATTCCACTGGTTGACTTAACCCGAGAAACTGGCTCTACTCGAGTTTGGAAAGGCAGCCACACCCATGCACTAGAGCAAGACATACCGATTGAACACTCAGACTTGATACTTGCGCCACGTGGTTCATGTTATTTGATGGATTATCAACTCACCCATTGTGGCACAGCCAATCATTCTGAATCACCCAGACCCATTTTGTACATCACTTATTACCGATCATGGTTTATTGAGTCGGTGAATTATGAATTTCAACCCCCGATTACCATAAACCCTAGTGAATACCAAAAAGTACCCACGAATTACAAATTTTTATTTGAACGAGAAAAAACATTTCAACAAATAAAGTTTGATGCGATTGAAAATTACATTCAACAAAACTACATTTTAAGCATTCGCACGCGCAACTCAACTGGGCAAACATCCAAACCTGCACCTTCAGTTTTAAGCCTACCCGTCGCGCAATCTATTGCATTAAACCATTCAATCATTGCGCAAATTTTACCAAAGGTCGAGCAACTAACTGCGTCCACTCGGGCTTATCAAGTTAGAACGGGTGTTGATACAACCAATAGCCCACATCTAAATCGGCTCATAGAACCTGATGGCGCAGCTTATTTATATTATCAACCCCAGGGCAAGTCCGAAGTTTTCTTAGCGACAGACAATTGGATTAGCTTTGATCTGTTTAAAAATTTATTGACTCCACTCAATCTTCAAAAGGTTGAGTCAATGTCAACGGGCCATCACTCTGAGTTCATACTAGAAAGTGCTTGTATCCACTTGGACGTTGATACCTCTGATGTTCAACATCAAACCATGTTTCATCAAAGGCCTTCTGGACTAACAATCATTATTCCTTTAACCACGCACTCTTTAACAACACACACTCTGGTTTGCACACAAAGCAACGAACAACAATTCAGCTTTAATCTGAATAGTGGCCAAGCGATTGTCATACCTGGTGGCACGACTTATCGCATCTTCAGCAACAACACAGATCGTACACCAGCTATTTTGCTGTATTTATGGGTCACTGGAAATGAGACCAGCAAAGAAAATTTAACAGCTCACTCTTTTTATCATTTTCCGAATTTTTTTGTATTACCTTGCGGAAATGAATTTCGACGTTGGGATAATTTTGACCAGCTACGTTCAGTGTGTAAGATTAATCCTGAACCGCTCAAATGGGCATCACAATTGATTGACTTTACGCAATTAGAAACAATTTCTCAAACTAAATGGAGCCAAACTTTTTGCTTAACCGACGCGAGCAAGAACTCTGTCTATCTCAAGGTTTTACCTTTGGCTCATCAAAATGAAATAGCACATACAGCCTTAATTACAACGTTTTTACCCGAATTTATCCCGACTGTATTGGCTTATAATACCGATAAACGTTACTTACTAACAAAAAATCATGGCGGCACTGACCTACAAGTCAATTCTTTAAAACATAATGTCAAACTGTTGCTAGCGTTTGCTCGGATTGAAGGGAGAGCATCGCAAACTCCTAATTTATTAGCCCAGTTGCCTAATTATGAAATTCAACAATCAATTGTTGATTTAATAAATTGCCTAGAAAGTGAGCAAACTAAGCCTTGCAATTTCATCAAACCATTCCCATTAAAAACTATCGCGAAACAGTTTTTGAGCGAACCTCTACGAATTTACTACTTAGAAAAAATTAAAGCTTTATCAACAGACTTAATCAACTTCATTGGAACTGCACAGACACTGCCAAAAACACTTATTCACACAGATTGCCAAGCAGATAATGCCGCCGAATTACCCAATGGTCATATTGTGTTTTACGACTGGGGCGATGCTTTTAAAGGTCCCGCAGGTTTATCTATCAGTAATCCACTATTACTGAATCAATTCACATTAGCAATTGAAGCAATTCGTTTAATTCAAAAATTTAACCACACGGAATTTGAACACCATGCGGATTTAGGTCGAACATTAAGACAAACAGAAAAGAGTTGGCAACAAACAGTTGACGCCATCAGTGAACAAACTTTATATGTATGGCTTTTAACGGCTTACATCGATGAATTAAACAAGAACGGTTATGCCGATCGAGAAACATTGTTATCGGGCCTTCCCGGATCATTTTTGGTTGGGCAAGTGTGTTGGTTACTCAATTGGTGCGCTATTGAAGGGTACGCCCAAAGCGATTATGAATGGATTAAAAATTGGTGGATTCCAGTACTAGATCAGATCATCAAATTGGGGGAAAATTTAAAACATAATGATCAAACCACCCATCAAAACAATGCGCACTACACATCAGAAGATTTATCAACTTATATTCAAAGACATACACATCTGACCGCCGAGTACAGTTTTAAACCAAACTCAATTGAAATTAGACAATATGAAAATGGATACCGAGGGTTATTTGCTAGCAAAGCAATTGCACGCCATGAAACCATACTGATAACGGACAAAGTTGAAGGTTGTTACAGCGAAAAACAAGCATTCGAAGATGCCTTCGAGATTTTAAAACCCCTAGGCAAAAAAAAATATCACGTCACCAACTATCGATTTATTTTAACTTGTGGATTATATACTCGCTACCAAGAAAAAAAGAATCAACGCGATATTCTATTTGCCGATCAAGATATCGTTAAAACTTATAGTACTTCGGTTGTTCGGCTCTGGGGAACCCGTCGACATTACGCCCTCATTCAAGAAATTCATCCAAGTTGCTTAAACACAGCAGATGCCACCCAGCAACTGATTAATCAAATTGGTTTGGATCAAATCGTTTACGAGTCACTGTATGCCTTATGTGTATCTAGAATTTGGAATGCCTTTGGATTTATTCCCGTTTTCGATTTAATTAACTCTGCAGTGAGTTCTCGGTGTAATATCGGATTTTCATCTGAAAATGAAAAATTTTCTTTTAATACAACACAAGCTATTCAGCAAGGCGAAGAGCTTTTATGGGAGTATTTAGAAGACAATGCCGAAGGGTATTGGTTTTCTTATGGTTTTTTAGACCCTGAAAGAACGCAAACAACCACCGCCGCAATTAAAATTAAGGCTGATGCTTTAGAGGCTTTAGAAAAGTTAATCGATGAAAACAGTGACTATTATAAGCTACTCTCAGATGCAGTTTACAGCTCCTACCAAGGTGACTTTAGAATTAAATTGAGCTGGCCAGCCCCTGGTTTAATCCATTCTAAAGTATTTCATCAAGAAGTTCAGTTTTGCGTAACACAACTTATTCTGATACGAAATTTTTTTAGAATGCTAGTCATGCTCGAAGACCCTAAAATAACTACCCTGTTAACTTATGAAGAACTTACTCAACCCATGACACCATTGGGTTACAAATTTGATTTAAAAGTAATTAATACAATGCTTACTGCGTTAAATCAAGGCCATAAAAATCTACTCCAAGCGAAACAACAACATGAGCTTAACCCTACTGATCGGATCATTCAGATACAGCCATTTATTACAATGGAAGCACATGCGCATCATCAACTTAAAGCATTATTATTGACAATAAGCCTAATAAAACTCACCGTTACAAACAAAGAACAGCGCAGTCAACACATGAGTCTGGAGGAGGAAAAACAACTGTTAACTGATTTAATGAATCAACAACTGTTGCCCAAGCAATCAACCGCAACGAGCCCCTCGTTTAATCGAGGCACATAATTTGAATGGGGTTTAGATTAAGCCATGCCTTCAGCGCGGGCATCGGCTAAATCATATTCAACCCCAAAACCAATTGAGCCACGAAATACCCGAACCTTGACTAAAGAACCAATCGGAAAAAGTTGCTGCCAAATCCAGCGTGCTATGTTTTCACTCGTTGGAAGATCAATCAAATCGTTCAAATAAGTATGATCAAGACGGCTGCGAACCGCTTCAATTTGATGGGTTAATACCCCTTCTGGCACGACATAACCATCCGTTGCAGAACCCTCAAACCAAACCTCAGCCGTGTAGCTGTGACCGTGCAAACCAGGCCAATCGGGCAAAGAATGCGCCACATCAAACGTAAACTGTTTAAATACTTTCATGGTAAGCCGATTATTTTATGAGTTTGAACGCTAAGCCGCCACTTCGGATAGCGTAAGCAAATTTGTGTTGCATAGTGCAGGTTATTTTGTTTTATAACGGGATCAGACACGTCTTTGGCTTGTACAAAAAAGTGGTTAAAGTCTAACTGAGCAAGTGCCGCTAAATTTTGACCTAGCTGGGGGACAACCACCTTAAGCTCATGCCCTGTGGTTTGAACCAAAGGCGCACCTTGTTTTGGGCTCACGCAAATCCAATCAATTTCTTTCAATACAGGTAAAGTCCCATTGGTTTCGATAGCCACTTCAAAACCAAACTGATGAAGCCAATCAACTAACTCAGCTGTAAGCTGCAACATGGGCTCACCCCCTGTGAACACCACGAAACGGCGTACTGCCTCAGTTCCACCGAAACCTTGATTCCAGACTTGAGAAACAGCCAAAGCCAGCTGCTCTTCAGACTCATACTTGCCACCACCCACACCATTGGTGCCGACAAAGTCGGTATCACAAAACTGACAAATCGCCAAGTTACGATCAGACTCACGACCTGACCACAAATTACACCCTGCAAAACGACAAAAAACAGCAGCTCGCCCCGTGTGCGCACCTTCACCTTGCAAGGTGTAAAATATTTCTTTCACGGTAAACACAACGCAACTACAATCCTCTTAATAAAAACAGCATACTAACTAAAAAGACACACTAAAACAATCAAGTCCCCTGAAATCACTCCTAACGATTACCCCGCAACAAGACGCACTGCAACTGACTCATCAAAAAGGCAGCATCGCTGCTGGTAAAAGACTAGAAATGGCTTTTTTAAACTCATTTTGAATTCGGATTAAAGCTTCTGGCGTATCGGCTTCAAAACGTAACACGATTACGGAAGTTGTATTTGAAGCACGTGCCAAACCAAAACCATCGGAATACTCTGCACGAACCCCGTCAATACTAATGACTTTACTGGCCCCCGGGAAGAAAGTTGCACTTTGATCTAACAAATTTTGAACCACCTCAAAATTCTTACCGTCTCGGGTTTTAATCTGTAATTCAGGAGTGCTTAACGAGTTAGGCAAATTTTCTAAAACCGAAGACACATTGTGATGACGCGATAAAATTTCTAACAAACGTACACCGGCATATAAGCCATCATCAAAACCGTACCAACGTTCTTTAAAAAAAATGTGACCACTCATTTCACCCGCTAACGGTGCACCCGTTTCACGCAATTTCGCCTTAATTAAAGAATGACCTGTTCGCCACATGAGTGGGTACCCACCGGCCTGACGAATGACACGCTCTACATTCCGAGAACACTTCACGTCAAAAATAATTTGTTCTCCTGGGCATCGACTTAAAACATCTTGAGCAAATAAAATGAGTTGTCGATCTGGATAAATAATTTCCCCTGTCTTTGTAACCACCCCCAAACGATCTCCGTCACCATCAAAAGCAATACCAAACTCTGCATCGGATGTTTTAACGATTTGAATTAAATCTTGAAGATTTTTGGGATCAGCTGGATCAGGGTGATGATTCGGAAAATGGCCATTGACTTCACAAAAAATGGGTTTAACTGTACAACCCAGAGCTTGATACAGTTTTTCTGCATAAGCACCCGCTACCCCATTACCGCAATCAATGGCTAAACTAACAGGACGCTCTAGTCGAATGTGATCGACTATCTTTTTTAAATACTCTGGCCAAATATCAAATTCACGGTATTGACCCTTTTGGGCAACAACGCCATCTGAGGACTTGGGTTTGTGAGTACAAATCCAGTCGTAAAGCCCTTTAATCGTTTCACCATAAAGAGTTTGGCCTGCTGCCATCAATTTAAAACCATTGTAACGGGGCGGGTTATGACTACCGGTGACTTGAACACAACTGCCATGACCGAAAAAAAAAGTAGCAAAATACACCATTGGCGTGGGTACCATACCCACATCCACCACATCAATCCCAGAATCGCGCAGTCCCTCAGCAACGGCTTTGCTTAGCTCTGGCCCAGAAAGTCGCCCATCCCGCCCCAAAACAGCCTCATGTTGGCCCTTTTGTCTAATCAGGGCACCCATAGCACGCCCCACAGCATAGGCTACCTCTGCATTCAAAGTATTGCCCACAACTCCACGAATATCATAGGCTTTAAATATTGATAAGTCTAACTCCATCCTTCCCTCTAAATAGTTAACTCCGCTGACATCTTATCTAAACATCTTAAAATTTATTTGAATCAATTGAACTTCTATAAAACACTAGCCGCTCAGTATTCGTTTTAAAGTGAGCTAAATGATGAATTTAAACCAACGCCCAATGAATAACATAGCGGTCAATACTAACATGAGCGCGACTACTCCTAGCCAAACAGAAAACAACTCGACGCAAACCATATCCTCTGCGGTACATCGCATTGCAAAGCGACACAATAATTTTAAGGCAACAGGAAAAATCAACCTTATAAACAACCTTATAAACCTTTCTAGCTGCTCGCTTTTAGTGCACAACAAAAACACATCTATCCAGCCAAAAGCTTTTATCTCGTGATCTTGTTAAAATTCACGCTGAAATTTCGAGAACTTATTTAAATAAGGACACAGAATGAAGTTTTCTACAATTGCGCCTGTAATGGCTCTCGGTGTTGTGGGCTCAAACAAACAAGTCATGGGTTTTATTCCACGAACACAAACCACGACCCTTCACAATACACTGGCTCAAATTACACCTGCATTAGTTCAAGGTGCAAATACTTCACCACAACACCTCATAACTTTTTTACCCCAAGCCACCACCCAAGTTTTACCACTGTTCAGCTACCGCACAATAGCGGAAAAATCGTCTTCAAAACCACACAACGACAGAACACCCAACAACAAACCCGCCTATCACATCGGAATAGAGCCCGATTCTTTAAACATACAATCCAAAAATGGAAGCTACCCTACTTTAGGAAATAAAGGCATCACCTACAAAGCCATGATTGATGGAATTGAATTCTCGTCTCAAGAAGTCGCTGAATTGCAAAGCTACATTTGGAAAACGCCACAAGAAAACATCAACGCCATGGACTTTTTGCCCAAACAAGCAATTAAGTCCTTGTCAGGCCAACTAAAAATTTTATCTGATCTTGCTGAACAAATGCCTGTTGAGCTAGCAGATGGCAGCCCAGGTTTGCTGGCAAACAATTTATTACGACATGAAGTCTTCAAACTAGACAATGGCTTAATTCAAGCCAGTAAAGACTTAGTAACAGGCTTTAAAAACGCCCAAACACAGCAGGACAAGCAACAATTTGCTGAAGAAATTCAAAACCTGTCCGTGTTTGCACAATGGCTCATTCGAGGTTTCTTATTCGAAGGCCCACTGCATCAAGAGCCTTATGTATCGCCCGTTGTGCCCAGCCCGCTGTCTGTGATCTCAGCCATTGCCAACCAAGCCACTGGGTTGTTACAAAAAGAATTTGTCTATCACAGCTACACACTGTTACCCGCTGAATTACCCAACGAGTTACAACGCACATTCGATGAACTGGATTACAACAACCCAGCCGCGATTTTAGATGCCATTGCACGCATTAAAACCACAGTGGGTTTTAATGATGTGACAGGCAATCAACCCGAACATAACTTTCGTTTTAATCACGTGTTAATGGAATATCAAATGCGTGCGGTGTTTGAAGGCTACCAGCAAGTCAAAGCAGGCAACGCTGCGGGGCTAGACAAAATGGTCGAAGGCTATCGCCGTGCTCACAAAGTGTTTGAAACCATGCTCACCAACACGCCCGCATCGAGCTACCCCAAAGTTCGTTTACCCATTACCGCCGTTGAGGGTAAACGCGGCATCGCCAGCAGGCTTAGCATATACCCATCGAAATCAACACTAAATATTTTATTGCGGGGTTTACAAAAAACACTTCGGGGTGACCGCAACGGCCCCGCGTTAATCATGGAGAGTATTAAACGGTTTGACCAACAATTGGCCACACAATTGAAAACCACGCCTATATTTGCCAGTGAAATGTCGTTATATCCACCCCAAGGGGTTTTATACGAAGGTTTGGGCGACGAAACACTGACCGATGCGTTTAGTGGTCAACGCTATGTAGGCCAACGACCACCGCCTGTACCCGGGCAAACGGGTGCCAACAGCAGCATGTATAAATTGGCCGATGTGTTTATCCAAGTGGCCAAACTACGGCAGGCTTATGAAATTGATTCAAACTACTTTGAAAAACTCAGCGCAGTGATGCTGAAAAAATTACCCTATACCCAGCTGGGGAAAGACCCAATTGATTCCATGATGCTGGCGTTCGATGCATTGACTCGGCCCGACTTACACCAACAAACACTGGTGGAAACCTACGAGGAAGTGAATCGACTTGAAATCTTTCAAAACCCAACCCGCGAACAAAAAGTGAAGCTACTCGAAATTTCATATTGGGTGGCTAAACATCGCTTACGACATGGTCAATATGTTAACAAAGCCATTTTCTCACAACCCCCTAAAGCCAATCAAAGTCGCGCTGAAGGCACTGGTGGAAGTACCATTCAATTTTTAAAACGTTTTTTTGATGACACGTTAAAACCAGCACGGACTTTGATTCAAGAACTGAAAAACGATCAAACTCTTTCTGAAACAGAACTTCGTCAAGTGTTAGAAATTGAAGTCGACCTACTGAACCAAGAAGAACAAATGATTGCAGTGGATAAAAAGGGCAGAGAATTAGCCCAGCAGGAGGGCAAAGCAGATCTAGCTAAATTGTCTGCTCAACGCCCTGATGAATAAGCTGAGCCATCAAACCCGTTCAAGCGCTTGCGACACATCATGAATAATGTCATCAATGTGTTCAATGCCGACAGAAATGCGAACTAAATCGGTTGACACACCGGCTTTTTTTAATTCCTGTTCATTCAGTTGCCGGTGTGTAGTCGATGCGGGATGACAGGCCAATGATTTGGCATCGCCAATATTGACCAAGCGCAAAATCATTTGCAACGAATCAATAAATCTTGCGCATGCAGAAATACCCCCTTTGACGCCAAAACTCAAAATGCCCGAGGCTTTACCCTGGGTGATTTTTTGACACGTGGCATAATCAGGACTATTGGACAAAGCCGCATAGTTGACCCAATTGACTTTAGGGTGAGTCTGCAAAAATGCCGCAAGTTGTTCAGCATTTTGGCAATGCCGCTCCATTCGCAAGCCTAAAGTTTCCAGTCCTTGCAACAGTTGAAATGCATTCAGGGGTGACAAAGCAGCCCCTGTATTTCGCAAAGGCACCACTCGGCAACGACCAATATACGCTGCTTGGCCTAGCGCTTGGGTATACACCACGCCGTGATAGGAAGGGTCTGGCTCATTTAAAACAGAAAAACGCTGTTTATGGGCAGCCCAGTCAAACTGACCCGAGTCGATGATCATTCCACCAATTGTTGTGCCATGCCCACCAATGTATTTAGTTAACGAATGCACCACAATGTCGGCACCGTATTCGATCGGTTTACATAAATAAGGTGTGGCCACGGTATTGTCCACAATCAAAGGCACACCCTGTTGATGTGCAATTTCTGCCAAACGCTCCAAGTCAACCACATTACCTGCTGGGTTACCGATTGATTCACAAAAAACTGCTTTAGTATTCGCATCAATCGCTTTTTTAAAACCCTCAAAGTCATTGTGAGACACCATTCTGACTTCGACCCCTTGTTTAGGCAACGAGTGGGCAAATAAATTGTACGTACCGCCATACAACTGACTGGTACTGACAATGTTATCGCCAACTTGCGTAATACATTGAATGGCATAGGTAATCGCAGCCATTCCCGAGGCCAACGCCAAACCGGCAATACCACCCTCCATTGCTGCCAAGCGCTTTTCAAGCACGTCATTGGTAGGGTTCATAATGCGACTGTAAATGTTTCCCGGCACGGCCAAGTTAAACAAGTCTGCACCATGTTGCGTATTGTCAAAGGTAAACGACGTGGTTTGATAAATCGGCACCGCAGCGGCTTTGGTGGTTGCCTCAGACTGATACCCTTCGTGTAAAGCGATTGATTCAAGCTTCATATTGCCTTCCCCTGAATGAATAGGATGGATATCGTATCATTCTGTTGGGTTGAATTTAAGCCAGCGATCCAGTTGATTGGCGAATGCTTGTATTTCACGGGACGACAAACTGGCTGGGCCGCCTGTTTGTATGCCACTGCTGCGAAGCGTATCCAGCAAGTCTCGTGTGTTTAAACGTTCTTTGATGTTCTCACTCGTGAACAAATAACCACGCGGATTCAGTGCGCCACACCCTTTGGTAATCACTTGATCGGCTAAAGGAATATCGCCAGTAATCACCAAATCACCCGCCGCACATCGTTTAACAATTTCGTTGTCAGCCACATCGAACCCTTTAGGCACTTGGATTAAACGAATTAACTTGAATGACGGGGTACGAAAAAAATGATTGGAGACAAAAGTAATTTGAACCTGCGCCCGTGGTGCGGCGCGATACAAAATCTCTTTGATTGGACTTGGGCAAGCATCGCCATCGACCCAGATATGTTTTTTCATAAAAGCATATTTATGATCTTCTAAGTAACAAAACCAAAAAAGCGAGGT
>DIYC01000026.1:1874-2244 GCA_002428895.1 Burkholderiales bacterium UBA6064 | reverse complement strand
TAACAAAACCAAAAAAGCGAGGTTGACAAACTAAAAACTAGTATTGAGCTTGCACTCGCAGCTTTTCCATAGCCGTCGATTTTTCTCAAGCTGTCGTGGTCTAATAATCCAGTAGGGGTTGATAACCTATAAAAATTACAGAGTCTAGCGCAGCTGAGTAAGGTCAGCTAGATAATAAAATATTAGAGTTTATTGACCCTTAATTTCAGAATCTTGGGTTGTGCCGATATCTTTTGATGGCGATGCACTTTGCATCAGACATTTCTTTTGAATCGAGACCTGCTCAATTGCGTTGTATTCACCTTTTAACTGCGCATACCTAGCTTCCTGTTCTTTGGTGCCTCCTATGAAAAACAGGGCTGGCCAAAAA
>DIYC01000026.1:0-1690 GCA_002428895.1 Burkholderiales bacterium UBA6064 | reverse complement strand
CCAAAAAAGTATCGCGCCAGCGGTAGTTGTGATGTTGTCGTTTGCTCGATTTTTATCCAACTTACCCGCCATAGAATTGACCTCTGTACTAATCCTAATCATTTCTAATCTGAGCTGATCGCAGTCATAGTTGGCATAAGTGAGAGGCGACACATTGTTAGGAACAATATCTTTAGATGCGGTTGAGCAGCCAAACAATATAACAGACAAGATGGATACAGAAATAGTTTTTTTCATGGCTCAGCCTAAGTAAGTAATAGAACTTGATGCTAACAGTTTTACCCAGACAGCGAAAGTCTAAAATTACTTGATTAGAACCTTACTTCAGAGGGAGTTCAAATTCTATCTACTTGATGCTAAGCGTTCGAGTTAACCGACCTACGTAGGTGCTTACTGCAACGGAACAGGTTGAGCGAGAGGTTAGCACTTGACCAGTACATACCGTGAGGCAATCTCCCGAAGAGCATTTAAACCCGTTGAAAGAAGCAAACCTTCTTGAGTTGCAAGGTTTTGAAATGCCAATCCAGTTAGTGCACCCCTGTTGATTTGGCCGTCCTGCAACAGGCCGAGAAAGAGACGACTCAGCTCCGCATCGTCACTTTGTTCTACTCTCTTCGGAGACAGCAATCGAACAATCTCTTGCAGCAGATGGAATCTCCCCAAGGTTATGCCGTACTTTGCAACAATAAATTCCTTGATAGCCGATTCACTTTCCGAGCCATGGGGTATGAGGTTAAAGTACTCGATACCAAATTCTGTGCCATTGCATGGAGCAAAAGTGACGGCCTGGATGAGAAGATCAATCCAGCCGTAGTCGAAAACCATCTTTGCACCAGAGCTTATTGACACGCGCGAATACCTCTGGGCAACAGTAAGTCCATCCAAGCCCTGTTGAGATGAGAACTCAATGTCTTCAGGAAGTTTACCCTCGTGCACAAGTTCGCACCGATAAAACTTATACAAAATGTCCGCGATATCTAACTGATCTCCTTTGAAGTTTACTGAGACTCCTGATGTTCCAAATTCTGAACTTCCGAAACTGCCGAAGAGAAGTTGGCGGATACGACCACCAAGAAACTGTGTGAATGCCTCACAATCACGCATTTTCTCATTCGAACGCTTCAATGACATCGTGCCCTTGGGAAACGCCCTGCGAGAAGACGCCGCGATGGCGAGCATCAGAATCATAAGTGCACCAAGATGGCGATCGTGCTGAGCGAGGAATGCTGCGTCTTCAACTTGCTGACGAATACTCATATTGGTTCAGGGGTAACATTCAAAAAACTGTATCAATTCTTTAACCGTCATTTCACACCCAAAAAATTATCTTATATTACTTGTTAGAACTAATTCAATTATTACATCAACAGACCATACGTTGTTCCCCCATTGATCTAGATCACAAAGTCGGCACCCTGAAACAGCTAAGCCGCTTGCAATTTAGCCATGCTTAAAATCAGCCACTTCATGCCTTGCTGACCAAAATTGACTTGAATTCTCGCCTCACTGCCTTGGCCTTCATACTTCAACACCACCCCTTGGCCAAATTTAGCGTGCGACACTGCGGTGCCAATTGGGTATGGGTGTTTAGAACCTTGTTGATTGATCAAACCCACGGGCGGGCTCAGCGAACGACCCCAAGCAGTCTGATTTAAATCTTGCCAATCCAGACCTGTGACACTGTTGCGTC
>DIYC01000029.1:33818-40729 GCA_002428895.1 Burkholderiales bacterium UBA6064 | reverse complement strand
TATTGCAGCGAATGCCACTCGACTGCCCAGGTATTGCGATTGTACAGCACATGCCGGGTGGATTTACGCAATCGTTTGCCGAACGTTTGGATAGAGAATGCCGAATTACCGTGCGTGAAGCCAAAAATGGGGATGCGTTGTTAACAGGCTTGGCGTTGATTGCTCCAGGTGGGTATCATTTATTGTTAAAGCGTAGTGGTGCACGGTACAGTGTGATGGTGAAAGAAGGCCCGCTGGTGAGTCGCCACCGACCTTCTGTGGATGTGTTGTTTCGTTCTGCCGCTCAGTATGCGGGCAAAAATGCTGTGGCTGCTATTTTAACCGGCATGGGTGACGATGGTGCCAATGGCATGAAAGAATTGTACGATGCTGGGGCATTTACAATTGCACAAGATGAGGCAACCAGTATCGTGTATGGTATGCCACGAGAAGCCGTGGCTCGTGGTGGTGTGCATAAAAGCCTACCGCTCGATTTAATTGCGCAGGGTTTATTGCGTGCAGCAATTGGAAAGTAAAAAAATCACATTACAATAAAACTTCTTTAAAATGTTTACAAAGGGTTAAAGCTGTGGCGTTACGTTTACTGATTATTGGTGCGAATGGGCAGTTAGGGCATGCTTTATCTACTCACGCAAAGCCTGCATTATTCAGTTGCCTTGAGTCGGTCATGACCACTGATAAAACCAAACTTGATTTAACAAAGCCAGATCAAATTACGAATCTGCTGAAAGATTATCGGCCACATGTTGTGATTAATGCGGCAGCGTATACCGAAGTTGACGCCGCCGAAGAACACAGTGAATTGGCTAAAGCAGTCAATGCTACAGCGGTTGGTGTTTTGGCTGAGGTGACCAAAAAAATAGATGCAGTGTTGGTGCACTTTAGTACCGATTATGTATTTGATGGTCAAAAAACAAGCCCGTATGTTGAAACAGACACCCCCGAACCTTTAAGTGTTTATGGTCGAACCAAACTAGAAGGCGAACAATTTTTGTCTCAGGTTGGTGGTAAATGGGTTTGTTTTAGAACGGGTTGGGTCTATGGGCCCAAGGGCAATCATTTTTGTAAAAAGATTTTAAATCTTGCTAAAACACGCGATCAATTACAAATTGTGAATGATCAACGGGGTGCGCCCACGCCAACAGGCTGGTTGGCTGAATTAGGACTCGTCATACCTGGTATTTTAGCCAAATCAAAATATGTGACGCGACAAAACCCAGCACCTACTTTTTTACCAGATTATCCACAAGAGTTGCCTGTGGGTGAAATCTTTCATGCCAGCGCCGCAGGCGAAACAACTTGGTATGAATATGCCAATTTTGCGATAGACGCTGCGCTTGAACACAAACTGCTCACACAAAAACCTCAGTTAGAGCCAGTTCAAACTTCGGCAATGTCCTTCAAAGCACAACGCCCTTTATATTCTGTCTTAGACACGACCAAGTTAATGAATACCTTTAAAATTTCGCCACCTGCTTGGGAAAAGGGTGTTAAAAATTGGATTATCAGCTTAGATACTCTTGACTAATTTGTCCGTATGACAACACCCATCATGCCCCAAATTGCTCAGCCAACGCTGAGCGTTTTGGTGGCAACCTACCAAGGCGAGGCGTTTATTCTTGAACAATTGGTTAGTCTAACCGCACAAACTGAATTGCCATTCGAAATCGTGGTCTGTGATGATGCATCCAATGACGAAACTGTTCAACGGGTGCGGCAGTTTGCTCAAACCAGTGTGGTGCCGGTGCGTTTGTTCCGTAATCCCAAGAATAAAGGGTATGCGCGTAATTTCTTCGATGGCATTGAACACTGTGTAGGTGATTATGTCGCGTTTTGCGATCAGGATGATGTTTGGTTGCCGCATAAGCTGAGTACTTTGCGGGCGGTGATTACCTCTCAGCCGCAGATTGGGTTGGTGTATTCAGACTGTGAATTGGTCGATCAACAACTAAACTCACTGAATCAAACCGCTAGTCAATATTTAAGATTGTCTAAGCAGCAGTGCAAACAAATTCAACAAGGCCATTTATTTGAACTGTTAATTCGCAAACCTTGTGTGACAGGGATGACGATGTTGGTGAATCGACACAAAGTGATGGCGGTTGATCATTCGTTTTTAAAAATGGCGCACGATTACGCCCTGTCATTTGCTTTTGCTGCTTTAGGTGATTATATTTATGTGGATCAATCGTTGGTGAAGTATCGACAACACACGCACAACGTCGTGGGCATGTCTAAGAAAGTCGAAGCAATCCCTCCATTAAAACCGATTGAACAAGAGCTTCATGAGCTTAATTTGGACTTAGTGGATAAAATTAATCTGTGCGTGTATGCAAAAAAAATGCTGGTGCAGCATCAACCTCATTCGTTTGAAAGGATTGCAACGCTAACTCATTTAATTGATTTTTTTACGTTGCGAATTCAGCGGCGTCATTCTGTAGTTGCTTGGTGTCAAGCTTTTCCGCAGGTGGCAGTTCGACAATTTAAATTGGCAGAACGAATAGGCATGAATATTAAAGATTTAAAAATTTTTTTCAAATTAAAATGGTTCAATCGATTAAACACGAAGGGCATGAATGAGGATTGATAACTTTTTTGATTGGTTTGCCAGCGAACAGTTGACTGAGCAGCCTTGGTTGTTGTTGGGTAAAGGGCCTTCATTTCAACAGTATCAGCCCGAATTAAATCAACATTATTTTACGTTGGCTTTAAATCATACCATTCGTGAAGTGAAATGCGATATCGCACATGCAATTGATTTGGATGTGATTGATTCGTGTGCCGATGCCATTGACAGCAATGCTCGATATTTGTTGGTTCCTTGGGTGCTGCATCAATTTAACAAACCCAGTGATAAGACTTTAAATATTTGGATAGAAAAAATACCCATTTTAGAAAAGCTTTGGGAAGAACGGCGCTTAAAATGGTATAACCTGCGCACAACAAAAATTATCGAAGGTAAAACACCGATTGTACAAGCCATGGCTTTTAGTGCTGAAGCCGCTGTTTCTGCCCTGGCTTTAGCTGGCATTAGGCGGTTTAGAACTCTCGGAATCGATGGTGGTATCGAGTATGCGCAACAATTTTCAGATTTACAACGCAAAACTCGATTGAATAATGGTCAGCCATCTTATGATCTTCAGTTTAAAGGCATTTGTAAGTCGATTCGGCATTTTGAACTTGATTTTGGGCCATTGAATACAGAATTGCCTATTCGCGTTTACGTGGGTAGCCAAATTGAACAGATGTTGGCTGTTAAAGTGCTCGAATATACGCTTAAAAAATATGCCAGTGCTACGGTTGAATTGCATCCTTTGCATTTGTCGGATGTCTATTATCCTATGCCCAAGCACCCAGAAAATAGACCGCGCACTCCTTTTTCGTTTCAGCGATTTTCAATTCCACAGATGGCTGGTTTTAAGGGTAAAGCCATTTACCTTGATTCAGACATGATGGTGTTCACCGACATTATGAAGTTATGGAACATTCCTTTTGAGGGTTCTCAGTTGTTGTCGGCTGGGTTCAGCGGGAGCGAGAATCGCGATCCACAATACAGTGTGATGTTGCTCAATTGCGAGCAACTGAAAGAATGGGCACCGAGTCATATTGTGAGTCTGTTAGATGAAGGCAAACTCACTTACAACGAGTTGATGTATCAAATGAAAATTGTGAATCAACAGCAGGCCAGTATCCCGAGTTGTTGGAATTCACTGGAAGCGTATGAACCGGGCCAAACGGCTTTATTGCATTTTACCGACATGAACCGGCAACCTTGGTTAAGCCGAAAAAATAGTTTGACTCCGATTTGGGTTCAAGCCTTAATTGATGCCGTTGAAGATGGTTTTATTTCACTACAAACCATTCAAGAGCATGTTGATTTAGGTTGGGTAAGGCCTTCATTGTTGTGGCAGGTTAAGAAACGAAAAGCCCATCTGAGCCGTTATTCATTCACCGCTGCTCGGTTAGATCGGCAGTTTATTCCTCCTCATAAAAAGTAAAGTCTTTGACTTGAATGCGCGTAAATAAGCGTAAAGGTTAACCCAAAAGAGTTAACCCCATGCTTTTCATACCGCTAGTTTTCTACACTGAGATCACAATTGGCTTGCGTTAAGTCTTTTTTGTCGGTTATTTAAGTATGACAGACAGATTCTTAACCCATTGTTTTTAATGAGCTTGTTCTGTTTCGGGAATAAACTCTCAAGTGTCTATTCACACCTATCGGAGTTGCTATGAGAACATTTAAGTTGTTAAGCTACGCTGTGTTAATAAGTAGTTTGAGTACTGCTGTATTAGCCAATACCGGTGCAGTTCGACCAGACCAAGCAAAACCGAGTCAGCCGTTAAAAGATAAACCTAACATTATCTTGCCAGAAAAAGCAAACGGGCAACGTGCGGTTCAGTTGTTACAAGCCAGCGGTAAGCTGGCCGACTTTGCTCAATTTTATGGTTTTGATTTAGAATCAGCAGAGACTCTGTTTATTCAAGACCCGACTGCGTATGTGGATGAAACAGGTAGTTTGTTGTATGTGGAACCTGCTGCTGTTGAGCCAGAGCAAGCAATTGTTGCCCCCAATACCGGTGCCAATCAGTTAAACATTCCGCTTGATCAAACCTTTTTTCTAGAAAGTAAACCTGGCTCAACAAGAACGTTATATCTTGATTTTGATGGTTCTGTAACAACTGGTACGGCTTGGAACCAAAGTTATGGTGTCAGCTCGATTGTTCATCCGCCCTATGATTTGGATGGTAACCCCAATACCTTTAGTACCACTGAGTTGCAACAAATTCAACAAATTTGGAAATTAGTTTCCGAAGATTTTTCGGCCTTTGATATTAATGTGACCACTCGAGACTTAGGTGTTGATGCGATTGTTCGCAGCAGTTCGACCGATAACACGTTTGGTTCACATGTGGTGATGACCCGAAATTTTACGAACGATTTGAATCGACCCTGCGGTTGTGGCGGTTTTGCGTATCTGAGTGTGTTTGATGCGCAAGGTTCTTTTTACAAGCCTGCGTTTGTTTTTAATCAAGGCCTTAAAGGTGCCGCTGAAGCGGCCAGTCATGAAGCAGGACATAACTTAGGGCTAAACCATGATGGTACCTCAAGCAGTGCTTATTACGGAGGGCATGGCACAGGTGCAACCGGTTGGGCGCCAATTATGGGTGTGGGCTATAGTAAAAATTTAGTGCAGTGGTCTAAAGGGGAATACAGCGCTGCAAATAATCGAGAAGACGATTATTTGGTTATGCAAAACAACAGCTTATATTTTGATGCAGATGATTATGGCAACACCCTTTCGACTGCCGAGCTATTACAATCGAGTCTACAAAATGGTTTTTTAACGTATGCCTTGCAAGGTATCTTACAGGGGCCTAATGATTCGGATCTTTTTTTAATTACAGCAGGGGCCGGTGAACTTAAAGTGGATGTGAATCCCTTTCATCTGTCGCCCAATGTGGATGTGCTGCTGACTTTGTTGAATGAGAATGGCCAAGCGTTGGCCTCTGCAAACCCCATCGATCTGCTGGCGGCCAGTTTAACATTTAACATTCCATTGGCTGGGCAATATTTTCTCCGCGTTGAGGGTGCGGGTAAAGGCGACCCCTTGCTTGGCGGGTATACCCAATACGGCAGCATTGGTATTTACACGGTAGCCGTTCAGGCGCAGCCAGGAACTGGCGGACCTAATCAACCGTTGGCCAGAATAACGACCTCGGCAGTTGGTGGCGTTGCGCCCTTTGCTGTCGATTTTAATGGTTCTGGTTCAGTGGATCTGGATGGTGACATTAGCAGCTACAGTTGGGATTTTGGTAATGGGCAAAGCGCTACGGGTGCCCTGGTGCGTTATACCTATCCTGTTGCGGGTACCTTTGTTGCTACTTTAACTGTGACGGATGCAACTGGGTTGTCTGACTCTGAATCGGTGACTATTACTGTGAACGAACCACAGCCACTGCTTAAAATCGGTGTAAACACGATTACGATGGCGGGTTTAGCCCGTAAGGCTCGTGGTAAAAACCCAGCTGAATATCGTGCCGATGCTTTAGTTTTAGTGACCAATGAAGCTGGGCAGTGTATTGCGAATGTGTTGGTGAAAGTAGAATGGACGGGGGTAGTCACCGGTTCAGGCCAAGCGTTAACGAGTTGTGCGGCGGGCACAACATCCGTTAAAGCTAGCAATGGCAAAGGTAGCAATCCTCAGATGAGCGGCAACGGCGCTTTGGTGCGTTCGCCAATTAGCCCAAGCCCTGGTACTTTTAATGTTCGGGTGATTGCGGCTGAATTGCAAGGCGCTGAGTTTGTGCCCAGTACCAACGATCAGAAGAGTATTCAAGTGCAATAAATTGTTGCTGTGTTTTTTAAAAAGCCGCGAGTTGCGGCTTTTTTTCAATGTTTGGTATTTTGTTGGTTAAGAAAGCTACCGTTTAATAATGTATCTAAATACCTAAAGTGAGGCTCAAAGTCGTTGACCCAATGGGGAATGTACTCTAAAAAATCACGTGCATTGTATTCATCAAAGTGTGGGTGTGTTTTATGGATTTGAATGAATCGAATCATTTCGTGTACTGTTTGAATGGTTTCACGAATATCGAGAAAGGGAACTAAAAGCGCTTGGTGCATGCTGTGATGTAGCGAGGCATTGAGTTGATTAATCACCACTTGAGCCTCGTATACATTGGCCCATAAAGGACTAAATACAGAGTCTTGAAGTAATGAATTTTGTAGCGTTTGTTGTAAGTTACTGTAGTGATTAATTTTAAGACCCAGTTTGTAAATGAGATCTGTTGACCGATTCAAGAGCGTGTTTAAAGGGATTGGTTGGGTCGCATCAAGGGTTTTAGGTTCTATTGGCGTGGTGTCGAGTGGTTTTTGGGTTGATGTTGGATCGGTTTGGTGAGTAGATTTC
>DIYC01000029.1:29110-33646 GCA_002428895.1 Burkholderiales bacterium UBA6064 | reverse complement strand
CGGTTTGGTGAGTAGATTGGTTCGCGTTTTGATTGGTAGTTTGGTTCGTGGTCACACCTGTTGGTGTGTTGCGTGTGGTTGCTTGAAGAGGCTGCTTTTTTTCAGTGGAAAACGACAACTTATTCAATTGATGTTCTAGATCGAGTAATTCTTGTTCTAATGTGGTTTGTTGAGTTTGAATTTGTTCGGTTTGCTTAGGCCAGTCGTTTTGATTTTTGTATTCAATCACTTGTGCTAATTCAGTTAGCTGGGTGACTAGGTCGTGTTGACTCAGGTCTGGGTTTGTGGAGGTGAACTGTTTTAAATCACTTTTAAACCATTCTAGGCGTTTTTCAATCGAGAGCTGAATCTCTAAAGTGTCAATTGGGGTAACAGCTTGCGTGTTGGGGGTTAATGCGGGCTTGTCTTTCGTGTTGGCGGGTTGTGGGGTGTTGGGGACAGTGATTTTTTCTTGTTGTTGACTTAATCGCTGTGGTGAGTGTAAACGGTTAAGGCTTGACTTGCTTTCTAAGGGGGGTTGAGGTGCTGAATCGTCGCTTAGAAATCCAGTACAATCGGCAAAAAATTCTGAGCAGGCAGCATTGTTGGTGTCGTAACAGGTTTGAATTTGATCAATCTCGTTAATTAATTGATCTACGATTTCAGGTGTTTTGTGTCGTTCAGCTAAAGCGAGTAATAGCTCAGAGTGACTTAAATCCATGTTGCTGAGTTGTTCACAAATTAAATTGTGTTTTCTCATCGATGAACTGAATAATTCCAAAAAGGGTTTGTCGTTATAACTAAGAGTTTGAAATTGGTTATACAGATTTGCTGCTTTGAAGGCTAATTGTTGGGTATTTCTGATCAGTTTTAAGCACTCTTGCTTTTTCGAGCCATTTTGAATGCGTACCAATTGTTCTTGCAAAGCAATCATGGTGTTATAAGAAAATGAGGCTAAAGTTTGACTGGAAGAACTTATAAAGAGACTGTCTTGAATTAAGTTCTCGTAAATGCTGAGTGCTTTAAAAAGCCGCATGACTGCAGTTTGTTGATTCGGATCACTTAACGCCATGATCCAGTTGTTCTTGTTCTGATTAAAAAAGTCACTGAGTTGTTCGAGAGTTTTCTCAAAATGTTGCAGTTTTAGATTATTGCGTTGACGCAGTTGGACTAACTGTTGAGATTTAGTGGGCTGATTCTCTGTTTTTGATTTTTTTTCCTGAAAACAAAAATGATTCACGGCAGGTAATAATTTCGCTGTAATTTTTTCAGACAAATGTTGGACTTGTCGAAGGTGTTGTTCAATCGCTTTATGATTTGGAAGGGATTTACTTTTCTCGTTGAGTAACAGTTTGCTTAACGCAGATACTCGGCTGGATAACCCTTCTGTTGTCATTTGGGCTGTCACAACATTGACTTGATTGATCTGTTCGACAAACTGTATCGGATTCTTGATTGTTGTTTGAGATAAAGGAGCACTGGAAAACATAGTAGAGAATTAAAAAAAGCTTGAACCAAAAAGTAAGAGCATAACCTGGCTTGAGGCTTTGCTCTTGGAATAAAGAATGCTCAACGTAATTTAAACAAGGTAGTCTTGACAGACACCCATGCGCCGCTAACTACTAAAATACCCCAGCCGATCATCATGATGAGCAACGTGAACAGACTGGGTAATTCAAAGAAAAAATCGTGATCAAATTGGCGTACCAATTGGCCGATGGATTGATCGGCTACAGATAAACCAACCCGAACTGCGCAGTAAGCCAGCATAAATGAAATGAACGCTAAGCTGACCGACCACCATAAAATGGGCTTTCCCACTTCGGCATCGGTTGCTCCCAGTGATTTTAAAACATGTACTTCGAGTTGATTGCGAAGGAGCTGCAAGCGAACGGTGTTAAATGTCACAATGAGTACCATGCTGACAATGACCAAACCCAACGCCAACGCTAGAATGCTTGTGCCGCTTAACATGGATTGGGCACGATGCACCCATTGCGCGTTATATTGTACGTGTTCTACGCCTTCTAGTTTACGCCATTGTTGAATTTTTCGTTGTATCAGTTCTGTGTTGGTGCTTGCTGTGAGTTGAATGCCTACTACGAGTGTATAAGGTAATGGGTTTTCTTTTAGGCTTTTACCTAAATCAGGGTTGGCCGTTTGGGTGCGTAATTCTTCAAGTGCTTGCGTGGGCGACACCACAGTGACTTGTTTAGTATCAAAATCGTGTTGCAACTGAATTGCGGTGGTTTTAATTAAATTCAGGTCGCTATTGGGTTTAAAATAAACGCTGACTTCAGGGGTGCCCACCCAGTTGTCTATCGAAGGGACAATCGCAGCAAGACCCTGAATAATTAACCAAGGCATTGCAAATGCAACGGCTAAAACGACTGCATTGAGTAAATGGCCAAAAGGTTCATCAAGCCAAAGTTTTAATCCAGAACACAGTGAATACCATTGTAATCGCAGCCAGCGCATCATAAAAAATCCGTTAGTAAGGGGTGTTGTAATGTGTCTGAATAAAATGTTGTGGAAATTTTTTGGCTGAGTTTCCTAAATGCGATTTATCTTTTGTGCCGTTGGGGTATTCTGCAACCGGTAAAATTTGCCCTTCGGCCAGTTTAAGGTGATGCGTTGCTTGAGTAAATCGTCCTACTTCGTGAGTGGCTACCATAATTGTTACTCCAGCATGGTGAAATTCTTCAAGTAGTGAGACCACTCGATACGCTGCATCTGGGTCAAGTTGTGCGGTGGGTTCATCGGCCAGCACGAGGGCCGGTCGATTAACCACTGCACGGGCAATTTGTAGTCGTAATTGTTGCCCGCCAGAAAGTTCAGTCGGGTACATGTTATCTGTATGCGACAAACCAACGCGAGCAAGGGCTGCTTTAACACGACCGTGAATATCAAAGTCAGACAGGCCCACAATTCGCAGGGGTAGGGCCACGTTCTCAAAACAAGTGCGATGCGCTAATAAACCGACATCAAATCCGGTATACCCTACTGAGCGGCGATAAAAAGCACGTGCACGGCGATTCAGTTGGGCAATTGAACTTTGACCTACCCAAATATCACCTTTTGTTGGTTTTTCAAAGGTGGCCAGCAACCGCAAAATAGAACTTTTACCTGCACCCGAGTGTCCTTCGAGAACCGTGAATGAGCCTTTTGGGAGTTGGAAGTTTACATTTTTTAATGCAGCATGATGACCGTATTGTAAACTGACATTTTTAAATTGAATCATAATGAACCTATGGGAAATTATAGCCCGACCAGTGCATTGGCAAATTCGCGTGGGTTAAACGGTCTTAAGTCTTCTGGTTTTTCTCCGACACCAATGTAGGCTACTGGAATTCGCGAGGTCATAGCCATGGCAACAATCATACCGCCTTTTGCGGTGCCGTCTAGTTTCGTGATAATGAGTGCAGTTAAACCCAGTGCGTCATTAAATGCTTTAATTTGTTGCAAAGCATTTTGACCGTTGCTGGCATCGATAACTAAAATGACTTGATGCGGTGCATCTGCTTTGGCTTTGTTCAGTGTTTTTTTAACTTTTTTTAATTCGTCCATTAAGTGAAGCTGTGTGGGTAAACGCCCTGCAGTGTCGACAATTACAATGTGTTTGTTGTGTGCAATTGCGGATTGAATTGCATCATAACCCACGGCTGCAGGGTCGCCGCCTTCTGAGCTGACAAGGCCAACATCGCTGCGGTTGGCCCACACTTGGAGTTGTTCACGCGCTGCGGCGCGAAATGTATCGCCTGCAGCCAGTAACACCGAATACCCTGCATTCGACCACAAGTGAGCCAACTTGCCAATACTGGTTGTTTTGCCTGCGCCATTCACTCCCACCATCAGCATGACGGTGGGTTTCGCTAAATCGACGCTTAAATTACTTTCTAGTGGGCGAATGAGTTCAAAAATAACTTCTTTAAGTTCAAGTTGCGCCTCTTCAGGTTTGAATAGCCCTTTTTCTTGGACACGATCACGCAGTTGCTTCAAAATTAATTCGGTTGCAGGAAGCCCGCAATCGGCTAACAGAAGCTGGTCTTCAAGTTGTTCAAAAAAACCTTCGTCGATTTTTTGCCCAGTAAACACCGACATAAGCCCGAAGCGTGTTTTAGATAAGCCCGACTTTAAGCGGTCAAACCAACTTGTTTTTTGACCAGGAATTTTCATGTAAAGTGCCTCAAAGGTATACTGTAATCAAAAAAATCAATAAAACAATTCAAAATTGAATTAAAGCCTAGCAGGGATAGGCGCATTATTCTAACATTGGACAACTCGATGAATTGGTTTTGCTTTGCGAAGGAATAGGCGTTCATGGCACTTCATTTAAATAAATTGGCGCAACATTTAAAAAAAATAATTTTATGGGTTTTAGTTGGACTGTCACCTGCGGTGTTTTCTGCCGATGGGGACATTCATCAGTATCAATTTGAAAATGGTTTACGCTTGGTGGTTAAAGAAGATCATCGGTCACCCACTGTGGCTCATATGGTTTGGTATAAAGCGGGTTCAATTGATGAGAAAAATGGCACCACAGGGGTTGCGCATGTT
>DIYC01000029.1:26636-28903 GCA_002428895.1 Burkholderiales bacterium UBA6064 | reverse complement strand
GGTATTTCTCATGCTTTAGAACACATGATGTTTAAAGGTACAAAGACTTTGTTGCCGGGTGAATTTTCTGAAACAGTGGCTAAGCTGGGTGGGCGCGATAATGCGTTTACCAGTCGTGATTACACGGCTTATTTTCAACAATTGCAAGCAAAATATTTGCGTACTGTGATGGCACTTGAAGCCGATCGCATGCAACATTTAAAACTTTCTAAAGAAGAGTTTGCCAAAGAAATTCAAGTGGTGATGGAAGAGCGTCGCTTGCGAACCGATGATGATCCAATTAATAAATTGTACGAAGCTTTTTTTGCCACCGCTTTTCAAACACATCCAACTCGTCGACCTGTGATTGGCTGGATGAATGATTTAGAAAACATGACACATGACGATGCACAGCAGTGGTATGACGATTGGTACACCCCCCACAATGCAATCGTTGTGATTGTTGGTCAGGTTGACTCCGAGCAAGTGCATCAGTGGGCTAAGCAAACTTATGGTCAAGTGCCAGCCAAGTTGCTGCCTACACGTAAACCACAACTTGAACCTAAACAACACGGTGAGCGGCGAGTGCAAGTGAAAGCACCTGCAGAAAACCCTTATGTTGTCATTGGCTTTAAGGTGCCTAAATTGGAAAATGTTGAAAGCGATGTTCACCCTTACGCATTAAAAGTATTGTCGGCTGTATTAGATGGCTACTCAGGCGCACGGCTAGGGCGTGAATTGGTTAAAGGAAAAGAGGTAGCGACTCAAGCCAGTGCTGGCTATGATGGCACAGGGCGAGGACCTTCGTTGTTTTATTTGGATGCTACACCGGCTCCAGGTTATACCGTCGAAGAACTTGAGGTTCAATTAATTGATCAAGTTAAGCAGATTGCTAACACAGGTATTACTGCCGAAGAGCTGCAACGGGTAAAATCACAACTGATTGCCAGCCAAGTGTACAAAAGGGACAGTTTGTTTGGTCAAGCAATGGAAATTGGTCAATATTTAACCGTGGGTTTTCGGGTCGAAGACATTGATCGAATCATCGAAAAAATTAATGCTGTCACTGTAGAACAAGTGCAAGAAGTGGCTCAAATTTATTTTTCAAATGAGCAAAAAACAGTAGGCACTTTGTACCCTTTGCCTTTAAGTGGTCAACAACCCAGTCAGCCGCCTAGCGGTTTGCGGCATTAAGCAACGCCTTTGTTGAAAGGAAAATAGAACATGCATAGTAAGCTCAAACAATTTAGTAGGCTCGTGGTGTTAACCGTATTAGTGTTCGTTGTGGGTGCCTTTACTCGTGTGGCATTCGCTACCTTACCCATTCAAGCTTGGAATACCCAAAGCGGTGCGAATGTTTTATTTATGCAAGCCGAGGCGCTACCCATGCTCGATGTGACTTTGGCCTTTCCTGCTGGGCAACGTGCAGACCCACTTGGGCAAGATGGTTTAGCCGATTTAACTGCTGGTCTGTTAGGTACTACTGCCAAAGGCTTGAATGAACAACAAATTGCAGATGGTTTTGCCAATACTGGGGCTCGTTTTTCTGCTGCTGCAGCTGAAGACTATGCTTCAGTGAGCTTAAGAACTTTAACCGATTCGCCACAGTTTGAGCAGTCTATTGATTTATTTATTCGTGTGTTACACCAGCCAGTGTTTGAAGAAAGTATTTTACAAAGAGAGCTGAATCGGTCGATTACTGGCCTCAAAGAAAGTTTAACGCGGCCTGATGTTCTGGCTAACCGAGCCTTTGCTCAAGCGTTGTACCCCAAACACCCTTATGGCCGCTTAATCAGTGAAGAAACTTTGTTGCGGATTAATCAACAAAGTATGAAGCAATTTTTTCAAACTCATTATCTAGGCAATCATGCGGTGGTGGCCATGGTGGGTAACTTAAGCCTTGAACAAGCAAAAGCACTGGCTGAGCGGTTAACTGAACATTTACCACGTGGCGACAAACCTGCTTCTAGTATTGCCAATATAGGCCATCAAACACTTCAGGCAGAAATGCAAGAGGTTACTCAAGTGATTGCGCATCCTGCTGCGCAAAGTCATATTTTGATGGGTTTACCTGCGATGGCTCGTGGTACACCCGACTATTTTAATCTGTTGGTCGCCAATCATGTTTTAGGTGGTGGTGGTTTTACCTCGCGGCTCATGAAAAGTATTCGAGATGATCAAGGTTTGGCTTACAGCACCTACTCGTATTTTATTCCCAGGGGTGATGCAGGGCCTTTTCAAAGCGCGGTGCAAACTAAAAAGGAACAAACCGAGCGCGCTTTAAGTCT
>DIYC01000029.1:24694-26407 GCA_002428895.1 Burkholderiales bacterium UBA6064 | reverse complement strand
CAACAATTTATTCAAGAAGGGCCTACAGCCGAAGAAATTCAAGCTGCAAAAAGTAATTTAATCGATGGCTTTCCGTTGCGCATCGACAGTAACAGTGATTTGGTTTCTAATTTAACTATGATGGGGTTTTACGGTTTACCCTTTAATTACTTAGATACCTGGACTCAGCAAATTGAGGGAGTTACAGCAGAAAGTGCGCATCGTGCTTTTGTTGAGCATGTGAAGCCTGATAAATTGGTCACGATTGTGGTGGGCCCTGAGAAACTTCATTGACCTTAAAGCTGATCCCGTTGAAGCGATCTGTTGATCAAAAAGGTAAACTGCGAATTATTGCAGGTGTGTGGCGACGGCATCAATTGTCAATTGCCCCAGTGCCTGGCTTACGCCCAACCACAGATCGCTTACGCGAGGTTTTATTCAGTTGGTTGGGGTTGTCTGGGTGCGAGGGGCTTTGTGTACTTGATTTATTTAGTGGTACAGGTGCCTTGGGCTTAGAGGCCGCGTCTCGTGGTGCCAAGCAAGTGACTTTTGTAGAAAATCACCCTCAAGTTTGCGCTCAATTGCACAGCAACATCACTCTATTAAGCCAAAAGTGGCAGCCCCAGTATGGTCAACAGCCTGTATTCACTTTGATCCGAAACACTGCCGAGGCTGTATTGGCACAGCGCATGGGGACTTACGATTTAATTTTTCTTGACCCTCCTTTTGGGAGTCATCACTTGGATGCTTGCTTAGCCAAGTTGCCGACTTGTTTAAAACCGGGTGGTTTGGTGTATGTTGAATGGGGAGAACCATTGCCGACCTGTCGTAGTCTGCTGGCGCAACGATTTGGTCACCACTCAGCAGAAGTGTTAAAATACAAGCGTGTGGGTGGCGTTCACGCTCATCTTGTTCAGGTGTCTACAGTAGACCCGTTGAGTTCGTAGTCCATTCTCTTTAGGTCTTATAGGAGTTTTTTATGCGTGTTGCCGTGTATCCAGGCACTTTTGACCCTTTAACCCGAGGCCATGAAGATCTTGTTCGGCGAGGCGCTAAAATTTTTGATAAATTAATTGTTGCGGTGGCCAATAGTCCGAATAAGAATCCTTTTTTTACGTTGCAAGAACGTGTGCAAATTGCACAAGAAGTCTTGGGGCATTACCGTAATGTTGAGGTACAAGGCTTTGAAGGTTTGTTGCAGCATTTTGTTCGAGAAAATAAAGCCAAAGTGATTATTCGTGGATTACGTGCAGTAAGCGATTTTGAATATGAGTTTCAAATGGCTGGCATGAATCGTTATTTGTTACCTGACGTAGAAACCTTATTTTTAACGCCTTCTGATCAATATCAATTTATATCAGGGTCTATTGTGCGAGAAATTGCATTTTTAGGCGGGGACATCAGCAAGTTTGTATTCCCTTCGGTGGAAAACTGGTTAAAAACAAAACTGTTGCGTAAGATGGCTCAACAGCATGCTTTAGCGGTTGGCTCCGGGCAGGCGGCAACATCTGAATCGGCTGAGTAAAAGGTTATTTCCCCATGGCTTTAATTATCACCGACGAATGTATTAACTGCGATGTGTGTGAGCCTGAATGCCCCAATGGAGCCATCAGCATGGGGCCTTTAATTTATGAAATTGAGCCTAGCAAATGCACCGAATGTGTAGGCCATTTTGGTGAACCACAATGCGTGCAGGTATGCCCTGTGGCGTGCATTCCTCAAGACCCTGCGCAC